>JAFXGC010000181.1 GCA_017513325.1 Clostridia bacterium
GGATTGCCAACTGCCACAACGTTTGAGGGAATATCTTTTGTAACAACGCTGCCGGCGCCGATAACAACGTTATCACCAATTGTGATTCCGGGTACGATTATAACACCTGCTCCTATCCAGCAGTTTTTGCCGATGGTAACAGGGAAATTGTATTGATAACCTTCCTGTCTTAATTCGGGCAGCAGGGGATGTCCTGCTGTTGCTACAACAACGTTAGGGCCAAACATAGTGTAGTCTCCAACGTAGATATGAGTGTCATCCACTAGGGTCGTGCCGAAGTTGCAGTAAACATTTTTTTCGAAATGAATATGCTTTCCACCCCAATTTGCGTGGAGAGGTGGTTCAATGTAGCATCCTTCACCAATTTCAGCAAACATATCTTTGAGCATTTCTGTACGCTTTTCAAATTCGGATGGGCGTGTATGATTATATTCATAGAGCTTTTCAAGGCAAACAAATTGTTCTTTCATAATTTCGCTGTCGCCGCAGAGATAAAGCTCCCCGGTGTGCATTTTATCCTTCATACTCATGGTAAAGTCTCCTTTTTGCGTTGTTTTATATAAAAATTATATCATAAATAACCGAAAAAACCAATATATCTGCTAAAGTTTTGCAAATGCAGAAAATGCGCTGCGAAACCACAATAAACGACAACTGTATAAAATAATATGTAAAATATTACCAAAATTATGACGCAAATACGACAGCACCTTCCGTAAAAAAGACACAAATAATAACAAAACCTCTTGAAATTTACCAATTTCAAGAGGTTTTATCATATTTTTGCCAAAATTCAGTGATTTTTGCTTCATAAAGTTCTTTTCCGAGATAATAGCTCATTCCGTGCTCAGCACCGGGCACAACAAGCAGATCTTTGGGCGCAACACAGTGTTTGTAGTTTTCGTAGGTCATTTCTATGGGAACAAAGCGATCATCTGTGCCGTGAATGAACAAAACCGGAACGGAGCACACTTGCATTGCATCAATTGTAGAGTAGTCCTTTGCTCCAATATTGATCCTTTTTTTGCAAAGATCGCTTGCAACTGCGCCACGCAGTCCGTTGTATGTCAGGTGAAGATTGTTTTCAACAACGTGCTTCCAAACAGCGTGTGGGGAAGTGAATCCGCAGTCTGCAACAATACCGCAAACGTTTTCGGGCAGATCAAGTCCTGCGGTCATAAGAACAGTAGTGGCACCCATGGAAACTCCGCCCAGATATATAGGCAGTTTTCCTTCGCTTTTTTCTACCGCCCAGTTTATCCAATCAAGGCAGTCGTATCTTTCGAGCAAACCGAACCCCATATAATCTCCGTCGCTGTTGCCCTGGCCACGCTGCTCTGCATAAAGCACACTGCAACCGCTGTCGTGCCAGAAATCAGATATCTGGCTGAAATCTCTTGCCCAGGTTGAGCGCCATCCGTGCATTGCAACAATAATTCTTTTGGCGTTGGGACAATCATACCAATGCCCAACAAGACGAAGTCCGTCGTGGCTGGCGATCTCAACGGTTTCGCAACCTGCACCCAACAGTTTTTCGGCGCTTGAATCAAGTTCGTCTAAAAAAGTTTTGATTTCAGTGGAGCCATAAAGTTTTTCTTTGTTATCATAAATACCTTTAGGCATTTCGCGGGCCATTGCAACGTTGAGCAGCTTTTTAGTCAGTTTGTATGAAATTGCAGTAACAGCGCTGACGCCTGCTGCTGCAACTGTCGTTCCAATTAAAAATTTACGGGCTTTTTTCAAAAAACTCACCCTTTCATAAATATGTTTTTTATATTATATCCCTTTAATATCGGGAACTATTCCCTTATAGAATAAATAATGTTAATGAATATAGCGTATGTATTATATCTTGCAATTGTTACAGAAATATTGTATAATGTCTTGAAATTTGTTAAAGGAATGAAATATGGACGTTAATTATAAAAAAGATAAACGCTATAATACAGCAAAAAGACCTATTCGTCAGCCTTGGTATCTTACCTGGCTTATCTGGATACTTTCAAAGATAATGCTGCTGAACAAAAAGCATAAGGTTGAAAAAATCAATATGGAAGGGCTCAAGCCGCCGTATATGATCCTCAGCAACCATATGTCATTTGTTGATTTTGAGTTGACAGCTCTTGGAACACATCCTCATAAAGTAAATAATGTCGTCAATATTGACGGATATTATCTTCGCCCCTGGCTTATGGAATGGATAGGTGCAATCTGCACGAGAAAATTCACAAATGATATGCCCCTTGTGCGTTCCATCCGTCACGTGCTTAAAAAGGGAGATATCCTTTGTATGTATCCTGAAGCAAGGTATTCTCCTTGCGGAACAACTTCCTTTTTGCCCGATTCTCTTGGTATGCTTGTGAGAATGAACAAGGTTCCCGTTGTGGCAGTTGTTCATCGCGGAAACTATTTGCATGCGCCTTTCTGGAATTTCAGAAAGAAACGCAAGGTGCCTCTGCACACAACGATGACGCAGATCATCACAGCAGATGAGGCGAAAACACTTAGCGTTGATGAACTTAATGAGAGAATACAGAAGGCGCTTCAGTATGATGATTACCGTTATCAGAAGGAAAACGGAATTCTCATAACAGAGTCTTTCCGTGCTGAAGGTATGCATAAGATCCTTTATCAGTGCCCTTGCTGTAAGGAAGAATCAAAAATGGCGTCAAAGGGGACAGAGCTTTTCTGTACAGCTTGCGGAAAGCGTTGGAATTTGAACGAGGACGGAACTCTTTCAGCAATAAACGGTGAAACAGAATTTTCTCACGTGCCCGATTGGTTTGAGTGGGAAAGAGCGCAGGTGAAATCTCAGATTGAAAACGGAACTTATTATTTTGAAGATGAGGTAGACGTTCATTCAATGCCCGGATGCTGGAAGTTTGAACCTCTTGGGAAAGCAACACTCACTCACGATTTGGAAAATGGTTTTGTACTGAAAGGGCATTATAACGGCAGTGACTACATAATTCAGCGCAAGCCCCTTCAGATAAACAGCCTGCATGTTGAATACGACTTCCCCCATATCAAGCCTTTTGACTGCGTTGACATTTCAACAGAAAATGACTCCTTCTATTGTTTTCCCACGAAAACAGATGTGGTAACAAAACTTGCCTTCGCAACAGAGGAGATCTACAAAATAAAATATGAGCAGGCAAGAGGAAAAAAGGTTTTTGGAATAAAATAACATAAAAACGGCATTGCAATTTGCAATGCCGTTTTGTGCTAATTAAGCTTCATATGTCCTACAGATAACATATATCAAAACCCACATTCCCTCTGAAAATCTCTGAGAGAATCAAGGTAAAGTTCTTTGTCGACGGGAAATGCAAGACCATGTCCTGCGCCCTTCACCGTCACAAGCTTTTTCTTTTGGGATGCGCAAGCTTCATAAAGTCTGCGGCTCATATCACAAGGTACAAAAGCGTCGTCGTCGCCGTGAATAAAAATAACCGGCACTTTGCTTCTTTTCATTGCTTCAAGTGGAGAATCTTTGTCCGGATCAAAGCCACCGAAGTTTTTTGCTCCAAGCTTAACGAAGGGATAGAGTAATTTTGCTGGAAGCCCCATTTTATCAATAACCTTTTTGATGATCTCTTCGGCAGAAGTATATCCGCAATCCGCAAGCACACAAACAACGTTGTCAGGCAGTTTTTTGCCTGCGGCCATCATAACGGTTGATGCCCCCATAGAAACGCCTGTGATAATAAGCTTGCAGTCATCTCCGAATCTTTTAACGGCATAATCTATCCAGGAGAGGCAATCTTTTGATTCGTTTATTCCGAATGTAATTGTCATCCCGTCGCTATCTCCATGAGCTCGTTGGTCAATAATAAGAGCATTTCTGCCAAGCTCAAAGCAGCGTATAACGCCGCCGCTCAAATCTCTTTCCGCATATCCCTGATATCCGTGAAAGAGCAGCTCTGTCACAGCTCCTTCTTTATATTCATAGTAAGTTCCGCTGAGAATAAGCCCGTCAAAAGATTTTATTGTTATGTGCTCGCCATTCATCAAGCGAACTTCTTTCACCCAGCCCACCATTTCATCGCGGAATGCTTCGTAAATCTCCCCTTCGGGAATTTCATATTCGTCTTCACCCGGCTTTTTGAATGGCGGAGCATAAAACACTTTCATATAGCATATAAATGATGTCAGCAAAACAAGGATAGCCACTGCTGCGGCAATAGAAATGAACCAAACCATAAAACGACCTTCTTTTTTCAATATAATGAGAGCTGTGGGAATCCACAGCTCTCGGTTTTAATTATTCTTCAAGCATAAGGCGTACAATTTCCTTGTCCGTCTGCTTCATACCAACCTTGCCTATGTAACCAACGCAGCTGATAGTTTCTCCGGCATCCTCTTTGAGAATTCCGGTGAAAGCCTCGTAAGTTTTGCCCCTCATAGCAAGAGAATGAGCAAGCATGGCCGCATCCAGAGCGGATGCTATTTTGGCCGCACAGGAAGTTTTTGCTCCGTCGCAGATAACTCCGGGGATGTCCGCCAGTGTGTTATCAATAGTGTCTTTTATCTGTTTTACAGTTCCGCCGTCAATATAAGTGATAGCCGCACCTGCCGCGCAGGAGGCTGAAACTGCTCCGCAAAATGCGGAAAGCTTGCCTATAAATTCCTTTTGATAGATCGTGAGAAGACCTGAGAAAACAAGAGCGCGATAAAGTTTTTCCTTTGGAATTGCTTTTTCTCTTGCATATACAATAACGGGAACAGATGAAGCAATACCTTGATTGCCGCTGCCTGAATTGATTATAACGGGCATATCACAGCCATCCATTCTTGCTTCGGAAGCTGCTGCAGCATAAGCCTTCATTCTTGTAACAACGCTTTCGGGATAAGCTTCTCTTATAACCTGACCGATGCCAAGTCCGTATCCGCCACTCATTCCTTCGTATGCAATGTCCATATTGCATTGGATCTGCCTGTCAAACATAGACTTTACCAGAGAAATATCAACAGTGTCAGCGAACTCTTTTATATTTTCAACACTTAGAGCAGATCGGTCTGCCATAAGCGCTTCTTCAATAACCACATCGCTTTTGAAAACATCCTCGCCGTTGCGGATGATACGAACGATATTGATATGGCTGTATCTCACTTCAACGAGAACGGAGTTGGGTCCTGCTTTCATTTCTATAATAAAATGGAGAGGGATTTCAGAATCAAGATATTCAACTTCGCAATGACCGTCTTGAATAAATGCCTTTGCAGCTTCTCTTGTTTCGGGAGTAACTGCTTCAAGCACTTCCATAACACGCGTTGCGTCTCCGCCGAAAGCGCCGAGGGCACAGGCTGTTTCAATGCCTGTCATTCCGCCTGAGTTGGGGATTGTAACACAGCGCACGTTTTTTATTATATTTCCGCTGCAATAAGCAGTGATGCTTTCGGGAAGAGAGCCGAGGACTTCTCTTGCTCTTGCAGAAGCAAATGCAAGCGAGATAGGTTCTGTGCAACCCATTGCGGGGATTAGTTCTTCAGTGAGAATTGCCAAAAAATCTGATGCAGTTTTTGTATCAAGCATAATCCGCTCCTTGAAAGGAATATTAGATATCCCGTTATGCTAACATAATATCACATTTTATAGGAAATTTCAACACATTTTATAGCACAAACAGAATCAGTCAAGATTGAGGACAACACCTTCGGGTTCTTTGTTTTCTCGGCAGAGGAAACATCTGATACCGTAATCTGTAAGTTCCTTGTTCATACCAAGAACAGTCACTTTGATATTTTTGTCGCACATATCTTTGGTGATGGGGAAATAGAAGGTGTAGTGATGGTCAACTGCGCTGCCGGCTGCAGTGATATATTCCCAAGCGTTTGTTTTATATGAGGGAGAGCGATCGGGCGCGCCGTAAATCTTTCCGTCACATTCGATAACTGTATATGCGCCTTCGGCTCCGTGATAGCCTTCAAGTCCAACTGCAAGATAGCAACCTTCGGTATAATCACAAGCACTGATAAATGTATTAAGCTCTTTGCAATGATCAGCCTTGCGTCCTGCAGGGAGAAGGTTGTTTGCTCTGGGGGCAGAGAGTTCTATTTCCTTGCCATCTTTAATAAGAGCGATCTTGTGGATGTGATCTAGTGGGCAGGGCATACGGAAGTAACGTATCTTATCGTTTATGGGATATGTCACATATTTACGGCTGCCGCTGTAAGTTTTGATGTTATGGATAATTCCGAAAACAACCTCCTGATCCTGACGTCTGATAGTATGAACCTCGTCGATATATGTATCTTTCCAATTCTTCAGGTCTGTGGAGTAGTCACAGATGGGAGTAAGAGTCTGTTTTGTGGAGCTTGCCCAATATCCGCTTTCAACTGCATCGGAATCAAAATATTCAAAATAGATGCTGTCAGCTTCGTATTCCGCACCGAAGTCAACTCTCAGGCAACCGCCGTTCATACGGTACCCGTAGTCTCCGTGGAATACCTTAGATGTGCCGTCAAAGAATGTATCTTCATTGCCGTCAAAAGCAAACCTGCTTTCGCATCCGCGAAGCTTATATGTTTTCTGATCAAAGAAAATGTCTCGCGCAGCTTTAACTTCGGGAATTGCGGTTTCTCCCGATCTTCTCAGTGAACGAATCTCAAGAGAGTCGTGGTCCTGCGCGAACATTGCCACTTCAAGCAGCTGGTCGGCGTTTTCGGGCATAGGAGCAAAAGTATCTGCATCAAGCTCTGACAATGCTTTGGGTGCGCCGAGGGTATTGTCAAACGCAGGAATATCAAGTAGCTTGCCGTTTACAGTTGTATTTCCATTTGAAGAAACGATCTTGATCTTATCAACTTTACCATTTTCAGTTTCGTGAAGAACTTCATATTCACAGTCGTGGGGCATATCATCAGCAATCTTTGAATCACAAACTTCAACCAAAGATGATCTGAAGCTTTCAAGAGGAATTTCAACTGTTTCGCCCCAATCAAATTCACCCACAAACTTTTCATATGGGTGGTGAATAATAACGGTGACTTTATCGCAGGGAGCAAGCCCGATGGAAAGATTGAGAGAAACGTTCATCACTTTTTCTTCCCAATTCATATTGCCTGTAACAATAAAGCGTCGTGAAAGATCACCGCGCACAACGGTACCGTTGGGATAATTCTTGCCTTCGGGCATGATCATTCCGTCAATAAGAATATCTCGGTAACGGCGGTGGAGATTGAATATTCGTGCAAGGCGTGCCTGCTCGAAATCACGCATAAGCCAGGGATTGCCGTATATTTCGGGAGCGAGGATAAGGTTTCTTGAAAAAGCCTGAATTATCAGATCATCTTCAAAAAAGTCTATAGCTGAAGAAATACAAACGCCATGGTCCTCAGTCAGTCTTGCCATATCGGGAGTCTGGCCTCTGTCCATAATAAAGGCTCTGTGATGGGGCGCGGTTATCTGGTTTGCCATATGAACGTCAACATATGTTTCAGCTCCACCGAAAAGGAAGGTAGTTGCATATTTTTCAGCCTCGGGGCTGAGGGGAATACGGTGATTGAGCAGAATCAGATCTGGGGAATACTTACGGCAATTCTGCATCATTTTTATAAAATGTTTTTCGTGAGCAGGATCAAACTGGCTGCAAACAGTGTCAAACTTGAAAAGAGCAAAGTTATAGTCTCTTGCAAGCGAAACCATTTGTTCAATTCTTTCTTCAGCACTTTCCTCTGTGTCTCCGAAACCGTCAGCTCCGCCCCAAACGCCCATTCTGCAGCCTATTTTTTCAGCCGCTTCAACTACGGGCTTATATCCGTTAGGGTATTGCGCCTTGATTTTTGGAGAGTCCATTGTCTGATATGTGTTGGCTGCTCCGTCAAGGTTTCCTGCATCCCAGGCGTATATATCAAGCTGCATATTGTAGCAGCGCTTCAGATAAGCAAAATAATCCAGATTGATAAGGGTCTGCTTTTCCGTAGATCCTTCATTTGTGTTATTTATCCAAGAGAAATACTGTGCACGCGAAGGAGTTCTTTCATCAGCACCCGCAAATTTTTTATCTTTTTTCATATTTCACCCTCCCAGGTTTTCATAAATTAAGGATAACATATAAGTCAATATTGTGTCAACAAAAAGAGATATCAGGTCAAAATTCTGATATAAATAAACAGCAAAGCGATAGAGTACAAATAAAAGACGGAGCTTAAGATAAAGCTCCGCCTTTGTTATTAATCTTCAATCTCTTCTTTTTCGGGATAAACGATGATTACGTTCTCTCCAAAAACATCATCGGATATTTCTACCTTTTCAGTGAGAGAAACTTCCGTCAGATTTTCGCAGTTAGCGAAAGCTTCGGAATCGATCTGACTGAGGTTATCCGAGAAAACAATCTGAGCAAGCGAGGTGCAGTTTTTGAAAGAACCATAACCTATGTGAGAAACCTTTTCTCCTGTAACGGTAGTCAGATTTTTACAGTTTTCAAAAGCGCTCATACCTATCATTTCAGCGTTGCAAAGATCAAGCTCCGCAAACTGCGCACCCAGAAACGCATATGCTGCAACAGATGTAACGGTAGATGGCAATTTGTATGAGTCAAGTTCATTCGCAGCAGGGAATATGATCAGTTCAGATTTGTCATATGAGAGCAGTGCACCACCGAAAGTGGTATATTTTGAGCTGAAAGAAGATGTGGACACCGTTTTCAGTGATGTACAACCATCGACGAGTCTTCCGCTGATTCCATCCACGTCACAGTATAGCCCCAGGCTTTCCAGGGAGGTGCAGTTTTTCAGTGCCCCGTCTCCTATCTGTGCTACAGAAGCAGGAAAAACAACGGACTTGGCATTGAAACAGCTTTCAAAGGCATTGTCTCCAATTTCAATTATTCCTGCAGGAAGAGCAATAGTTTCAAATGCCTGGCATCCATAGTAAGCTTTGGTACCAATTGTCGTTGTACCGAAAGGAAGATTGGTGCTCTGCATATTTGAGCATCCGCTGAAAGCTTCATCGCCTATCTTAACGATCGTATCGGGAAGAACAACATAGCTTAAAGAAGCGCAATCTTTAAATGTTCGTTCCGGAAGTTCTGTTAACTGAGATTTGATCTCAGGTATATTCAAAGAGATACATCCTTCAAAAACACCGTTTCCAAGCTCGGTAACCTTTTCGTGGATCTGAGCAGTAACAACGCCGATGCAGCCGGAAAAGGCACTGTCTCCTATGGATGTAACGCTTTCGGGAATAGTGATATCGGCAATGCTGCTGCAACCGCTGAACATTTCCTGCGGAATTTCAGTTATTTCCAAAGGCAGAGGCATTTTTATAAGTTCAGCACAGTTTTTGAAAACTCCCTTTTCAACAGAAGCTTTGCCAAGGAAGACAACGTCGATTATAGAAGAGCCTTCAAAACATTCAGCGCCAAGCTTTGCTCCGTCTGCAATATGAATAGCAGGAAGGGATCCGCAATTTGCCAGCGCTCTTTTCCCGTATTTTTTGATTTTGGCGGTGTTTATGTTAGAAAGTTTAGAGCAACCTTCAAATGCGCTTTGCCCGATCGATGCGAGGGAATTGGAAACAAAGTCATCAAGATTTTGGCAATTATAAAAAGCTTTCGTGTATACGACCTTTACTTTAGGGGCTGTTACAACCGTCAGAGAAACACAGTCTGCAAAAGTTTCGGTCTCTATATTTTCAATTGAGGGCAAAGTCGCGCTTTCAAGAGAAGAACAGCCGAAAAATGCTTTCTTTCCTATCGTTGTTATGTTATCACCAAGCTTCAATGTTTTGATCTCTGTTTTTTCGCTGAAAGCATTTTCAGCTATTGCTGTAACGGGTATTTCATTGAAGTAATCGGGAACAACAAGAGTTTCGGGCAAAGCGTCGCTGTATTCGGAATTCAGAGCAATAACTCCGTTTTCAAAAGAAAACCAGGGGGCTGAGTCTGATGTAAGATATATTTTTCCTTCCACATCGGTTGACGGTTTGAGCTTGGGGGAAAGGCTGATATACGCAAAAGCGCATGCAAGAAGTGCCAGCGAAACGCAGAGCGAAATAATAAGAATCAGCTTCATAGGAGATTCTCGTTTGATTTTTTTATAAGAGGTGCTTTCGGGCACAGTTTCAGTTTGGCTTTGGATATCAGCGGATTCTATTATATTTTTTATAGTGGATTTATCATTCATATTTATTCACCTGCTTTTCTTATATTATAACAAGTTCAACATCATATTAACAGATAACTGTTAACAAAAACAGTTTAATCTATGAACAATCTTGAAGCCGAATAATATAAAAAAGTCTGCCTTTTTATAAAAAACAGACTTTTTATGGTGACATTAGTTTTCGAACACTTTGTTCATAGCTATATCAAATGAGCGCGACCAGCTCTTAAGATATGATTTGACACTTGATTTGCCAATGGAAGCATTTCTTATATTATTGTATGTTGCATTGGAGATAGCTTTTGATTCACTGGAAAAAGAGTATGCCAGATCATATACGGCGCTGTTTAATATTCGCGCCACATTTTTGGTACTGGCATTGTCTCTGAGATAATAGCTCATAGCATCATTTGCAATGGCATCGGGAGTTTCCTTATATGAGGAAATATTTATCATTGCCAGAACGTCGGCTATTTTCTGAGAATCTGAAACAGTTGGCACCATAGCAAAGAACATAGCATTTTCAGCTGAAACAAGTGAGCGGTAGTTCTCCTGTTCTTCGGAATACTTTGGAAGGGGTACGATGCCCCAATCCGCCTGGCTTGTGGAAAGAGTTTCCATAGTGTTGAGTTTTTCTATGAGAAATAAGGTGTTTCCGTTGGCAAAGTTTGCTATTGCTTCTTCATCGTTAGCAAATTTTGAAGGATGATTTATAACGCTTTTAATCACGTCAACAACAGGATTAGCCGTTTCAGCATCAAAAGCTATCTGTGGCATCTGACCGTATTCACAGGTGGTAAACTGCATACCTGAGGATATGAAAATAAGGTCCTGAATATATTCAGCTGTGTTCTGGTATCCAACAGAATAGTATCCTTCACCAAGTCCGGAAACAGAATCGGCGTATCCAAGAAATTTTGACCAGGTCCAGCTTCCGCTGTCAACGATTTTGTATAAGTTTTCATCTGTCAGCTGTGAAAGAAGAGTTTTGTTGAAGAAAACTGCAGAGTGGCTGTCATAGCTTGCGCAAGCGTCTCCTGCAACACCGAAGATCTTTGAGTTTCCGCCTGCACTGGCAACGGAGGTTGAATTATAGTAGTCTGCATCAAATTTTATACCGGGCAGTCCGGACATATTGGCAATAAGGCCTTCCACTGAATACTCACCTATTTTTTCTTGGGGCAAAAGAATAAGGTCGGCATAGTAGGTGGAGCTTTTGATTGCTTGTCTGATTTCATTGTACATAGTATCGGGGTCAACGATTTTTTCAGCCAGCCTGATGTTCAGCTTTTGTTCCACATAGGCGTTGCGATATTCATATTCCTGTGAAATGATGGGGCTGCTGTTTTCATCTCCGATTATAAGGGGTTCTTTCATATTTGCAATAAGGAAAGTTCCGCCGTTGTAATCGGAATTGCTGATATCCAGCATGAAATCCTGAAAATTCTCATCAAATTTGGAGTAGTAAGGATCGTATTCTTCAACCTCATAAGGTTCTTTGGTTTCAAGAGAGGATTCGGTTTCCTCTGTGTTATCAGTGTCTTGTGGGGTATTGAAAACTATAACACCGCAGCTGCAAAACATTGAAGCGCACAGCAGAAGGCATACGATCATTTTGAAATGCTTATTAAAAGAAAATAACATTTTTATCAGTCTCTTTCATAAAATAGGGTTAGTATACATATATATTACTATATAGCAGATCTAAAATCAATTGTAAAAGTGTTAATGTTTGTTAACTGGGAAAAATTTTCAGATCTGGTATGGCAGAATTTGTTCATTGAAAGAAAAAGCCACAGATGATAAAATATGTTTGAAGCTGCAGAAAACTGCAGCTGAAACTTTTGAAGGGAGGATAGAGGAAAAAAGAAGGTAACCCAAAATGTGAAAGGAAGGTTTTTAAATGAAGACATCGGGAAAAAACAAATATTTGCAATGCATAACGGCAATATTTCTTTGCTTTGGCCTTGTTATGTTATCAGCAGTAAACGCCAAAGCGGATTGGTTAACGGTCGATGAGGTTGCACCCTCGCCGGCTGAAGTAAGTGAAGTACAAGCTGTTAAGGCTGCTGATCTGAATGTAACGGTCAATGGCTTGCAGTTTGCAGGAAAAAGTTTTTTACACAACAACACAACATATGTAGCTGTCCGTCAGTTTTCCGAAGCAATGGGAGAAGTTTCTGTTTCATGGAATCAAAGTTCCCGAACAGCAACAATCAGCGCAGAAGGATTGAATATAAGAATCAAGGGCGGCTCCAATTATATGGTAGCGAATGGACGCACCATATGGCTTGAATATGGAAGCATTATAGATAACGGGACGATGTATGTGCCTATACGTGCATTGGGAGCAGCTTTTGGATGTAAGGTCAGCTGGGATAACAACACAAGAACTGCAATAGCCGTTAAGTCAGGAAATATGATAGAAAGCGGAGAAAGCTATTACGACAGCGACAGCGTCAAATGGCTTGCAAAAATTATTCACGCAGAAGCAGAGGGAGAATCTCTGAGGGGGAAAATTGCAGTAGGAAACGTAGTACTGAACAGAGTTAAAAGCTCATTGTTTCCCAACACGATATACGGAGTTATATTTGATAAAAACAATGGAGTTCAGTTCACACCCACGGTAAACGGAGCGATATACAAGGATCCCGGCGAGGAGAGTATAATAGCAGCAAAACTGTGCCTTGAAGGGGTTAATCTTTTGCCCAACGCTTTGTTTTTTGTAAATGTTAAAATAGCAACCGACTCATGGGTGTCGGATAACAGAGAATGTATAACGGTTATTGGGAATCATTCATTTTTTGCTTGATATATGATTTTAAGCGGCTCTTGGTTGAGCCGCTTTTTTGTGAAAACATTTAACATAGATTTAACATAAGGGCGGTCGCAGATTTAACTTAGGGGTGATATTATCGGTTTATAGCAAAAAAACGGTAAAGATTTAGGAGAATAGTATGGATTTATTTGACGTATTAGAATTATTCTGCGGTCTTGCAATGTTTCTTTTCGGTATGAACGTTATGAGTGACGGTCTTGAAAAGAGAGCAGGCAGTAAAATGAAAAATATTCTTGCAAGTATGACATCCAATCCTGTTAAGGGATTTTTGCTTGGTCTGCTTGTAACAATGGTTATTCAGTCTTCATCTGCAACCACAGTAATGGTTGTTGGTTTTGTAAACTCCGGTATTATGACTCTTCGTCAGTCTATCGGTGTTATTATGGGTGCAAACCTTGGTACATCTGTAACAGCATGGATTCTCACTCTCACACAGATCGACGGTGAATCCCTTTGGATCCAGATGCTCAAGCCCTCTTCCTTCGTTCCGATCCTTGCAGTTATCGGTGTTATCTTCTATATGTTCCAGAACAAGCCCAAGAGAAAGGACACAGGTCTTATTCTTATAGGCTTTGCAGTTCTTATGGTTGGTATGGACACAATGTCTGCAGCAGTTAGCGGTCTTAAGGAATCCGAAGCATTTGCAGAAATCTTCCTCAAGTTCTCTAACCCCATTCTTGGTGTTATCGTTGGTACTGTTGTAACAGCGATCATTCAGTCCTCTTCCGCATCTGTTGGTATTCTTCAGGCGCTTTCTTCAACAGGATCAATTTCCTGCGGTGCTTGTGTTCCGATCATTATGGGTCAGAATATTGGTACATGCGTAACAGCAATGATATCCTCTGCAGGCGCGTCTAAGAATGCAAGAAGAGCGTCTTTCATTCATCTTTCATTTAACGTTATTTCAACAATAATCATTCTTCCCGTTTATACAATTCTTGATAATTTATCTGTTCTTCCTTTTGACCTTGATGCAATCCAGGCTTCTCCTCTTACAATTTCTATCACACATACAGGATTCAAGCTTGTTGCACTTGCGATTCTTATGCCCTGCACACGTCTTCTTGAGAAGCTTGCTTACGTTATTATTCGTGATAACGATAATGTTAAGGAAAAGACAGTTATGCTTGACGAACGTCTTCTTGCAACTCCACCCGTTGCAATTGAGCGTTGCCGTACTATCACAATTGATATGGCAGAGGAAGCTATCAAGTCAGTTAAAGCAGCAATGGCGATGATATCCGAACCCTATGATGAGGAAAAAGAGAAAGAAATCAGAGATAGTGAAAAGGTAGTTGATAAGTACGAGGATAAGATCGGCTCCTACCTTGTAAAGCTTTCCAGCCATAGTATGACAGAGGAAGACAGCAATGAATCAAATAAGCTTCTTCACCTTATTGGAGATATTGAGCGTATTTCTGACCATTCTCTCAACATTGTTGGTTCTGTTGTAGAAATGAATGAAAAGAAGCTTGCTTTCTCACCCGAAGCAAAGAAGGAAATGGATGTGCTCGTTGCAGCTGTAAACGAAATTCTTGATATTTCTCTTGAAACACTCAAGAATAACGACCTTGATAAAGCCGTAACTGTTGAGCCTCTTGAGCAGGTGGTTGATGAGCTGAAGTCTTATATGAGAAAGCAGCACATCCGCCGTCTCCGCAAGAACGAGTGTACAATTGAAATGGGCTTTGTTCAGTCCGATCTTCTCACAAACCTTGAGAGAGTAAGTGACCATTGCTCCAATATTGCAGCTTGCATTCTTGAAATGGCTCATGATGATATGGATATGCATAAGTACCTTAACCGCGTTAAGGCAGGTAAGGTTCAGGAGTATAATCACTATTATGAGTACTATATGATGAAGTACGCAATTAAAAACGATTGATTATGATCAATGAAAATCCCGACTTTCAAAAGTCGGGATTTTTTAATACTTTTGTATATGTCTTCTGTTTATAAGTTTTATAATAAACCATAGCTTTCCATTGTAGCCATCAGTTTTTTCTTGTATGCGTCTCCCATAGGAGAAAGCGGCAGGCGCATTTCAGCAGAGCAAATCCCCATAAGTTCCAAAGCCGTTTTAACGGGTATTGGATTTACCTCTGAAAAGAGAGCTTGAACCATTGGATAGAGATAAGTTTGGAGCTTGGCGGCGTCAGTCATATTTCCTTCATGGCATAAGCGGCAAAGCTCAGCTGTTTCTTTTGGCATTATATTTGAAATAACAGAAACAACTCCGTTTCCTCCAACAGCATAAAGCGGAGCTATAAGATCGTCATTTCCGCTGTAGATTGCGAATCTGTCACCGAAATAAGATTTGATTTTTTCGGCTTTGGAAATGTTTCCGGAAGCTTCTTTAACACCTGCCAGATTTTCTATATCAGCCAGTTTTTCATATGTTTCCATAGGAATGTCAACTCCTGTTCGTGATGGAACGTTGTAAGCGATAACCGGCAGAAAAACGCTTTCGGCAATAGTTTTGTAGTGAAGATATAATCCCTCGGCAGAGCATTTGTTGTAGTAAGGAGTAACGGTCAGAATAGCGTCAACACCAAGAGCTTCAGCTTGTCTTGCAAGAGAAGCCGTGAAGGCTGTGGATGGGGCGCCGCAGCCTGCAATAACTTTGATCTTGCCATTTGCATTGTCAACGGCTGCTTTATATAGAGAGAGCTTTTCGGCTTCTGTAAGAGTGGGAGATTCCCCGGTAGTTCCACATATAACGACAGCTGAAACACCGGAATTTACCTGTATATCAATTATGCGTGAAAACGCTTCAAAATCAATTTCTCCGTTTTTCATGGGAGTAACCACAGCGCTTGCGGCACCCTTGAATGGGAGAGTAGTCATAATGATCAGTCCTTTCCACTAACATTATATGCAGATAAAGCGCAGCAGGCGCAAATTAATAATGTCGTTTGACAATAAAGGGAATATGATATATACTCATATTAGTATATAAAAGGCAGGAGTTAATTGTGAAAAACAAAAGATTTATTGCTGCAACCTTGATAATTTACCTTGTGTGTTCCGGTCTTGTTTTTTCCTCAGGCGCGGAGCCAATAGGAAAAATAACGGGCGAAACCTCCAGAACAACAACAGAACTTACTCTGGCGGACGGAACGAAAACAGGGGTAAAGCATACCAATATCCAGCTAAGCGGATATTATGGTAATAATCGGGAAATAAATATAGCCGAGGGTAATCTTTCCAATACAAATCTCAGTCTGGAAATTGTCAATTCGGGAACATATATGATCAAAGGTCAGACTATAAATAAGTCAGCCGAGGTATATAATTCAAACCATCCCGGGCAGACAGTTCTTGCCGCAGTCAATGGCGATTTTTATATGACGAGCATCCATAGTGGTCCGTCTGTCACAAAAAGCGTTCTGAGTGTTCCGCGCGGAGTCCTTATTGTTGACGGAGAGATATGGTCAAGCGCACAGGCAGACCAGGAGAATATTGGAGCAACCAATGTTGAGCAGGGAACTTCGGCAGGATATAGGCATGCTTTTGGAGTAACCAACCTTAATCAACCGGTAATAGGTATCCCAATTATAACCACAACTCTTGATATTGATGGAATATCCGTTAAAACTGACGGAATAAATCGTATTCCTGCAATGGATTCGATTATGGTGTATAACCATCGTGTCAATTCTTCAAATTATGCTCTAAACGATTCATACGAAGTTGAACTTATGATGCACAATACCTCAGCTTTAAAGGCAGGGGGAACTATTACAGGCACGATTGTTAATATTTATGAAAGTGGATCAACAGTGCGCCCGTCTCTTGCAGATGAGAAAACGATCGTACTCACCGCAAGAGGAAGCAGGATAGAAGATCTGAAAGCACTTTGTGCAAAAGGCAAGAGAGTCACTTTGAAAACAGAGCTTGTTGATATATACGGTAACACGGATATATGGCAAAACGTTCAGAATGCTATCGGTGGACAAATGCAGGTGCTTTATAACGATATGGGAGCACCGATCCCGCAGAGCACTTATTATCCAACAACATTGGTCGGATATAAGGATGACGGGTCAGTTGCTCTTGTAACAGTAACGTCAACAAAGGATAATAGCCGTGCTGCACTTAAAATTTCACAAAGCTATGAGCTTTGCTGTGAGCTTGGATATAATTCAGTTTTCTATCTTGACGGCGGTGGTTCAACCACTTTCGTAACGCTGGAGGAGGGCAGCTATACGGTCCGCAATAAATGCTCGGATGGCTCAGCAAGAGCTGTCAGGGGAGGAATCGGATTCGTGTGGCATAAAACCCCTGTTTGTCTCAGGCAGGGCAACCTGAATCATATTGAAGTTGACCCTGATTATAGCGAGATTTCTCCCGTTCATATGGACGGAGCAATGCTTGACAGATTTGTGAGCAATCCTAATGATTTGTTGCTTGATTATTTCGAGGGTGATAATTATCTTCGTATGACGACTGTTAAGGATACGATAGACCCGTTTGTAACCCTTGACTATTCATTTTTGCAGAGAGTAAAAGCAGAGGATTATCCCTATATTGTTCTTAAACTGCGTACAACAGCCAAAACAAATAAATCCTTCGCCTTTTACTATGCATGCGGAAGTAATACAGGTGCGAGTGAGGATAGAAAAAAGGTATTTACAGTGCCGGTAATGTCAAACAACTGGCAATATGTAACAGTTTATATGGGCGATGAGAGCGGCTGGAGCGGAAACATAAATAATATTCGTCTGGATGTTTTCAATGAGGCAACAAACGCAAATGAAGTTATGGATATTGCATCTGTAACGCTGTGTAAAAATATGGATGAGATCACATCACTGAGAAAAGGAACGCTGCCTCAGGGGGCGTGCAGCAATTTTGTGGCTATCGTAGAGAGCTTCAAGCCAACTCCGTATTTTGTTGCAGGAGATATCACTAATGACGGAATTGTAAATTCAGTTGATCTTTTTAAACTGAAATTGTATATCAAGCGAGGCATAGAGCAGAGCCCTCAGGAAGAGTATGCATCGGATGTAAACGGAGATCACAAGATCAATGCAGTTGATGCTTTTGAGATGCGCTATCGACTAACCAAAGGTAAGTGGAGATATTAAATAAAATGAAAAGGAGGCGCAAGCCTCCTTTTTTAAGTACCCTACATTGACAATTTTTTGTTGTGGTGATAGAATCAAATTGAAAACAAAACAATTACAGAAAATAACTAAAAATTCAAAAAACGAAAAAGTGAAGCTTTTTGCCTCTCTCAATCGTACTATATATGAAAACACATCCAGGACGGCGTAGATTTTTAACACATGGAACCGTCCCCCTGTCCTTTTGAGATGAAATCTATTTTGATTGGAGGTTTATTATGAAAAAAGTATTGAAAATAACCGGTATTATTTGCTTGATAGTATTAGGATTGTGTTTAGGCTATGTATCCAATTTATTTAACATTAGAAATATGGTATATACTGAAACAGGTTTTTGGACTCCCGTGCCTGAGAAAATAAGGTCAATGGATGATATAGGAAGATTGACTACTATTAAAAATTGGCCTGATATGGGAAAAATAATTGATGTCAGGACGAAGCAATACGATATTGACGTTTTTAATTACGAAGTTGTTATTGAAATAGATTCTGAAGATACACAACGATACATTGATGAATTGGATTGTGAGAATTTTCTGTTGCGAGATGATTGTGAATTAAAAATATTAGACGGAAGCGTACGTAAAGAAATGTACGAGTCTTATGAATTAATTCATTGGTGTGAACATGGAGCCAGAGTAGAGAGATTTGATTATGTAACATCTTGCTGGACGAAAATATACGTGTTTAAAACTAATGAAAACAAGGATTTTGTTGTTATAGCGTTTTAATGCATGACTAAATATTGTTGAATTTTTAAACAAAATGTGTATAATGTGTATTGTAGGTTCAGATGAATTCTATTTAAATATAATCCAGTCTTTCAAAGTAGCATTTGCTTAATTTATAAATGGTCTTATATGAAAACACAGGGGACGGTTCAAAACACAGGGGACGGTTCTATGTGTTTAGGTTAAAAGTTAGTTTGGTCATCATAACAAGGGAACAGAACACATAGAACCGTCCCCTGTGTTCATGTTCATGATTAACTTTACGTTTTCTACTATTTTTTCTTATCTTTATGATAATGGTTTTACAGACTTTAAATAAAATATGTAATATAGAAAATTGTGATAAGAGGGGATAAAATGCAAAAACGATTTTTTTTGATATTAGGTATAACAATGTTGTCTATTATTATGGCTATTAGTATAATTTTGTTTTTCCTAATTGATGTAAAAAAAGATAAAATTAATTATGTAGATATGTCAAATGATAGATTGTCAGAGTTAACGGGATGGAGTATTCCAGATGGCATAGAAATTAATTATGCCATTATAGATGAATATTATAGTGAGGAGCACTCTTTTTGTATGTTAAAACAGCCTCTGTTTATCAAAGCCACTATAGAGGCATCCAAATTCAATAGTTTTTTGAATCATATAAAACAAAATTCAATGAAAAATTCCACCGATCAATATGTAATACCTGATAAAGTTTTTGAAAAGACTCCTATAGAAGTGGATTACACATTTTATACATTTAATAATATTGAATGTATGTGTGAGGGTGAGAATCACAACAAACATATACTCACTGAGGGGGTAATCTATACAGACGGGGAACAGTTTGTTATGTATTTGCAGATTATTGAATTAGATAGGAGAATGGTTTGTTAGTTTTATTATGAAATTTTTTATAAACGGATATGAGTGTCAAATGTTCTTATGGAGATGAATGGCAACACAGGGGATGGTTCTGTGTGTTGGCGAGAAGCAGAAAAGAAATAACGAATAAAGAGAAAGGTCGCTGAGAAATCAGCGGCCTTTTTGACTGAGGGAGATGCAATTTATTGTTTATCGGTGTAACTACAATTCAGCGGTAGGGGACGGCGCCACGACGTCCCGTTATAAAATACAATCATAATTTTAAGGCTTTCAATATTGATTTTGGATGATCAATTTTCACCATAATAAATTTTAATCCTTCGTTTTTTCGGGACGTCGAGGGCGCCGTCCCCTACCGGTTATAGAGCTGAATTATCGTTTGCAATAAAGCGAAAGGCCGCTGATTACTCAGCGACCTTTTTATACTTTTTAATGCTTACCCATATTTCTTGCTTCTTTATCAAAGCTGGGGTTCCAGCCGTAGAAATTCTGGCTGTCGCTCATATCCTGCGCTATGCGCATCGCCTCGCCAAATCTCTGATAGTGAACTATCTCTCTTTCGCGAAGGAATTTGATGGGATCACACACATCGGGATCGTCAATAAGGCGGAGCAGATTGTCATAGGTAACTCTTGCTTTCTGCTCAGCGGCAAGGTCTTCGTGCAGGTCGGCAAAAACATCGCCTTTCACGCCTATATACGATGTTGTGAAGGGCACGCCGGAAGCGGCAATGGGATAGATACCTGTTGTATGGTCAACAAAATAGGTATCAAAGCCCGATGCCTTGATCTCGTCGATAGAAAGATTTCTTGTGAGCTGATAAAGTATTGCCGATATCATCTCCACATGGGCCAGTTCTTCTGTTCCCACATCCGTTAATATTCCCGACACTTCACGGTATGGCATTGAAAATCTCTGGCTGAGATATCTTGTTGCGGCACCTAATTCACCGTCAGGTCCGCCAAGCTGACTTATAATGACTTTTGCAAGGGCAGCGTTAGGGTTTTTGATTTTAACGGGGTATTGCAGTTTTCTCTCGTATATCCACATATTAAGCTTTAGTTCCTTTCCTTATTTAGTGCGGCAGTTTGCGTCATATTCCCAGGGCCAAGGGGATTCAACCCAGCTCCAGCATTCAGGAGAGGAGCCGCCGAATATGGTGAGAGGACCGTAGTTATCCTCGTATTCTGCTTTTGCGTCTTCAA
>JAFXGC010000182.1 GCA_017513325.1 Clostridia bacterium
CCTCAAGCCGCCGTTTCATAAGGCTTAGCAATTACGTTCTCGGCGGCTTGAGGGCAAGCCGCCCTACAGTCATCTAATATAGTTATTACGCTAAATTATCGTTTATCGTTGTAATTACGGTGTGAGTGCCCTACAGCGACGATAATCGTTTAATCGCTACCCGCGTTTACCGAAAATTTCCGGAAAATTGCGGAAATTTTCCACAGATATAGATATAGATATAGAAAAAGAAAAAGAGAAAAATAAAGATAAATATATAGATATAGAGTGAGAAATAGAAAAAAGCTGACGCCTTTTTTAGCACACACCTTTGACACACACTCTCATAAATATTTTATTTTTTATTTTTTGAGAAAAGAAAAAGGAGCCGAAGCTCCTTTTTTTATTTACTCAGTTTTTCATGGATAGCCTTTGCGGCTGTTTTTCCTGCGCCCATGGCGAGAATAACAGTTGCGGCGCCTGTTACAACGTCACCGCCTGCGTATACGCTATCACGGGATGTTAGTCCCGTTTCTTCCTCAACGATAATTCCGCCGCGGCGGTTTACTGTGAGACCGTCAGTTGTGTCCTTGATAAGAGGATTGGGGCTTGTGCCGATGGACATAATAACGCAGTCCACAGGAAGAACAAATTCGCTGCCTTCCTTGACAACGGGGCTCCTTCTGCCGCTTGCGTCAGGCTCGCCAAGCTCCATTTCAACACATTCCATTCCGCATACAAAGCCATTCTGAGGGTTTCGCTTATCATTTTCGTCCGCAAATCCAAGAATCTTTGTGGGATTGGTCAGCAATTTAAACTCGATGCCCTCTTCCATTGCGTGTTCAACTTCTTCACGTCTTGCAGGAAGCTCCTCAAGAGAGCGGCGATATACGATATAAACCTTTTCAGCGCCAAGGCGGAGAGCTGTTCTTGCGGCATCCATTGCAACGTTTCCGCCGCCAACAACTGCAACCTTTTTGGCTTTCATAATAGGAGTTGCGCTACCATCGCGGTAAGCCTTCATCAGATTGCTTCTTGTGAGGAATTCGTTTGCAGAATAAACGCCCTTAAGGCTCTCTCCCGGAATGCCCATAAATCTGGGAAGACCAGCTCCGCTGCCTACAAACACTGCCTCATAGCCTTCTTCAAAGAGCTCATCAATTGTGAGAGTTTTGCCGATGATCATATTCGTTTTTATATCAACGCCAAGAGCTTTGAGTGTTTCAACCTCGCGGGCAACGATGGCTTTGGGAAGACGGAATTAGGGAATTCCATACACAAGCACGCCACCTGCTGTGTGAAGCGCTTCAAAAACCGTTACGCTATATCCCAGCTTTGCCAGATCTCCTGCGCAGGTGAGACCTGAGGGGCCGCTTCCTACAACGGCAACCTTATGTCCGTTGGGTTCAGGACGTGCAGGTGACTCTGTGCAATACGTGTTATGCCAATCGGCAACAAAACGCTCAAGGCGTCCTATTCCCACAGGCTCGCCCTTGATGCCACGCACGCATTTTGACTCGCACTGGCTTTCCTGAGGGCAAACTCTGCCGCAAACCGCAGGCAGAGATGAGGACTGACTGATTATCTGATACGCGCCTTCAAAATCTCCTTCCTTCACCTTTTGGATGAACCGGGGAATATGTATTTTTACAGGACAGCCTTCCACACACAGAGGATTTTTACAATTAAGGCATCTTGCCGCCTCGTTTAAAGCTGTTTCTTCGCTATATCCCGTTGCCACCTCGTCAAAGCAACGAGCACGAAGAGCTGCATCAAGAGTGGGCATGGGATTTTTTATATTACTCATATTAGCCATAGTTATTCTCCGTTAGTTCTGCCTGAAAAGATTGCAAGCCTTTTCTCTTTCCTTTGCCTCGTGCTCGTGATACATGGAGCCGCGCTGCATAGCCTCATCAAAATCAACCAGATATCCGTCAAACTCGGGGCCGTCCACACAGGCGAACTTTGTTTTACCCCCAACTGTCAGTCGGCATCCGCCGCACATTCCCGTGCCGTCTATCATAATGGGATTCATTGAAACGACTGTGGGAATATTATAAGGACGCGCTGTTTCAACCACAAATTTCATCATCACAAGGGGACCGATGGCAATGATCCTGTCATACTTCTCTCCTGAGTCCATAAGTGCCTTAAGAGGAGCTGTTACAACGCCTTTTTCGCCATAGGAACCATCGTCGGTTACGATGACAAGCTTATTGGAACAAACCTTGAATTCGTCCTCCAAAATGAGCAGATCGCGGTTTCTGAAGCCTATAATTGAATGGACCTCACAGCCTTCCTCGTGAAGCTTTTCTGCAATGGGAAGAGCTATTGCACAGCCAACGCCGCCGCCCACAACTGCAACCTTTTTAAGACCTTCTGTTTCTGTTGCGCGGCCAAGAGGACCTGCAAAATCGGGGATGGAATCCCCTTCGTTAAGCGCGCCCAGCTTCATTGTGGATGCGCCAACTGTCTGGAATATTATCTTAACTGTTCCCTCTTCTCTGTTATAGCCTGCAACGGTCAGGGGGATTCTCTCGCCGTCTTCGTCAGCTCTGAGAATTATAAACTGACCTGCCTGCGCCTTTTTTGCAACGTAGGGAGCTTCTATATCCATCATCACCACAGAGGGATTGAGTATTTTCTTTCTTACAATACGGTACATAACGTTCTCCGTTCCAAGTATTCTACCATAGTATAAACCTCTGCAAATCTTTTGTCAACCGACTAAAAGGGGGGTATCAAACAAATATTTGCTATATTGTTCAAAATTTCAAGATTGTTCTTGAAATAGTGTTATAATTGTGTTATACTCTCATTAATGAAATTTTATAAAGGAGATATTGTTATTATGGCACGTTTTCACGATGGTCAGGAAATAGACCGTTCAACTCATTCCACTAACTACACAGAATTCACAGTTAAAAAGAAGAGCGAAGGCCCCGTTCTCACAACTAAGCTTCTCCTCATTCTTGCTTACATCGTAGTTGTTGTTCTCGCATTCGTAGCGCTTGGCAGCGGCGGCGTTGGTATGTACCTCGGCGTTGTATTCTTCCTCGGCGTTATCATTCTTGTATACTTCACATGGCCCCTTACAAACCATGAATATGAGTATGTAACAGAATCCGGCGATCTCACATTCACAACAATTATCGCAGGCGGCAGAATCAAGAAGGAAAACCTCAAGATCAAGATCAAGGATTGCGAGATCATCGCTCCCTATTCTTCCGAAAAGTATAACGACTACGCTAACGTTGCTAAGAAGTACGACTTCCGTAAGTCTGTTAAGGAAACAGAAGATATCTACTTCGCAGTTTTCACAGAGAAGAACGGCGAAAAGGCTATGATCCTCTTCCAGTGCACAAACAAGGCGCTTAAGATCTTCCGTTCCTACAACAAGGAGCACACAATCGCGGTTGACACTCTCCGCTATTAATTCTTACATAGCAGTTTTAAAAGCCACTCTTTTGAGTGGCTTTTTTGTTTTGAGTAGGGGAGGGGGGAACGCTTGCGGTGGGTGAGGAGTCTAGACTTATGACCAACAAAAAGTGAAGCCCAGACGCCTCAATCCGCACCGCACTTCGTGCTAGCCACCTTCCCCCCGGGGAAGGCTTAGGTACGCAAATTATCGTTTAGCTTTGCATTTTCGGGAGGGGGAACGGGGGAGGCGCTTTATAAAAAGCGGCCTCCCCCGTATTGATTCATATTCACTTCTTAACTCTGTCAGCCGCGGCCATTATACCAAGGCGCGCGCTTTCGTAGGTGAGTCCGCCCTGCATAAACGCAATGTATGGGGGACGGATAGGTCCGTCAGCAGAGAGTTCAATGGAAGATCCGCCGATGAACGCGCCTGCAGCCATAACGACGGGATCGTCATAACCGGGCATATCCCACGCTTCGGGAGAAACGTAAGCATCAACGGGAGAAGCCGACTGAATTCCGCGGCAGAACTCCACAAGACCCTCGGGACTTCCAAGCTTGACTGTCTGGATTATATCGCTTCGCTTTTCAAATGGACCGGGAGAAACCTCAAATCCCAGATGATCAAAGATATAAGCCGCAAGGTGAGCCGTTTTCAGCGCCTGCGCAGTTACGTGGGGCGCAAAGAACAATCCTCTCAGCAGATTTCTGTTCTGCCCGAGAGATGCTCCCACCTCAAGTCCAACACCGGGGCAGGATAGTCTGTAGCTTGCAAGCTCAACCGCCTTAGCGCTTCCCACAAGATATCCGCCTGTGTCTGCCATTCCGCCGCCGGGATTTTTGATGAGAGAGCCTATCATCAGGTCAACTCCATATGCTGCAGGTTCTGTTACCTCTGTAAATTCACCGTAGCAGTTATCAAGCACAACGTATGCTCCGCATTTGCTGTGAACAAGCTTTGTGACCTCTGCGATCTCAGCAACGGAAAGCGTTCTGCGGTCAAGATATCCCTTTGAGCGCTGCATAAACACGACTTTTATACGATCACCATACTCGTCAATTGCGGCATTGATCGCAGGAAGGTCGATATATCCGTCATCTTTAAACTCGATCTGACGGTATTCAACACCAAACTCGTCAAGACTGCCCTGACCGTGAGAATCTCCTATGCCGATAACACCGCGGAGAGTGTCGTAGGGGGCGCTTGTTACGGAAAGCATAATGTCACCTGGACGGAGAAGTCCGTAAAGACCGATGGAAATAGCATGAGTTCCGCTGAGGATGGAGGGGCGCATAAAGCCTGCCTCAGCACCGAAAATTCTTGCGGCAATAGTGTCGATAGCATCTCTGCCGCGGTCACCGTAGCCATAGCCCGTTGTTGCGGCAAACATGGCTTCGTTAACTCTTTCCTCACGGAAAATGTCCATAACCCTCTCCGTGCAGATGCGCGACACGTTTTCTATATGGTCAAATTGTTCTTTAAGAGCTTCTTCCGCCTTCAGGCAAAGAAGTCTTGTTTCATTTGATATGTTCATCTATAATTTCCTCGCAAAAGCTTTGTAAACAGACATCATTATACACTAAAAAAGAGTTTATAACAATAGACGGCTAAAAATAGACTAAAAAATTTTTTCCTTCTTTATTTATTAATAAACATGTGATATAATTGTTGTAGTTTTTATAAAATGGAGGAAATATGGTTTTTTCATCTCTTGAATTTCTGTTTCTCTATTTTGCAGTGAGCATTTTCATCTATTTTGCAGTGCCCTTCAAGCTGCGAAATTTCGTGCTGCTTATAGTCAGCCTTGTTTTCTACGGCTGGGGCGAGCCTGTTTACGTGGTGATAATGCTATACTCCATTGTAGTGGACTATATCTGCGGCTATTTCGCAGGAAAATACCGTGAAACCAATAAGAAAAAAGCCAAAGCAGCTGTTATTGCCAGCGCAACTCTCAACCTGGCAGTTCTCGGCTTCTTTAAATATTACACATTTATTATAACAAACCTGCAACTTCTCCCCTTCGATTTTCTGCAGGCCATTCCCACCTTCGCCGATGTTGAGCTTCCTATCGGAATTTCTTTCTATACCTTCCAGACAATGTCCTACACTATCGACATTTACAGAGGCGATGCAAAGGTGCAGAAAAACATCACCTCCTTCGGAGCTTACGTAACCCTGTTCCCTCAGCTTATTGCAGGTCCTATCGTGCGCTATCAGGACATTGACGATCAGCTGAGAAGCCGCCCTCATAACATCGATCTTTTTGCTTCCGGTATCCGCACGTTCGTATGCGGTATGGCAAAGAAGATCCTTCTTGCAAACGCGGCAGGAGAACTTTGGGATCACTTCAGAGTGCTCAGCGAAACAAATGCCACAGTTCTCGGCGCGTGGATCGGTCTTATATTCTATGCCTTCCAGATCTATTTCGACTTCTCGGGATATTCCGATATGGCAATCGGTCTGGGCAAGATGATGGGATTCCGGTTCAAAGAAAACTTCTTCTATCCCTACGTGTCAAAAAGCATCACAGAGTTCTGGAGAAGATGGCATATTTCCATGGGCACCTGGTTCAGAGAATACGTTTATATCCCCCTTGGCGGCAACAGATGCGCAAAGTGGAAAATGTATCGCAACATCATCGTTGTGTGGCTGGTGACGGGCTTCTGGCACGGAGCAAGCTGGAACTACGTTCTCTGGGGACTTTACTACTGCCTCTTCCTTCTTATTGAAAAAACATTTCTGCTCAAGTGGCTTGAAAAGCTGCCCCGCGTAGTGAGCCATATCTACAGCCTTGTAGTAGTTCTGTTTGGCTGGTGGCTGTTCGTGTTTGAGGATATGAGTGCCGGCGTTACATACCTCGGTTATATGTTCGGTCAGGGCGTGACCGCATTCAGCGAGCCCGGAGTTACCTTTGACGTGCTGCGCAATATCGCATTTATTGCGATCCTCTGCATTGCTTCAACTCCCCTGCCCAGAACGCTTTACTATAAAATATATCAAAAAAACCAGCTGTGCCGCTGTATCCTTGCAGTTGTCGCAGCACTGGGACTCGTTGTGTGCACAGCATACCTCGTTGACTCCTCATACAACCCGTTCCTCTATTTCAGATTTTAAGGGAGGTGCAGTGAAATGGAAGAAAAGAAAACAAAAAAAAGCATTGACAGCAACAGCGAAGCACTGCGCCTGCTTGACCTGCAGCTTTCCCTTAAAAACGAAAGCAAAATTTCCAACTGGCTTTGCGCCATTCTTGCAATGGGATTTATTTTCACCTTTGCTATCCTGCTTTTCGTGACCCCCGACAAGGAATTTTCCGCTGAGGAAAACAGAACCCTTGCAACTTTCCCCGAATTTACCAAAGAAACGTTTTTCTCAGGTGAATTCGGCGAAGAATTCGGCGATTATATGGCGGATCAGTTCCCTCTGCGCAATTTCTTCGTTGGCGTGAAGGCGGCAAGCGAAACACTTCAGCTTAAGCAGACCAATAACGACACGTTCATTAACGGTGATTTTCTCACAGCAAGAAAAGA
The DNA here is from genome assembly GCA_017513325.1 of Clostridia bacterium. Taxonomy (GTDB): domain Bacteria; phylum Bacillota; class Clostridia; order Oscillospirales; family CAG-272; genus Avispirillum. The sequence goes on from JAFXGC010000182.1 coordinate 6,928, forward strand.
CTATCCCGATGAAAAGCATCTGGAAACAAATATTTCTGCCGCATCGGTTTTTGCCAATGCCGCAAAAAAAAGAGACATAAACGTTATCGCTGCATTTGCAGGCAGAAAAATGGACGTTTATGACAATATGCTCCCCCCCACTTACGGCGCATATTATTCCGACCGCATCTGGAACACTCTTGATACTATGACAGATGACGGCGGGCTTGACTATATAAACCTCAGAGATCTTCTCAGAGAAGAATCCTCCAAAAGACACGACCTTTACTATAACTCCGACCACCATTGGACAACACACGGCGCTTATCTTGCTTATTGCGAGATAATCCGTCAGCTTGGCAAGGAGCCCTATGCAAAAGAAGATTTCAAGATTGAAACTGTGACAGAGAATTTCTACGGAACGACCTGGTCTGCCGCAGGAGTCAAGTGGGCAAAGGGCGACAAGATCGACTTTTATCGCTTTGACGGCGACGAGGAATACACCATGAAGATCCTTGACAAAGCAGGCGTTTTCGAAGGCGTTGATGGCTTTTCCTACACTCAGGAGGACGGCTTTAAGTTCGCTGTGAAAAAAGGCTTCTACGTGGATAAATTCCTTTCAGAAAAGGATAAATACGCTGCATTTATCGGCGGCAACTTCGGTCTCACAAAGATCACTAAGGATACCGACGAAGAAAGAGAAACACTTCTTGTTATTAAGGACTCCTTCTCTCACTCACTCGTTCCCTTCCTTTCACGCCACTACGATCTCGTGCTTGTGGACCTGAGATACTACACTAAGTCTATGATCGCTTTTGCCGAGGAAAATGAGATCGACAACGTTCTGCTTCTCTATAATATGGAAACTCTCACAGAAGCAGGATATCTGAAAATACTCCGCTCAGGAGCAAAATAATTATACCGAAAGGAGCACATTATGAAAAAATATATCGCTTTACTTCTGGCTCTTCTTGCAGTTTTCGCCCTCAGCGCCTGCAAGCTTATAGAAAAAGAACCCAACGACACAACTACACCGGTTACAGGCACTACCGCACCTGAAGAAACAAGCAATACCGAGCCTGAAGAAACAACAGAGCCCGTTATTACCACAGAGGCAGACACAACTGCCCCCGATACGACCGAGCCTGAAGAAACAACTGCAGAAGATACTACCGCACCCGAAGAAACTACTGCCGAGGACACTACCGCCGAGGACACCACAGCGGAAGATACGACTGCTCCCGATACAACAAAGCCCGAGGAAACAACAGCGCCTATCACTGAGATAAACAGCGAAACAGCAGTTCGCATTGCAAAGGACTATCTTGGTGAAAGCGACCCCGACACAGGCTACCGCTACTCCTACCAGTATGTTGAAACAACTGACGAGGGCGACTTTAAAATCAAGGTTTCCTGGTATCTCCCCGAGGATGAAAGATATTCAACCTGCGGATATCTGCTTGTTTCTCCCGAAGGTGAGGTTACCAAATTTGACTGGTGAGAAAAATTGTGTTATAATATATCAGTTTATCGAAAGGTAAAAATTATTGATGGCTGAAAAAAAAGGAAAATATAACGATCAATCAATAGAAAAGCTGGAGGGCGCCGACAGAGTTCGTCTGCGCCCTGCAGTTATATTCGGAAGTGACGGACTTGAAGGCTGTTGCCACGCATTCTTCGAGATCCTCTCAAACTCTGCCGATGAAGCGAGAGAGGGCTTTGGTAACGTTATCACCGTAACCGCCTATAAGGATCGCTCCATCAAGGTTGAGGATATGGGACGAGGCGTTCCGCTGGACTATAATGAGAAATACGATTGCTATAACTGGGAACTTGTTTATTGCGAGCTTTACGCCGGCGGTAAATATAACAACAACTCAGGAGATTCCGCATACGAGTTTTCTCTCGGTCTTAACGGTCTCGGTGCCTGCGCAACTCAGTATTCCTCCGAATTTTTCGAGGTTTACTCATACGACGGCAAAAACGAACGCCATATGTCCTTTAAAAAAGGTAATCCCGTTGGGGAAATGCAGATTAGAGAGCTTGAAAGACGTGAGCGCAAAACGGGTACCGTTACCTATTGGCGCCCCGACCTTGAGGTTTTCACAGATATTGCTATTCCCCGTTCCCACTATGAAGAGGTGCTTGAAAAGCAGGCGGTCGTCAACGCAGGTCTTAAGTTCATTTTCAACTGGGAAAAGGAAGACGGCAGCTTTGACACCAAAGAGTTCGTTTATCCCAAGGGTATTTCCGACTATGTTGCCCGCCTTGCAGGCGAAACCGCTATGACTCAGCCCGTGCTGTGGAAAATGCCCGAAACAAAGGGCCGCGACCGCGACGACAAGGACGAATACCGCCTTGTTGCTGAGATCGCTTTCTGCGTTTCAAATACAGTTAACGTTATTGAATACTATCACAACTCCAGCTTCCTTGAGCACGGCGGCTCACCGGAGAGAGCAGTTAAAAACGCATTCACCTATGCAGTCGATAAAAAGATAAAACAGCTTGGCAAGTATAATAAAAACGAGTCCAAAATAACCTTTGCGGATATTGAGGACTGCCTTGTGCTTGTGACAAACTCTCTTTCCACTCAGACTTCCTACGCAAACCAGACAAAGAAAGCTATCACAAACTCCTTCATTGCAGAAGCGCTTTCCGCTTTTATGAAGGAACAGCTTGAATTCTATTTTGCCGAAAACCCTGCCGACACGGAAAAATTCTTGAATCAGGTGCTTGTTAACAAGAGAGCAAGAGAGAAGGCCGAAACAACAAAGCTTGATCTTAAAAAGAAGCTTGCTTCTCAGACAGATGTTTCTAGCAGAGTTGAAAAGTTCGTTTCCTGCCGTTCAAAAGATCCCGAAAAGCGCGAGGTTTATATCGTTGAGGGTGACTCCGCTATGACAAGCTGTAAATTGGGCCGCGATGCTGAATTTCAGGCTATCATCCCCGTAAGAGGTAAAACTCTCAACTGCCTCAAGAGCTCATACGATAAAATATTCAAAAGTGATATCATCGTTGACCTTCTGCGCGTTATCGGCTGCGGAGTTGAGATAAAAACAAAGGCAAAGGACGATATGATGCCCTTTGATATAAAAAATCTCCGCTGGTCCAAAATTATCATCTGCACCGATGCCGACGAAGACGGTTTCCAGATCAGAACACTGCTTCTGACAATGTTCTACCGCCTGCTTCCCACTCTTATCAAAGAAGGAAAGGTGTATATTGCAGAGTCTCCACTTTATGAGATAACCTGCAAGGATAAGATCTATTTCGCATATAACGAGAGCGAAAAGGCAGAAATACTTGAAAAGCTCGGAAATGCAAAGTATACTATCCAGCGCTCCAAGGGACTTGGTGAAAACGAGCCCGATATGATGTGGCAGACAACTATGAACCCTGCAACACGCCGCCTTATCAGAGTTTCAACTGCGGATGCGGCGCAAACAGCTATCATTTTTGACACGCTTCTTGGAGATAATCTTCCTGCAAGAAAAGAATTTATTGCAAAATATGCCGCTCAGTATATCGAGCAGGCTGATATTTGATGCTATGAAAAAAACTTTTGTAAAAATAGCAGCGCTCCTGCTGTGCGCAGCAAACCTGATCCTGCTTTCAGGCTGCAAGGGCACTGTTGGAGGCTACACTTACGACAGCGCGGCTGATTTTCGCGAGGACGAGGGCGAAATCTTTGCTGACGTTCCCAAAGGGGAATATGGCGGATACACCTTCTGCATCCTCAACGGCAGAAACGGCTTGCCCTCCACTGCACTTGATGCGGAAACCCTCACGGGCTCCGTGCTGGGCGATAAGATCTTCAACCGCAACTATAACGTTGAAACAAGACTGAATATCAAAATCGAAGAGATAAGAGACACGGCCGAAAACGTTTATCAGGCCGCCTGCCGCTCCGTTATGGCAGACGAGGACGCTTACGGCGCTGTGTGGAACTCAGCCTCATATATGGGCGCAATGGCTGCCAACGGCTATCTTGTGACAAGCGATTATCTTGTTGAAATGGATATGGAAAAGCCCTGGTGGAACAAAAAAGCAACAGAAGCTCTTTCAGTTGACGAAAAGAACTTTCTTATCTTCGGCGATCTTCAGCTTTCCTATTATGATGCCCACGCAATGGTTGGCGTCAATATGGAAATGATCAGCAAAATCGACGGGATGCCCAATCCCTACGAGCTTGTGGATAACGGCACGTGGACCGTTTCAAAAATGCTTGAAATGGCTCAGATGGCAACTGCCGACATAGACGGAAATCAGGCTATGACCTATGAGGACAGATACGGCGCCGCAATCGACCGCAATGCCATTTTGCCCTTCATATTCGGCTGCGACACAAATATGAGCTCAAAGGATAACTACGACTTTCCCGTTATAACCTGCATAAACAACGAAAAGTTTTTCGACGTTTACACGCTCATAACCCAGTCTATGTACGACAGAAGCGAAACTATGTACGTTTGCGAGGATAACGAGGCGGATAATATGACCGACCTTGGTATGTTCAAAAACGAAAGAGCCCTCTTTGTTGTTACAACTATAGGCGAGCTTAACGAGCTCAGATATATGGACTGCGAATTCGGCGTTCTTCCCATGCCGAAATATTCCGCCGACCAGAAGGAATACGTTTCATATATTTCGGGCGAGGATATATGGGCGCTGGGAATCCCCACTTCGGGAAGAAACTTCCTGCGCACGGGAATCATCCTTGAAAATCTCGGCGCTGAAACGTGGAGAGCGGACGGAGTGAGAGATACTTACGTTGACAGCACTCTGGAGTTCAAATATGTGAATGACGAAAAATCCCGCGAAAACCTGCATACCATCCTTTCAAGCGGACGCTTTGACCTGCTTGAGGTTTACGGCTGGGGTGAACTCAGTGAGATCGTTATTGACGAAGCGGCATCAGCTTCCGAAAAGCTTATGTCTACCCTCGCTCAGAACGAGCGCAGCGTCAAAGGCGATCTGACCGATTTTATAGAAAAAATCTCTGAGTTTGAATAGATTGAAGATGAATATGAGCATAAACATAAGGGGGAGGGGCTTTTATTAAAAGCCCCTCCCCCTTTCACCCCTACCGAAAACATAAAGGGGTAATAATACAAACGATAATTTAACTGCCGCAAAGGCTTCTCCTTGAGGAGAAGCTGGCTAGCACGAAGTGCGGTGCTGATTGAGGTGTCTAGGCTTCGTATTTCGTTAGTCTAAGCCCAGACTCCTCATCCAACTAGTGAAACGATGTCCCCCTTCCCCCAAGGGAAGGCTTGGGCGCTAAACGATAATTTAGTACTGCACCCGTCGCGTTTTTATCGACCTTTTTTAAAAAAGGTCGCGGGTTATCAGGGCAGAGCCCTGAGACGCGATCCACAGATCGCGGAACACCTATTGCTCGCAGGAGTTCCAAGAGGCGGAGCTTCTTGGTCGCTCTCCGCAGAGAGCGAAATCCCCCACGGTACAGCTATAAATTTCTGCGTAAGCTAGGCCTATGCACCTCATCCGTCCCGTCCACTGCGTGGGACGTGCCACCTTCCCCTCGAGGGGAAGGCTTGATGCAGTACTTCCAAAACAAAAACTCCCGAGTTTTAAACTCGGGAGTTTTATTATTATTTACTCTTTGCTTCGCAATAGATGCAGCGGTAAACCTTGTTTTCGCGGTCAACCAGCTTGAACTTATGGGGAAGCTCCTGCTCAACGGATGTGATACATCTGGGGTTCTTGCAATGGATAACATCACTGATAGTTTCGGGAAGAGACAGATGCTTGCGCTCCACAACTACGGAGTTCTCTATTTTATTTACAGTTACGCCGGGATCCATATATCCGATAACATCAAGGTCGAGCTGAACCACGCCGTCGATCTTTATGATATCCTTTTTGCCCATCTTTGCACTGAATGCGTTTGTGATGATAGCAACGGGACATTCAAGCTCGTTAAGGCGGAGAACCTTATAAAGCTTCATACCTGTTCCTGCGGAAATATGGTCAAGAACGATACCGTTTTTAATAGGATTTACTAACATTACTCTTTACCTCCCTTAATTGATTCCGAGCAGCTTCATTATAAGCGCCATTCTGATGATCTTTCCGTTGAACACCTGCTTGAAATAGCAAGCGCGGGGATCATCATCAACCGCAACGGAAATTTCGTTTACTCTGGGCAGGGGATGGAGAATGCACATATCGCTCTTTGCGCTTTCAAGCTTTTCGGGAGTGAGAATATAGCTATCCTTCAGGCGAATATAGTCTGCCTCGTTAAAGAAACGCTCCTTCTGAACTCTTGTCATATAAAGGATATCAAGGCTGGGCATTGCATCCTCAAGGCTTGTTGTTTCAACGTAGCTGATACTGTCCATTTTATCAAGGGCGTTCTTCATATAGCTGGGAAGCTTCAGTTCATCAGGTGAGATAAGAACGATCTTGACGCCTGTATATCTTGTGAGCGCATCAATGAGAGAATGAACTGTACGGCCAAACTTAAGGTCGCCGCAGAAGCCCACTGTGAGATTATCAAATGTGCCCTTTTCACGCTTGATTGTGAGAAGGTCTGCAAGAGTCTGAGTGGGGTGGTTATGTCCGCCGTCGCCAGCGTTGATGATCGGCACTGTGCTCTTCATTGAAGCAACCAGAGGCGCACCCTCTTTGGGATGGCGCATTGCGATGATATCCGCATAGTTGCTTACAACGCGAACTGTGTCCGCAACGCTTTCGCCCTTTGATGCAGAGGAGCTGCCTGCATCGGAAAATCCGATAACGTGGCCGCCAAGCTCATACATTGCCGCTTCAAAAGAAAGACGGGTTCTTGTGGAAGGCTCAAAAAACAACGTTGCCAGCTTTTTGCCCTCGCATTTATGCGCGTATTTTTCAGGGTTTTCGATTATATCAAGTCCTGTTGCAACGAGCTGATCTATCTCCTCAACGGAGAGATCAAGAATACTGATAAGACTTCTCATAGTTTTTCCGTTCCTTTCGGGTTTTAAAAACTTTCTCAGCCAACGAATTCAGCCACGCAACGACGATATGCCGCAACGGGGTCAGCTGCTGCTGTGATGGGTCTGCCCACAACGATATAGTCAGAACCGATCTCCTTAGCCTTTTCGGGAGTTGTCACGCGAACCTGGTCGCCGATATCTCCGTCAGCAAAGCGAACTCCGGGAGTTACTGTGAAGAACTCCTTGCCGCAAGCCTCTTTAACAAGACCTGCTTCAAGAGGAGAGCAAACCACACCGTCAAGACCTGCAACCTTTGCATTCTTTGCATAGTGGCAAACAACGTCTGCTATATTATCGTTGATAAGAAGGTCACGTGTCATAACCTCCTGGCTTGTGGATGTGAGCTGTGTTACAGCAAGAAGAATGGGGCGACTGCCGTCCTCTCTTGTGAGGCCCTTGATAGCAGCTTCCATCATAGGAACTGTGCCTGCTGCGTGCAGATTGCACATATCAACGCCAAGGTTTGAAAGCACGCTCATTGCCTTCATAACTGTGTTGGGAATATCGTGGAGCTTGAGGTCCAGGAATATTTTATGTCCTCTCTCTTTGATCTCACGAACGATATCGGGGCCTGCTCCGTAGAACAGCTCCATACCGATCTTAACAAAAGGCTTTTCCTCCTCGAACTTATCAAGGAATTTCATACAATCGTCTCTTGAGGGAAAATCGCATGCGATAATTACGTCACGTCCCATTAGTGTGCTCCTCCTATAATATCAGATAATTTATTTATACCGTATTTTTCGCAAACTGCGGGCAGGGCTTCAATAATATCCTTGCACGCATAGGGGTTTACAAGGTTTTCTGCGCCTACCTGAACTGCAGACGCACCTGCAAGCATAATCTCAACAACGTCTTCTGCGCTACGCACACCGCCCATACCAATGATCGGAATGTTTACTGCTTCATAAACCTGATAGATCATTCTGCAGGCAACGGGGAAGATGGCAGGACCTGAAAAACCACCCATTTTGTTTGCTATCACAGGCTTCTTTGTTCTGAGGTTTATTCTCATACCAAGAAGCGTGTTGATCATGGAAATTCCGTCAGCGCCCTCTGCTTCAACTGCGCGCGCGATCTCTGTTATATCTGTTACGTTGGGAGTGAGCTTGATATAAACAGGCTTGTTTGTTACGCTGCGTACAGTTTTTGCAACTGATGCTGCCGCCTCGGGGTTTGTGCCGAAGCTGATGCCGCCGCCGTGAACGTTGGGGCAGCTGATGTTGACTTCGATAATGCCAACCTGATCAACCTCGTTCATCTTTTCAGCGCAAAGCTTATACTCATCAAGAGAAAAGCCGCTGATATTTGCGATGAGAGGCTTTTTATAGAACTTTGCAAGGTGAGGAAGCTCCTCGCCTACAACCTTTTCAACACCGGGATTCTGAAGACCTACGGAGTTGATGAGTCCCTCTGTGCACTCAGCAATACGGGGAGTGGGGTTACCGAAGCGGGGCTCTGCCGTTGTTCCCTTGAATGAGATGGAACCGAGGATATTGATATCGTAATAATCCGCAAATTCATAACCGAAGCCGAATGTTCCGCTTGCGGGGATTACGGGGTTATCAAGCTTTATGCCTGAAAGGCTTGTTGAAATGTCTACCATATGATCTCTCCCTTTCTGAGAACGGGGCCCTCTTTGCAGATTCTCTTATTTCCGTAAATTGTTTTGCAGCTGCATCCCATACAAGCGCCGAAGCCGCATCCCATTCTCTCTTCAAATGAGAGCTGCGCGTCAAGTTCGCTTGAGTTGTAAAGCGCCTTAAGCATAGGCTCGGGACCGCAGGCATAATAGAATGTGGGTGCCTCAACTGTTTCAAGAGCGTTTGTTACAAAGCCCTTAACACCGTAGCTGCCGTCGGCTGTTGCAACGATAACGTCAGCGCCGATCGCCTTGAAGTCTTCCTCGCAGAAGATCTCTTCTTTTTTATTGAAGCCGAGAATAGCTGTTACCTTTTTGCCCTGTGCAATAAGCTCTTTAGCAAGAAGGAACATGGGGGGCACGCCAACACCACCGCCGATAACAACAGGATGCTCGCCTGCAAGGGATGTGTCAAATCCGTTGCCGAGGCCTGTGAGCACGTCAAGCTCACCTTCCTGCATATTCATCATAGCTTCTGTGCCCTTGCCGACAACCTTATAGATGATAGTCACCGTTCCCTTTTCGCGGTCAACGTCGTGAACGGAAATGGGACGGCGGAGATAAAATCCGTCAAGAGCTATATTGATAAACTGACCGGGTGCGCTTATATGAGAAACGTCGCCCTCCAGCACCATTTTATAAACCAAGGGTGCTATATTCTTGTTTTCAAGAATTTTATATATACCTTTGTTCATAGCTTTTTCCTTTCTTTTATTAGGCTTCTCCTTGAGGAGAAGCTGTCACAAAGTGACTGATGAGGTGTAAAGAGATTTCGCTCTCTGCGGAGAGCGACCAAGAGGTTCCCTGCCGAGTTGGCAAAGCCAATCTCGTGATTTCCGGTGAGTATTGGGAAATCCGCGCTCTGCGAAGCGCGTCTCAGGGCTCCGCCCTGATAACCCGCGACCTTTTTCAAAAAAGGTCGATAAAAACGCACCGGTTTCGTTCAGCCTACGCCTTATACGCTATCTCACCGTCGCAAACTGTGAGAAGGCATTTTCCATACACCTTATCGCCCTCAAAGGGAGTTGCCTTACCCATTGATGCGAAGTCTGCAGGGTCAGCTGTGTATTCTTCGCTGACATCAAACACGGTGAGGTTTGCAACCTCGCCCTTGGAGATTCCCTTTTCGCGTCCCAGTCCAAAGCGTTTGCAGGGGTTTTTATACATGATCTCAATCAGCTTTTCAAGTGTTATAACGCCTGTTTTTACAAGATGCGTATACATTTCGGCAAATGCTGTTTCAAGGCCCACAACGCCCATCATACTCTTTTCAAGACCTCTGCCCTTTTCCTCTGCGGAATGGGGAGCGTGGTCTGTTGCAAGCATATCTATGGTGCCGTCTTTAATACCTTCGACAAGAGCTTCCATATCGTCTCTTGCTCTGAGCGGAGGATTCATTTTGAATCTTGCATTTTCCTGCAGGTCCTCATCGCAAAGGATGAGATAGTGGGGACCTGTTTCACAGGTGATATCAACGCCTTCCGCTTTAGCGCGGCGGATTATGTCAACGCTTTCCTTTGTGGAAATATGGCAAACGTGGTAGGGACAGCCCGTTTTCTTCACAAGCTCAATATCGCGTGCGATCTGCGCCCATTCGCTCTCAGAGCAGATTCCTCTGTGTCCGTGAGCCTTTGCATATTCTCCGTCGTGAATATATCCGCCTCGAAGAAGGTCATTGACCTCGCAATGGGCAACTATCATTTTGCCAAGCTCTTTTGCCTTTATCATTGCAGCTTCCATCATTGCGTCTGTCTGCACGCCGCGTCCGTCGTCGCTGAAGGCGATAGCCTCGGGCATATCTGCCATATCGGAAAGTTCTTCGCCCATCTGCCCCTTTGTGATGGTTGCGTAGGGATAAACTCTGATTTTTGCATCGCGACCGATGATATCAAGCTGTACTTTCAGATTTTCCGCAGAATCGGGAGCAGGCTTAAGGTTTGGCATTGAGCAGACGTCTGTATATCCGCCTCTTGCCGCCGCTGCCGTGCCGCTTGCAATGGTTTCTTTGTATGAAAAACCCGGCTCTCGCAAATGCACATGTACATCAGCAAAGCCGGGAAATATAAAACTACCATTCAAATCGAAAATAATAGCATCATCGGGGACAAAACCGCCACTGAAAGTGTCGGAAACAATACCGTTCTCAATAACAAGAGTGCCGTATTCAAAGCCGTTTTCTGTATATATATTCGCGTTTTTGAGTACTGCGTTCAGCATACTGTCCTCCATTATATTCATTTTCATAAGTATACCATATTCCTCGATTTGTGTCAATATATAAAATACAGCAAAAAGATTTGTTCAGTGTGACTAATATTTAGATATATTACAGTCATTCGCAGTGTCCCTATGTGGAAAGCAAAGAAAACTGCCCAACGTTCCATAAGGAAAGTTGGGCAGGACTTAGTTTTTATTTATCTTCGTTCATATCGAAGCTTTTGATAACGATTGCTGATTCGGGAGCGAGAGTTCCGTTGAAATACTCTCCTGTGAGCACGTTTCTGCCCACGATTCCGCAATTTGCGTTTGTTTTATTCACGTTTGCCGCGATTATGAGCTTTTCATCACCCTCTCCGCGCTCAAACATTATAAATCCGCGATTATATCTTATTACTTTGAAAAGACCGTCCTCAAGCACTTTTTCACGCTTACGCATAGCGCCAAGGCGTCTGTAGTGCTCAACAAGCTCCGCTTCTTCATTTCCCCAGGGGAACGTTGCGCGGCAGAAGGGATCGTGATAGCCTTCAACGCCCGCTTCATCTCCGTAATAAACAGATGGCACGCCGTACACTGTATACTGAATGAGGGACGCGATCTTAAGCAGTTTTATTGCTCTTGCTCTGTTTTCGGGACTCATTTTACGAACAGAAAGCTCGCTGTTTGAAAGTCCCAAAGATTTATGAGAACAGTCGCCCAGCTCGGTCAGTATTCTGTCTGTATCGTGTGTTCCCACGATATTCATAAGGCAATCGCTGACACATTTGGGATAAGAAGCGTAAAGAGTTGTGAGAGTGTTTGCAAGGTCGGCAGAATTTCCGTTCAGGACAAAGTTCATAACGGAGGTTCTGAAGGGATAGTTCATAACGCTGTCAAGCTGACCGCCCTGAACGTATTTTCTGCGGCTTCCGTATGCCACCTTATCTGCTGCATTTTCCCAGACTTCGCCGATAATTATTGCATCGGGATTTGCTTTTTTAACTGCAACTCTCAGCTCATCAAGGAAAATATCGCAAAGCTCGTCGGCAACGTCAAGTCGCCATCCGCCGATATTTTTATTTACGTATTTAGCGCAGATACCATCGTCGGCAGTGAAATACTTTCTGCACTCCTCATTATTATGATTAAGTCTCGGCAGGATATCTATTCCCCACCAGCTGTCGTATTTACCGTCGGGCTTGAAGCAATACCAATCGCGATAGGGAGAATCCTCACTTTGCCATGCTCCAAGGCTATCGTATTTACCTTTTTTATTGAAATAGATACTGTCATCACCCGTATGGTTGAAAACTCCGTCAAGAACAAGCTTGATGCCGTATTTTTCAGCCTCTGTGATAAGGTTATCAAGAGCTTCGTCGCCGCCAAGGCATTCGTCCACACGGTTATAATCGCCCGTATCGTATCTATGGTTGGAATAGGCTTTAAAAATAGGGTTCAGGTATATAATAGTTACGCCCATTTCACGAAGATAGGGCAATTTTTCCGCAACTCCCCACAGGTCGCCGCCATAGAAAAGGTTGTTTTCAAGGTGCGCGCCGGGATAGATGCTATACTGGGAAATTGGGGCTGACCAATCGCTTTCATAAACTGCGTCAACTCTGTCCTGCTTCACTTTTCCGCTTTTGCAGAATCTGTCAGGGAATATCTGATACATAGTGCCGCCGCAAAACCACTTGGGAGTGGCAAAATCTTTATCATACACTGTGAGCATAAAGAATTTTCCGGGGCGCTTATCAAGATTGAAATGAACGTTATCATATGCGCAGGTATAGAGAATATCAAATCCGCGATGGAGCAGGAAGGTATAGTAATAAAGACCCACGCCAACCTTGGACATATCAAGCTCAAGCTCGTATGTTCCCTCCTCGGTCCAGCTGAGATCCATATCTATATCCGGCTGCCCGTCCTGATGAAGTCGCATTGTTACAGCTGTAACGCCGCTGCTTCTGTCGCAACGAACTGTCCATCTGATCTTTTCCGCCTCAGAAAAGGCGCCAAAAAGGTTTACGTCCTTTTCGCCGCAATGCTTTTCTATGGTGATTTCCGATTTTGCCGAAAACTGATCGGCCATTTTAATAAGCATAAAAATCTATATCCTTAATTTAAGTTATAAAACCCAAAAGGCAGGTCATGGCGGCAAAGTTACCGCCTGACCTGTCGTTATTACAGATTAATTATTTTTAATTAACCCTTGATAAGTCTCTCGATATTCCAGATGCGGTCAGCATATTCCTTAATGCTTCTGTCAGCGGCAAACTTGCCTGCACCTGCACTATTATAAAGAGATCTCTTGTTCCATTCCTTCTGGTCTGCATATACGCGGGCAACTTCCTGCTGAGCCTTTCTGTAGGACTCAAAGTCTGCCATGCACATGAAGGGATCGGAGTGGAGCAGATATTCAGCGATGTGTGAGAAGGACTCGCCGTTATATCCTGCGCTGAGGCTGTTAACAACCTGCTGGAGCACCTGGTTCTCGTGATAGTACTTGGAGCTCTTATAGTCCATTGCATAAACGTACTGAGCTTCTTCTGCTGTGAGACCGAATGTGAACATATTTGCATCTCCTGCCTGTTCCTTCATCTCAATATTAGCACCGTCAAGAGTACCGATTGTGAGGGCACCGTTGATCATAAGCTTCATACAGCCTGTACCGCTTGCTTCCTTACCTGCAAGAGAGATCTGCTCGGAAAGTTCTGCTGCGGGAACGAGAGCTTCTGCCATTGTTACGCAATAGTTCTCAATGAATACAACGCGGAGTTTTTCGCTGATTTTCTTATCTTTCGCGATCTCCTGGCTCAGGCACCAAATAAGCTTGATGATCTCCTTAGCCATATGATATCCGGGAGCAGCCTTTGCACCGAAAATGAATGTTCTGGGCTGGATATCGAGATCGGGGTTTTCCTTGAGCATCTGATACATATGAATGATATTCATAGCATTCATAAGCTGACGCTTATATTCGTGAAGACGCTTGATCTGAACGTCGAAGAGAGAATCTGTGTTGAGAACAACACCTGTCTTTTCCTTCATAAGCTTAGCAAACTTCACCTTATTCTGAGCCTTGATCTTGCCCAGCTTCTCAAGAACTGCATCGTCATTGGCAAAATTGCGAAGGCCTGCAAGCACTGTGGGATCCTTCTTGAATCCGTCGCCAACACAATCTGTGATGAGCTTGGAAAGAGCGGGGTTGGAATAGCACAGCCATCTGCGGTGAGCGATACCGTTTGTTACGTTATCGAACTTTTCGGGCCAGAGGCGATAGAAATTCTTGAATGTGATATCGCGGAGAATACCGGAGTGGATCTCAGAAACGCCGTTTACGTGGTGAGAACCGATGATTGCAAGGTTAGCCATATGAACCTGGCCGTTTGAAACAACTGCCATTTCAGCAATTCTGTCCCAGTTGCCGGGGAACTTTTCCCAGATCTCGTGGCAGAAACGCTCGTTGATCTCTTTGATGATCATATAAAGTCTGGGCAGACGGAGACGGAAGATCTCTTCGCCCCACTTTTCAAGTGCTTCGGGAAGAACTGTATGGTTTGTATAGGAGCATGTGCGGCAAACGATATCCCATGCTGTATCCCAATCCATGCAATATTCATCAAGAAGGATACGCATAAGTTCGGGAACGCACATTGCAGGGTGTGTATCATTGATATGGATAGCAACCTTATCGGGAAGTGTTTCGATGTTGCCGTATACTGCCATATGGTCACGGATGATGCTCTGGCAGGATGCTGATACCATAAAGTACTGCTGTGTGAGACGGAGAACCTTACCGTCATAGTTATTATCAGCAGGATAAAGAAGCTTACAGATAATATCAGCAGCAAGAGACTTCTGCGCAACGTTATCGTTGTATCCGCCTGTATAGTCGCCGATAGCGAGGCGCTCGGGAGCTGCTGCTCTTGCCTTCCAAAGACGAAGCTGGGAAACTGCCTCAGAATCAGCGCCGCTCATCATCATATCATAAGGAACTGCTTCGATTGTTTCGCAGTTATCGTATGCAATAACGTGTCTGCCTTCGTCCCAGAGTTCTCTTACCTGGCCGCCAAAGCGTACCTTATAAACTCTGTCCTCACGGGGTGTGAGCCAGATGCCGCCGCCGGGGAGCCAGTTATCGGGAAGCTCAACCTGGTGGCCATCTATGATTCTCTGCTTAAAGAGACCGTATTCATAGCAAAGGGAGAAACCTGTTGCGGGATAATCGAGAGAAGAAAGGGAGTCGATAAAGCAAGCTGCAAGGCGGCCGAGACCACCGTTACCAAGACCTGCATCGGGTTCGCAATCATAAAGATCGTCCAGCTTGTGGCCCATAGAAGAGATAGCCTTCTTATAAGTGTCATCAAGACCAAGGTTACAAAGGTTATTCTTGAGGCTGCGGCCTACAAGATATTCCATACACATATAATATACGCGCTTTGCGCCTTCTTCATTAACCTTTTTCTTAAATTCCTGACGCTTCGCTGAGAGAATATCGCGAACTGTGAGAGCTGCTGCTTTATACATCTGCTCCTTGGATGCTTCTTCAGGTGTGCATCCAAAATATCTGGAAAGTTTAGATTCAATGTTAGCCTTTACTTCGGCTGTATTAGGGGTATAATTCATGGGTTTGTTTTTTCCTTCCGGGATTTAATATATAATTCTATTTAAAATTTTAAATTCAAAATTTAAAAATTTTATTTTCAACGGTTTTTTCACATTTCCTCATACAGATCTGCATAAGCTTCTGCCGATCTTTTCCAGGAAAAGTCGATTTTCATAACGCGCTGCTGAAGTTTTCTCAATTCCGCCTGATCATCATAAAGCGATATTGCAAGCAGGAGTTTTTCATAAAACGCCTTTGATGAATACTGACTGAACGTGAGTCCGTTTCCGCTGATGATACCGTTATCGTTGCGATAATCCTTGATTGTATCATAAAGTCCGCCTGTCTGACGGGTTACGGGAACAGCTCCATAGCGTGATGCTATCATCTGCGCAAGGCCGCAGGGTTCGCTCTTTGAGGGCATAATGAAGAAATCGGATGCAGCATAAACTCTGCGTGAGAGGCTTCTGTCATAAGTGATAAGAGCTCTCATTTTATCGGGATATGCTTCTTCAAGCCATCTGAAAAAGCTTTCGTATTCATATTCACCTGTTCCAAGCACTACAAGCTGAACATCGTTTGAAAGCAGCATATGAGAAACTGCGTGAACAAGGTCGATACCCTTATGGGCTGCAAGGCGTGTTATCATTGAAAACACAGGAACGTTCTTCTCAGGAAGAGAAAGTTCCTTCTGCAAGGCAGTTTTGTCAAATTTCTTATTGCTTATACTGCGCCACATATAATTTTTTGCAATATTTTCATCGGTATGAGGATCATAAAGCTCCTCATCTATACCGTTGACTATACCGCAAAGCTTATCTGCATTTTTTTGGAACATGGAATGAAGTCCGCAGCCATATTCCTCGGTTTTGATCTCTTCAGCATAGCGGGGGCTCACCGTCGTTACTTTATCCGCACATTCAATTGCAGCTTTCATAACGTTGAGCGCGCCGTCAAGCTCAACAAGCTCTGCATATTTCCAGGGGAGGGAGAAAAGGTCGTTAAGATTCTGCATACCGAATTTCCCCTGATATTCAACATTGTGAATAGTGAACACGGTAGACACGTTCTTATATTTCTCATTTTCTTCGCTCATCTGCTGAACATACAGAACGCTGAGAGCGCTCTGCCAATCGTTTGCGTGAAGAACGTCGGGATAGTAGTCCATTTCAGACATCATCTGCGCCACTGCGCGAGAAAAGAACGCGAAGCGCTCTCCGTCGTCATAATGTCCGTAAAGCCCGTCACGCTTGAAATAAAACTCGTTATCAATAAAATAGAAAATCACACCGTTCAAGCTCAAACTGAGGATACCGCAATACTGATTGCGCCAACCAAGCTGCACGGTGAATATTTTTTCAGTTTTCATCTGCTTTCGCCAATTTTCGCCAACACAGCCGTAAAGAGGCAGCGCAACTCTGATATCAGCGCCTGCGCCCATATATTCCTTAACAGCTTTGGGAAGGCTGCCCATAACGTCACCAAGACCTCCGCTTGAAGCAAAGGGGGTACATTCAGAGCCAACATAAAGAATTTTCTTCATCGTTACCTACCATTTATTTTAAACAAAGACGAGTTTTATAACTGAAACCGAGCAAAAAATCGGTAAAAATAAAATCACAAAGGGGCGCACAAGGAGCACGCCCCTTTGTTAGAATTTATGACTGATCTATATATTATATCAGATCATTTTGCCTTTTGCAACATAAAAAGGCTGAGTTTCGTGACCGGAAAGGTTCACGTCATCTCTGATTGTTACGTTCTTATCTGTGATAACACAGTTAAGCTGAACGTTTTCTCCTGTGCAGGAGTCCTGCATCATAACGGAGTTCTTAACAACTGTGCCCTTGCGAACTCTTACGCCGCGGAAGAGAACGGAGTTGATAACTGTTCCTTCGATAACACAGCCGTCAGCGATAACGGAATTCTTAACAACAGCGCCTTCAGCATACTTTGTGGGAGCTGTGTTACGAACCTTTGTATATACGGGGCGATCCTTTGTGTTGAAGAGCTCGTTACGAACGTCAGCACGGAGGATCTCCATATTAGCTGTGAAATACTTGGGAAGGCTGCCGATTTCTGCGTAGTAACCGTCGAAATCGAATGTCACATACTTGGAGGAAGCCATTGCAGCTGCGAGAGCCTGTGTATAGAAGTCCTTATAACCATAGGAAACTGATGTGTGAAGAGTGCTTACGAGGAAGCCTGTGTTGATAACAACGATGTTTGTGCAAACGTTGAATTCGCCCTTTGTCATGGGAGAGCAGTCAACGATCTCTGTTACGTTGCCTTCAGCATCAGCATTGATGATTGTATGGGAGCCTGCTTTACCGCCGTCAAGGTTCATCTTCTTTGTTACGAATGTAACGTCAGCGCCCTTTGCTTCGTGATAATCAAGAACTGCGCTAAGGTCGATGTTGCAGATATCGTCACAGTCAGAAAGAACTACAACTTCTTCATCGCAGTGGTTGATAAAGTCGATAGCGCCCAGCATTGCTTCAAGTCTGTTTGTATAGAGCTTGCCGCCGATGGGGCTGTCAGAGGAACTTACGTAGGGAGGGAGGATTCTGATACCGCCGCTTCTTCTTGCAAGGTCCCAGTCCTTACCGTTTCCGATATGGTCCATAAGAGAACGATAATTATTATGAGTGATAATTCCAACTTTGTCAATACCCGAATTAACCATATTTGACAAAGTAAAGTCCACTAATCTGTATCTTCCGCCGAAAGGAATGGACGCCATTGTGCGTTCAGCTGTCATTTCGGGGATGCTTATATCATGAATATTAGAGAAAATAAGTCCTGCAGCAGTCATAATCACTTCTTATCCTTTCTGAGCTCGGGAATCATTACACCGGCATCAATTTTTTCACCGTCGGCAATCACTGTGCCTTCGCCAAGAACTGTGATATCTTCAGCATTGCCAACTTCACCGCCAACGCGGCACTTTGCGCCGATTGTTACATCGGTGTCGATGAGAGCGTAGCTAAGCTCTGTGCCCTCGCCGATAACTGTTCCACTCATAACAACGCTGTCGCGAACAACCGCGCCGGGCATAACCTTTACGCCGGGGAACAGAACGGAATTCTTAACTGTGCCGTATACTTCGCAGCCTTCGGAAATGATTGAGTTTTCAATCTTACCGTCGCAGCCAACGTACTGAGGAGGAAGTACCTGGTGACGTGTGTAGATTCTCCACTTTTCGTCAGCAAGGGAGAAAATGGGATTCTCGCCAAGGAGGTCCATATTTGCTTCCCAAAGACTGGAGATTGTTCCAACATCTTTCCAGTAGCCTTCGAATTCGTAAGCATACATTCTCTCGCCTGCCTTGAGCATATTGGGGATAATGTTCTTACCGAAGTCGTTGGAGGATTCAGGATCAGCAGCATCAGCATTGAGATACTGTGCCAGCTTACTCTTTGTGAAAATGTAGATACCCATGGAAGCCTTTGTGGAATCGGGATTCTTGGGCTTTTCGGAGAATTTGAAGATCTTCTGCTCGTCATCTACGGAAAGGATACCGAAGCGGCTTGCTTCCTCGATCGGAACATCGAGAACTGCGATTGTACAGTCAGCGTTGTTCGCCTTGTGGAATTTAAGCATCTTAGCGTAGTCCATCTTATAGATGTGGTCGCCGGAGAGGATCAGAACGTATTCAGCGTCATAACGATCGATGAACTGCATATTCTGATAGATAGCATTCGCTGTGCCCTTATACCAGTCTGCAGAATGTGTGCCCTGGTAGGGAGGCAGGATCTTTACACCGCCGTATGTTCTGTCAAGGTCCCAAGGAAGACCGTTGCCGATATACTCGTTGAGGAGCATGGGCTGATACTGAGTGAGAACACCTACGGTGTCGATGCCGGAGTTAGTACAGTTAGAAAGGGGAAAGTCTATAATGCGGTATTTTCCACCGAAAGGAACCGCAGGCTTTGCAACTTTCTGTGTAAGTGCGTAAAGACGGCTTCCCTGCCCTCCTGCAAGCAGCATAGCCACGCACTCTTTCTTTTTGAACACTTTGAAAATCCTCCTTATAGATTACATTAATATAAATAATATTATATTTATAACTTTTTTAGCACTCCCGCTTTTATGTATCGCAAATTATTTTGCAGACGTTTTCTTCACGCGCTTGAAAATACAGGCGCTGTATGCGGGGAGATTTATTTTCAGCGACTGATCAAAACCGCTTTGGCGGCAATTTGCGCTGCGCACTCTGCCGTTTAGCTTATTTGTTCCGCCATAGTGCCAATCGTCGCTTGCGAAAATTTCTTCATATATGCCTGCTGAGGGAACACCCAGCAAATAATCGTTTATATCATTGGGAGAAAAATTGAAAACAGCTATTATCTCTTTTCCTGCGGAATCGATTCTGCTATATGAAACAGTTTTTCTCTCGCTGTCATCTTTTTCTATCCATCTGAATCCTTCCCAGCTGCCGTCGTTTTCCCACAAAGCGGGGGTTTTCAGATACAGACTGTTGATCTCTGCGCAGAAAAGCTGATATCTGGCATGCTTTTCATAATCAAGCAAAAACCACTGAATGCTCCCTTTGGGGTCCCATTCATCAAACTGGGATATTTCATTTCCCATAAACGAGAGCTTTTTGCCGGGCTGAGTCATATAATAAGCCATAAACACGCGCATCTGAGCAAACTTTTCATCATAGCTTCCGTTCAGCTTTCGCACAAGGGAAAGATTTCCGAAGGAAACTCTCATATGTGAAAGAGGAAGGATATGACGCTGAGAATAGGACGTATGCACGGGGGCGATTATTTTATTGTGAGAAGCTTCTCTTGCTTCGGGCTGAAGGCTTGCATAGCTTATAACGCTGTCCGTCCACGCTTTGTTCCATTTAAGTGAAAATCCGAGACCGTTTGAACGGAAATCAGTTACGTCGCCACGGCTTCCCGAATCCTCTGCTATCATCAGCACGTCGGGATAATACTCAAGCATCGTGCGATTGAGCTTGCGGAAGAAGTTCGCCGCTTCATAGGGAGCTCTGTCGATATATATATCGTAGCTGAATCTGCAGTCCTCTTCATTATAGTCAAGAGAAAGCATTGAGGAAATATCGTCAAATTTTATTCCGTCTATATGATAAATGTCTGCCCAATACACTGCATTAGAAATAAGGAAGCTTTGCACCTGGGGCTTGCATATATCAAAGCAAACTCCTTTTTTTCCGTTATCTTCTTCGCCCATATGGTATTCATAAACGTAGCCGCCGTCAAAGCGGGCAATTCCATGGCTTTCTTCGGGGAAGAAGGCGCAGTTCCATTCAAGGATAACTCCGATGCCTGCATTATGCATGGTATCAACGAATGCCATAAAATCCTTGGGATCGCCAAAACGGGACGTGGGAGAGAAATATCCTGTAGTGTCGGAAACGATGGCTCCGCCCGAATAATACTCACAAACGGGCATCAGGGAAATATGTGTATATCCCATTTGAACCACATAGGGAGCCAGCTCCTCTGCAAGCTCTCCATAGGAAAGAAAAGAGCCGTTTTGGCGCTTTTTCCATGATTCGGGATGAACCTGATATATATTCATAGGGTTGTTCATAACGTTTTCGCGGATGAATCTTCTCATTCTCGATTTAAGCCAACCCTCATCACGCCATTTATAACCTGAAAGATTGAAAAATCTTGATCCGAATTTTGGATAAGATTCACTGTAAAACGCATAGGGGTCGCATTTATGTATCTCTTCGTTGCCCAGTTTGAATTTGTATTCATAAGCAAATCCGTTTCCAAACCGTTCAGATGAAATGCGCGCTTCCCATATACCTTTATCGTCAACTCTTTCCATAGGATCGTCCTCAGACCATCCGTTGAAAAGACCTGTTACAAAAGCTTCACTTGCATTGGGAGCCCAAACACGAAAAACATACTCCCTGCCTTCACGGTGAGCGCCGAAATACTCATACGCCTTGAAATTTGCGCCATCATGAAAAAGTTGCGGAGCAATGTTCTTATTGTATCGCTTCATACACTTCTCCCATTTTGACTAATTAACATTTCTTCAATAATTATAACATCAGAAATTCCACAATTCAATACATTTGTTTATATAAATTCTCCAATTAATTGAATTTTTTGTATTTTTTTCACTAAAAATCCGCTTTTTCAGCATTTTTCATCCGTTTTTCTACCTTTTTATTCCATAATTGATAGTTCTTATCATAAGAGTTTTGATTCTTTATTGCACTTTGCGCAAAAAAATGTTAAAAAAAACCGTTTTGCTATTGACAATAACCAACGTTTGTGTTATGGTAGAAGCATCTTTTTTGTAATTTAGCGCAGAAAAGTGTTAAAGTAATTTTACGGACGAAAAGTCCGTTTCCCCATAGAGCAAAGGTTCAGCTCCCACGAGGGAAAGAAAGGAAACTCTTATGAAAACTTTAAAGATTTTGGCATTGGTTCTCGCTTCTGTTATGATGCTCACAATGTTCGTTGGTTGTGACGTTGCAGATGACGGAAAATATCAGGTTGGTATCTGCCAGCTCACAGAGCACGTTGCGCTCGACGCTGCAACTCAGGGCTTCAAGGATGCTCTCGTTGAGGCTCTCGGCGAAGAAAATGTTGAATTTAATTATCAGAGCGCTCAGGGCGACTCCAACACTTGCTCCACAATCTGCAACCAGTTCGTTTCTGACGGCGTAGACCTCATTCTTGCAAACGCAACTCCTGCTCTCCAGGCTGCGGCAGCTGCAACAAACGAGATCCCCGTTCTCGGCACATCCGTTACAGAATACGGTGTTGCTCTTGAGATTGAAAACTTCGACGGCACAGTTGGCGGAAACATCTCCGGCACAAGCGACCTCGCTCCTCTGGACAAGCAGGCTGATATGATCACAGAGTGGTTCCCCAACGCAAAGAAGGTTGCTCTCCTTTACTGCTCCGCTGAAGCAAACTCCAAATATCAGGTTGACGAAGTTAAGAAGTATCTTGAAGCTAAGGATATCGAAGCTACTCTCTACTCCTTCTCCGACTCCAACGATATCTCCGCTGTTTGCACAAACGCTGCTAACGAAAACGACGTTATCTACGTTCCCACAGATAATGCTGTTGCTGACAACACAGGTATCATCGACAACATCTGCCGTCCCATGAAGAAGCCCGTTATCGCAGGCGAAGAAGGCATCTGCAACGGCTGCGGTGTTGCAACTCTCTCCATCAGCTATTACGACCTCGGTAAGACAACAGGCGAAATGGCAGCTAAGATCCTCCGCGGCGAAGCTGACATCGCTGATATGAAGATCGAATATACAGAAGTTACAAAGAAATATAACGCTGACATCTGCGAAGCTCTCGGCATCACTCCCGTTGAAGGCTATGTAGCAATCGAAGCAGCTGAATAATCCCACTATATAAACAATTCTGTAAAAAACATAAACAAATCGGGTGAGAGCTATTCCATTCTCACCCGATTTTTGCTATAATATGCTATATTTATAATTTCGCTTTCCAAATGAAAGGATTTTATTATGAGAAAAGCTATAAAAATGTTTTCTCTCCTGCTGGCTTCGGTTTTGATCCTTCCTTTTGCAGGCTGCACAAACAGCCGCGCAGAATATGAGATAGGTATCTGCCAGTTGGTTGAGCATTCAGCTCACGATCAGGCAACGCAAGGCTTTATGGATGCCTTGAGCGAAGAACTGGGAGAAGAAAATATCCACTACGATATTCAGAGCGCCCAGAATGATATTTCAACCTGCACCTCTATTATCAACCAGTTCGTTTCCAACGACGTGGACCTTATTCTTGCAAACGCAACTGCCGTTTTGCAGGCTGCCGCTTCTGCCACAAGCGATATCCCGATTCTTGGAACTTCCATCACAGAATACGGTGTTGCTCTTGATATTGAAGATTTCAACGGAACCGTTGGCGGCAATATTTCAGGCACAAGCGACCTCGCTCCCCTCAGTGAGCAGGCGAAAATGATCACAGAATGGGTGCCGGATGCCAAAAACGTTGCTCTCATCTATTGCTCCGCCGAAGCAAACTCCGACTATCAGGTCAAGGTTGTTGCCGAAGAGCTTGAAAAAATGGATATCAAAGCAAATCTCTATCCCTTCGCTGACTCGAACGATCTTGCCGCAGTTTGCCAGAAAGCGGCTGAAGAAAACGATGCCGTATACGTTCCCACAGACAACACCGTTGCAAGCAACGCAGGTATCATTGACAACATCTGCCGTCCCCTTAAAAAGGTTGTCATCGCAGGAGAGGAAGGAACCTCCTGCGGCGCGGCGGCTCTTTCCATCAGCTATTACGATATGGGTTATACTACAGGCAAAATGGCAGCTAAGATCCTCCGCGGTGAAGCTGATATTTCCGAAATGCCTGTTGAATATACAAACGCTGTTAAAAAATACAACAAAGAGCTTTGCGATGAACTGGGAATCACCGTTCCCGACGGGTATACACCCATAAACTAAGCATCTCTCCCACAAGAAAGGATTTTATTTTCCCATGGAATTGATTTCAACTCTTGCCAAAATCCCCGGCGCTCTGCCCGGCGCCTGCGCCCAGGGCCTCATCTGGGGTATTATGGCTATCGGTCTTTACTTTACATACCGCATTCTTGAAGTTTCCGACCTGACAGTTGACGGCTCCTTCGCCACAGGCGGCGCAGTTTGTATCGTTCTTATGCTCAACGGCTGGAACGTTTGGCTGGCACTCCTTATGGCTTTTATCGCCGGTATGCTCTGCGGCCTTGTTACAGGTCTTCTTCACACAACCTTCGGCATCCCCGCAATTCTTGCAGGTATCCTGACTCAGCTTGCCCTTTATTCAATCAATCTGAAAATAATAGGCAAATCAAACCAGTCCATCAACGTTGACAAATACGACCTTCTGGTTTCTCTGCGCTGGGTTAAAAAGCTTGCTCTCAACAACCCCCTTCTCACAGTTGTCGTTATCACGATAGTGCTCGTTGCGCTCTTCTATTGGTTCTTCGGCACAGAAATGGGATGCAGCATACGTGCAACAGGCTCTAACCTTGCAATGAGCCGCGCTCTCGGTATCAACACTGACAGAAACAAGGTGCTTGGTATTATGGTTGCTAACGCCCTCGTTGCAACAAGCGGCGCGCTCCTGGCTCAGTATCAGGGATTTGCTGACGTTAATATGGGCCGCGGCGCTATCGTTATAGGCCTGGCTTCAATCATTATCGGAGAAGCCGTTTTCGGAAAAATATTCAAAAACTTCGCGCTGAAGCTGATCGCAGTTTCTCTTGGCGCAGTTATATACTACATAGTTGTTCAGGTGGTTATCACTATCGGTCTCGATGCAAACCTCCTCAAGCTGCTCTCAGCTGCAGTTGTTGCTGTGTTCCTTGCTATTCCTCATCTGAAGAGCAAATATTTCGCAAAACCCGTTAAAGTTGTTGAAGAAGAGGGGGAAATTGAAAATGCTTGACATCAGCAAAGTTTATAAAACCTTTAACGTTGGAACCGTTAACGAAAAAAGAGTTCTCAAAAATCTTAACCTTCACCTTAACAAGGGCGACTTCGTGACCGTTATCGGCGGCAACGGCGCAGGTAAATCCACTATGCTTAATATGGTTGCAGGCGTTTATCCCGTTGACAGCGGCTCTATCACAATAGACGGTATCGACGTTACCAAGCTCCCCGAACATAAAAGAGCTCAGTATATCGGCAGAGTTTTCCAGGACCCTATGACAGGTACTGCCGCTACTATGCAAATAGAAGAAAACCTTGCTCTCGCCGCTCGCCGCGGTAAACCCAGAGGGTTAAAAACAGGTATCTCCAAGGCTGAACGCGAAAGCTACCGCGAGCTTCTTAAAACTCTTGATCTGGGTCTTGAAGACAGACTTACCTCTAAGGTAGGCCTTCTCTCAGGCGGTCAGCGCCAGGCGCTTACTCTGCTTATGGCTACTATGAATAACCCTAAGCTCCTTCTCCTTGACGAGCATACTGCTGCCCTTGACCCCAAAACCGCTCTTAAGGTGCTTACCCTCTCCGCTAAAATCGTTGAGGAAAATAACCTCACTACCCTTATGATCACTCATAATATGAATGACGCTATCAAATACGGTAACCGCCTTATTATGATGAGCAACGGTCGTATCGTATTCGATGTAAGCGGCGAGGAAAAACAAAAACTTACTAAGGCTGACCTCCTTGAAAAATTCAAGATCTCCGCAGGCGAAGAACTTGCAAGTGACAGAGTGCTCCTCTCTGAATAATAAATAATCCCCCATCTGTTTGGTTAAAATTAGTTTATAAGGATATTCAGGAGGGACCTTTTAAGGAAAGGTCTCCTCCCGAACCCTCCCCCAAACCTCTTTGTAAAAGATCCCCTTCCACCCCCACACAAGTGGGGGTGGAAGGGGATTTTCTGCGAAAAGGTTTTGAAGGGGGTCCAGGGGGAGAACTTTTCCTCAAAAAGTTTCCCCTTGGATATTCTTACAGATTAACTTAACCAAACAGATGGGGGATTACTTATTATTCAGAGAAGCGTACTCACAAATGAGTTTGTTATGAGCGGAGCGGAATTTGATGGGATCAAATTCCACATCAGTGAAGCTTCTGAAGCAGGATTCACAAATCTCATCAGCAAGGGGCTTGTTGTGAAGAGCGATAGCGCGCAGCATCTCGTAGTCCTCAGCGGACTCACGATGCATTTCGAAGCGAGCAGAGATATAGGGCTCATTGTCACCCGGATAAAGAAGCTTGTCATCACCTGCAGGGAGCACACTGCGGCTGCCTGCATTTATATGTCCGGGACAGCTTGCCCCGTAGGGATCAAGTCCGCCCTGATAATTGTTCACCGACCAATGGAGATAACCTGAGAGATCATACTTGTAGTTAGCCCAGTAAAGATATCGTGTTGCAAGAAGGGGAATATCCATAAAACGATTGATATACCCATCGTCTCTCGGATAAAGACAAACATAGTGCCAGACCTCGTCGCCATCCTCCTTAAAGGTTTCAAAAGCCTCACGGTTTCTTTCAAATTCGTCAGCGCGGGGCACCCAGATGTCAATGGCACCGTAAACAGGGACGTAGGACACCGCATCGTAGATCTTTATTTCAGGCAGATATCGCCTTACCATACAAGCAAGAGCTCTGTAGGTCAGCGCGTTGAAACGGTTTGGCTCGTCTGCAATGCCGATGCAGAACATATCATTCTCAAGCCAGCCGTTTTCACGAAGATTTTCCCTGAGCGCAGGGAGATATTTTCTCAAAAAATCATAAGCCTCGTAGGAAAGACCGTCCATTCCGTGAACGATTATCTCAGGTCCGTCCCAAGAGCGTCTGAAGCCAATGCCGTTTATGTGGAACCCGTTAAAGCCCAGCTCAAGGAGCTTGCGGACGCGGCGGTTGAAATGGCTGAAATCAAAATGCCACTGACCGTCCTTTTTCCAGATGTGCTCAGGCTCAAGGAAATATCTGTTCTGATGCATTTTGCGAAGCATACTGAGATATTTCCCATCCACTTCAAAAAATTCTTCACGACGATCCCGTGGGTCAAGACCGTGCTTTTCTATAACCTGATGAATGCAATAACCCATAGCTATCTTAAGGGTTTCCTTGGGGAGCTTTCCCTTTACTGTGACTTCAACGGGAATACGCACTTCACTTACACCGTCACTTAATAATATTTCCGTGGAAATATTTTCGCTTTCTGCCCTAACGGCAAAATAAATCGATGTTACATCATTTTTCTTTTCTATTTTCTCACAGTACGGCTTCATACAGTCGTACACGGAAAAAGGCGCGATCCTCTCGGGAAAATGAGGCAAAAAACCGTTTTCAAAATTGGGGTTTGCCTCAACGGGAATGGCAATTTCCTCATATATGTCAGCCCCATCAAGACTTACAGAGAGAGCATTGTCAAAACCTCTCACTATCACCCTGAATGTTGCATAGCTGCCCGAAAGGGCATAACCTTTATATCCGTCTGTTTCGGAAGCATAATCCCAAACGTCGGGATAAGTCCACTCACAGCTGTCTATAACTTTGTATTCCATAATATCTCCTGTTAACCGCGAACTAAAACAGTTGACATTATTTTACCATATCACAAATTTTTTTACAACCCCGTTTTACGCCCTCACCAGCTGCCCTTCTCCCTCAAGAAGCTGACCGATTGCTTCAATATCACGAATTGCCAGCTGCTTCATATCATCGCATCGGGCATCATACCCGGCCATATTCTCCATATACGCCCAAAGCTCATCGCTGTCAAAATCAAAAGCATCAAAAGCCTTCACATCTGACGCATAGCTGAGAACATTGTCCACCTTGGGATCATAGGAAAGTGCCGCAACGGGAATGCCTGCGCCTATAGCCGCAAGAAGAAAATGAAGTCTCATGCCGATTGCAAAATCAGCATTCTTCTGAAGACCAAGAAGGATCGATGCATCAGTGGGAGTGACCACATACCCCCCCGTTATATCTGCCATTGCCGCAGATAATGCGAAATCGCAACTATCCTGCATTGAAACAAAAACGGGAACGTGCCCCTTGATAACGAAAGGAAGAAGCGCGTGCAATAAAGCATCCTCGTTTATCTGCCTGCTGCCCTTGCAGCGCCTGAGAGAAACCGTGAAATAATTTTCCTCGTAGATTCCGCGCTCAACAAGAAAGCGACGGACCTGGTTTTTGGGCGCAGGTTCAATAAGAAAAAATGGGTCGGAAGAAAGAACAGCCTCAACAGAAAGCTCTTCCAGCGTCTGCTTTGAAATATTGTCCCTGACGCTTATCATATCACATACACTGAGTGCGGACAATGCAACGTTGCTTCGCTTCAAAGGGCCGATGCCGTTGGCATAGGCATAAACCTTTGCGCCCATATGCTTTGCCATTTTCATAAGATGACAATAATACCTGAGACTGCGCGCGCTCGTTGCATCCTGAATAAGACTTCCGCCGCCACTAATATATAAATCAGCGCCGTAAAAACACCGCATGATAGCCGCCGCATCATATCTGTGAACGCACTTGACCCCATATTGCCTTTTCATTTTTCCGGGGGATGCCGAAAGCACCGTTATTTCACAATCGGAATATCTGTTTTTTATTTCATTTATAAGTACGGAAAGCACCGCTTCGTCGCCAAGACTGCCATAACCGTAATATCCGCCTATAACTATTTTCTTTTTCATTTTTCCCTTTTGCCTCCTGCAAGATATACCAAGTGTTGTCTAAAGTACAAATCCTTATTCACACTATTAATATTTACACCCAACTGCTTGAAAAAAATGAAATATTATGTTATAATACCCCCAAATAATTATGCCAAAAAAGGAGATGTTCCCTATGAAGCATTATACTGAAACTTTTGAATTCGCTACATACGATAAATGCGGCAAAACAGTGCCCTACAGAATCCACTATCCCGAACACCGCGATGAAAACGGAAAATGCCCCGCAGTGCTTTTCCTTCACGGCGCAGGCGAAAGAGGAACTGACAATCAGCTTCAGCTTAGAATCGGACTTGACGTTGCAATGAAAGACGAAGACAGCCCCCTTCACGACGCTCTTATAATCGCTCCTCAGGTTGAAATGGACGAGCACCAGAAAGAGCGCTGGGTTTATTCCGATTGGGGACTTGGCAACTATAATATGGACGAGCTTGAGGAAAGCGTTTGGGTCAAGAGTGCAGTTGCTATCCTTAAGGAAAAAATCGAAGAATGTAACGTTGACCCCGAAAGAGTTTATATTATGGGTATTTCCATGGGCGGCTTCGGCAGCTGGTATATTATGGCTAAATATCCCGAGCTTTTCGCTGCAGGCTTCCCCTGCTGCGGCGCAGGCGACCCCTCCAAAGCTGATATTCTCAAAAATATCCCTATTTTCACTTTCCACGGTGAAATTGATGACGTTGTTCCCGTTTCAGGCACAAGAGAAATGGTTGCCGCAATAAAGGCAGCAGGCGGCGATAAAATATTCTATAAGGAATATCCCGGCGTTAACCATTGGAGCTGGGACCTTGCTTACGGCGAAAAAGAAATCATCAAGGAAATGTTTGAAATCAAAAAGAACTGAAAACTTTGCTAATAAAGGGAAAGCCCTGCTTTGCCTTTGAATTTAAAAAAATGAAAAAATTTGTTTTAATTCTTATTCTCTGTATCCTCCTCTCAGGATGCCGCCCCATCGAGCTTCCCGAGACTGTGACCGAGCCTGAACCCGATATCAATATTGAATACGAAACCCAGGCTCCCGAAACGTTGTATAATAATAACGACGGCAGAAAGATAATCTGCGTTGACGCAGGTCACGGTTTTGACGACGTTGGATGCGGACCTTATCTTATGGGCTGCTATGAAAAAGAAGTTACCATAAAAGCTGCAAAATATCTGAAAGTTGCCCTGGAAGAACTGGGAGCTGAGGTTATCCTCACTCACGACGGCGAAACTTATCCCGATGAAAAAGATATTATTGCAGCAGCTGAAAGGCACGGAATAACCCTCAAAGAAGAAGGAATCAAAGAGAATAACATTTTCTCCGCCTACGAAAGAGGAATTTATGAAGAGATACTGGCAAGAGACGAAGCAATAGATTTCTTCATCTCCCTGCACGTGAACAGCGTTGAAAATGCCAGCTACGTTGACGGATATGAGCTTTACTATTGCAAAGATAATCCCAACGGGATCCTGCTTTCGCAATTCGGACAGAATCTTTCGGAAGTTCTTGATAACGACATTTCCGTGGAAGCAACAGCATACGAAGATTCTTATATAGTTACAAAGTATTCCAAAATACCGTCAGTGCTTCTTGAGATGGGCTACGCTACCAATCCTCAGGACGCAAAGAATATGACAAGTGACGCCTGGCTGCAAAACCTTGCCCGAACACTTGCGGCAGAAATTGTTAATATAGTTGAAAATTGATGGGAGTGTATTATGATACCAAGACCTGAATATCCCCGCCCCCAGCTTGTGCGCGGAGAAGAAAGCTGGATAAACCTGAACGGCAAATGGTTTTTCGAAATAGATAACGCTGAAAGCGGCGGACAGAGAGGCCTTTACAAAATGGATCGCTACGACAAAGAGATCCTGGTGCCCTTTGTTCCCGAAAGCGAAGCTTCAGGTATTGAAAATATAGACTTTATGACCCGCGTTTGGTATTGCCGCACCTTCACCCTGCCCGAAAGCTTTGACGGCACAAAGGGCAAAATACTGCTCCACTTCGGCGCAATGAACTATGAAGGACAGGTGTGGATAAACGATTCCTTTATGGGCGAGCATAAGGGTGGCTACGTTCCTGCAACCTTTGATATCACAACCGCAGTGCAGACAGGCGAAAATAGAATCAATGTCACCTGCAAAAATGAGGTGAGAAATCCTCTGCAGCCCTCGGGCAAACAGTGCTCCTCATATGCAAACCACGGCTGCTTCTACACTCGCTGCACCGGCATATGGCAGACTGTCTGGATAGAATACGTTCCAAATACCTATATAGACAGCATCAAAATGCTCCCCGACGTTAAGGGCGAAAAGCTTGACGTTACGGTGTACCTTGCAGGCGGAAACGCTGATATTACGGCAAAGGTGTTCTACAAGGGCGAGTTTGTAAGCGAAGCAAAAGCCACGAGTAGCTGCAACACCGCAACGTTTTCCGTGAACGTGCCCAACCCTCACCTGTGGAACGTTGGCGCACCTGAACTTTACGATATTGAGATCACAGCAGGAGAAGATAAGATAACCTCCTATTTTGGCATGCGCAGCGTTGACATCGTTGGCAATAAATTTTTGCTCAATGGCAAAAGCGTTTTTATGCGCCTCGTGCTTGATCAGGGATATTACGAAAAAGGTATCTACACCGCCCTCAGCGACGACGAATTCGTTCGCGATATAAAGCTTTCTATGGCGGCAGGCTTTAACGGCGCAAGAATGCATATGAAGGTGTTTGAGCCCCGATTTATCTATCACGCAGACAGAATGGGCTATCTCCTCTGGGATGAATTTCCCAACTGGGGACTTGATATTGCCCGTCCCGAAGCGATGAACTCCATGATCCCCGAATGGCTTCAGATCCTCCGCCGCGATGTGAACAGCCCCGCTGTAATCGGCTGGTGCGCTTTTAACGAGTCCTGGCCCGGCGGCTCCCCCACCCTTTATAACACAACGTATGATATAACAAAAATGTTTGATCCCACACGTCCCGTGATCGACACTTCCGGCTGGATCCATCTGGGTAAAACAGATATATTTGACGTTCACGACTACGTTCAGCCCAAAGACGAGTTTGAAGGCCACTATAAAGGCCTTGTTGACGGCAGCGACGTTTTCTATAACGGAGAAGGCGGCGGCCCCTCTGCACCTTACGACAGAAAAATGCCCTTTTTCGTTTCCGAATTCGGCGGAGCTTTTTGGGATATAGATACAAAAGAAGAAAGTCACGGACAGGAATCGGGCAATCCCTGGGGATACGGCGACGCACCTAAAACAAAAG
Organism: Clostridia bacterium; assembly: GCA_017513325.1. GTDB lineage: Bacteria > Bacillota > Clostridia > Oscillospirales > CAG-272 > Avispirillum. The sequence goes on from JAFXGC010000182.1 coordinate 38,784, forward strand.
AAGAATTGCAGCAAAGAATGATCGACCTTTGCACAGTGCTTCTTGATAACCCCGGAGTTTGCGGCTTCTGCTACACTCAGTTCACTGACGTTATGCAGGAAATGAACGGAGTTTTCTCCTTCGACCGACGCTCCAAAGTTGATCTTGAAAAACTTCACGCGGCTCTTTCACGCAAGGCTGCTATAGAAGATTAAAATATAAGGAAATTCAGCACTTAATGAATATAATGTTTTTTCTCGAAACGTGCCTGCATAACGGCTTGCACATCCTCGAACACACCCTGAAGGACACGGTCCTTATTATCCCGTTTATGTTTCTGGCATATCTGCTCATCGGCGCTCTTGAGCGCGGCGGCGGACGCTTTATGATCCGTGCCATTGTGGGCGCAGGCAAGATCGGTCCCCTTATAGGAGGCGTTCTTGGCATGGCACCGTCCTGCGGTTTTTCTGCCGCTGCATCAAACCTATACGGAGCAGGTATACTTACAGCAGGAACGCTTATTTCGGTTTATCTTTCCACCTCTGATGAAATGCTGGCCGTTATGATCTCAAATCAGGCTCCCATAGCAACGATTTTGAAGATCCTGCTCTCAAAAGCACTCAGCGCTGTTATAGCAGGCTTTGCACTCGACTTTACCATCAGGTTGTTTTATAAGCTAAAATATCCCGAAGAATATGCAGAAAACGATTACGAAAACGACGGCGAGATCTCTGAAGAAGATCTTGAAGCCTGCAATTGCGGCTGCGGCGACAGCTTTTGCGCAGCAGAAGGAAACCTTTTTGTGTCTGCATTGGTCAGAACACTCAGAGTGTTCGCATTCATTTTCGCCCTGTCTTTTTTGATCAACGTCGTTCTTGAGTTTTTCGATATTGCCGACGCCCTCAGAAGCCTTTCAGATATTCCCGTGGTTGGAAGCCTTGTGGCAGGACTAATCGGTCTTATTCCAAACTGCGCGGTTTCCGTTGCAGTGACGGAACTTTTCCTTGAAGGCATTATCGGCGCGCCCTTTATGCTCACCGCGCTTCTGGCAGGAGCAGGCAGCGGACTTCTGATTTTGTTCCGCGCAAACGACAATTTCAAAGAAAATCTGCTGGTTTGTGCTGAGGTTTACGGATTTTCCGTTGTTTTCGGCACCATTTTCGGACATATTTTATTTTGATTTGGGAGATATTGGCTGAAACTATTGATTTTTTAAAAAAACAGTAGTACAATATTTGTAATTGACATAATAAAAATAATGATATCAAACAGGAGATAGATCACTATGGCACAGCTTAAAAGAATAGGAGTTCTCACTTCCGGCGGTGACGCCCCCGGTATGAACAGCGCGATTCGCGCCGTTACTCGTACAGCCCTTTCATACGGAGTAGAGGTATTCGGTATTCTGGGCGGCTACAGCGGCCTCGTAAACGATAAGGTAAGACCTCTCACAGCAAGAGACGTTTCCGGTATCGAAAGCATCGGCGGCACAATTCTTTACACCGACAGATGTGATGAATTCAAAACAGAAGAAGGTATGGCAAAGGCAATTGAAACCTGCAAGAAATACCAGCTTGACGGTATCGTTGCCTGCGGCGGCGACGGAACATTCCGCGGCGCAACAGACCTTTCCAACAGAGGAATCCCCACAATCGGTGTTCCCTGCACAATTGATAACGATATCGCATCCTCTGAATATTCAATTGGATATGATACAGCAATGAACACAGCAATCGAAGCAATCGATAAACTTCGCGACACTTGCGAATCCCACGGCCGTTGCAACGTAGTTGAGGTTATGGGTAACAAAGCAGGCGGTATCGCTATTCAGTCTGCAATCGCGTGCGGCGCAGTTGGTTGCGTTATCGTTGAGCGCCCCTTCGATGAAGAAGCTCTCTACGAGAAGATGAAGCACCTGAGAGCTGACGGCAAGAGAGGCTTTATCGTTGTTGTAAGTGAAATGATCCCCTTCTATGCATCCGAAGAATTTGCAAAGAAAGTTGAAGAAAGCACAGGCATCGAAACAAGATTTGCGCGCCTTGCTCACGTTGTTCGCGGCGGTAATCCCTCCCTCAGAGACAGAGTTACAGCAGCAAAGATGGGCTCCGAAGCAGTTAAAGAGCTTCTCTGCGGAAAAACAAACCTTGTTATCTGCGAAAGAGACAATAAGATTCTTTCTCTTGATATCAACCTGGCTCAGACAGCAGACCGCATCTATAAGGGTAAGGACGATTTCAAGGCTATGAATAAATATCCCGAAGAAGATAAGGCTCGCATCAGAAAGATCGTTGATGCAAAGAAGAAGTTCTTCAAGGATATGACAGTTCTTCTCGCTGACCTTACTTGCTAAAAACATAACTTTAAAAGCGGCGTTTTCGCCGCTTTTAGTTTGTTAAGGAGATTTTATGGCTGCAAATAAAAAACTGAAAATGACAGATTGCGAATCCTGTATGTACTACGACTACGACGAATATATGGAAGCCTACGTGTGCACTCTGGACCTTGATGAAGACGAAATGATCCGTTTTCTCGGCCATCCCTATTCCAGCTGCCCATATTATAAGTTCTACGACGAGTATAAAACTGTCCAAAAACAGAACTAAAGAAACTTTTTCTTAATTTTTTCTTTTCAAATTGATAACTTTTCAGAAAAAGTATATACATTGACAATATTGCCGCTTTGTGTTAAAATTTGTAAAAAGATGATGCAAAGAGGTTTTCTCTCACCCTCATAGCATTTTAAAACGACATTACGTTATTCCAGAAAGGTCAGGTAAATATATGAAATCCCTCGGCATTGTTAGAAAAGTTGACGAGCTCGGCAGAATCGTTCTCCCTAAAGAGATCAGAACATCCTTTGATCTTGAACCCGGCGACGGCGTTGAGATCTTCGTTGAAAAAGATAAGATCATCCTTCAGAAATATGCTCCCTGCTGCATTTTCTGCGGCGAAGCTGATGATATCGTTATGTTCAAAAACAAGCGCGTTTGCCGCACTTGCCTTGAAGAACTCAGCAAATAATCAATCGCAAAAAAATAATTCCCCGCTTATTGCCCGTGTTAAATCGGGTTAAAACAAGCGGGGAATTTTTCTTTTTCCCCTTTCCCGATGACTCAAAACAAAAAACAATAAAAAAAGCTATCCCCTTTGCGACTTCATTTTCCTCTCCATAATGGGAAAATACCCATACAAAAAAGAAAGGAAATTAAAAGAAATGGATGTTTCAAAAATCAAAAAAACTCAGGCAGAGGGGATAGCTTCTATTTTAAAAAATCTTGAAGTTGTTCTTGAAAACAAATTCGTGAGCACCATAATAAAACCGCTTCTTTGGCTGATCTCAGCTCTTGCCCTTTCATCAACGGAGGCTATAATCGGAGTGACACCCTTCGGCGTTTCTCTTGTTTGCGCAGCAAACGGATTCATTTGCACGTCAGCCGCTATGTGCGGCGCTGTGCTCGGCTCTGCAAGCCTTGGACAAAGCGGACTTTGGCAAATATTCGTGTGCACGGGGGCATACGTTGTCAGATTGGCAGTTTCATTTATTGAAAAAAGAAAGAATTTCACCTTGGATAAAGCGTTTACTGAAAAAACGCCTATGAGAATACTGACGGCTGCCATAGCATCCATTGCCGCAGGCTCGGCAACCGTGCTTTACGGCGGAAATATGTATCTGGATATTTTCTCAGCCGTTTCGGGATTCGCCCTTTATCCTGCCTTTACATATGCCCTGTGCCTGTTGCTTTCAAAAAAAGAAAAGCAGAACGCACGCGTTTCAGGACTTTGCGCCGCAATATACGCCATAGCCCTCACTCTGCAGTCGTGGCATCTGCCTTTTAACGCAGGCGCAGTTTTCACACTGGCAGCCACACTTGTTTTCACGTATACCAATGGGGCACTTCAGGGCGCAGCCGTGGGAATTTTCGGCGGAATGGCACTGGAGGCTGCATACGCGCCAATGTTTCCCCTTGCCGCTTTTACAGCAGGCCTTATAAATAAATATTCCGCCTCGGGCGCTGTTATATGCTCGGGTGCCGTTGCTATGTGCTGGGCTTTTCGGGTTTCGGGATTCGGAGCAATGGGAGACCTGCTGGCAGAGATATTGTTCACATCAGCCGCCCTTGCGCCCATTGCCAATATGGGAATCTTCCCCAAAAGAGAATTTTTTCAGCCGCAAAAAGAATTTGTTTTGCCACAAAGCCCTCCAAACCGTATGCTTGAAGAAAAAATGGGAAAACTATCCCTTTCCCTTGATGAAATCTCTGATCTGCTTACGGAAGTTTCCCATAAGGTGCAAAGGCCCACCTCGCAGGAGGCTGAGCGTATCTGCGCATCAGCCAAAGCCAAATTCTGCCGTGGCTGTGTTCACTATAATATCTGTACGGGAGTTGAAAAAAATGAAACGAACCGTTTCTTTCATACCCTGCAAAGCACGCTTGAGGAAAGCGGAGGAGCAGGGGCAGGAATAGTTCCGCAAAGACTTGCCTCCAGATGCCATAATATTGACAAAATCCTTGACTATACAAGTACATCTGCAAAAATCACAGGCAGACTTGCGGCAGAAAGCTGCAAAACCCGACTTTTTGCCTCGGATTATAAAGCCATAGCTTCCCTTCTTCGCCAGAGCGCCAAGCCCGATGAAGACGTTTGGGAAAGAGATTCCGAAAAAGAAATTGCCCTGATCAACAGTTTTTCCAATATGGGGGTTGATATAACGGGAGTGTCGGTTTACGGAAAACGATGCCGCAAAATATATTTCAGAGGAATAGGTATGCCCAATGCCGCAGGCGAAGATGATATCAGGCGCGAAAGCGAAAAAATAGTTGGCGGAAGGCTTTCTTCGCCCGATTTCACCATCGACGGAAAATGCGTTTCCGCATATATGCACACAGTTCCCAGATTTTCCATCGAATCGGGAAAATATTCATCCGCAGGCAAAAAAGATAATTTCAGCGGCGACACGGTTTGTTCCTTCAATAACGACGAAGGTTATTATTATTCCCTTGTTTCCGACGGAATGGGAAGCGGAAAGGAAGCGGCGCTCACAAGCGGTATTTCTGCCGTTTTCCTTGAAAAGCTGCTTCTTGCAGGAGCTCCCATGAAAAGCACTCTTGAACTACTTAACGCTTTCATTTGCGGCGGCGAGGGAGAATGCTTTACAACGGTTGACCTTATGGAAAGCGACCTCTATACCGGCAGAACAAGCTTTATAAAAAGCGGCGCCGCGCCATCATTCGTTCTCAGAAACGGAAAGGTTTTCCGTCTTCATTCAAAAACCGTACCCATAGGAATCATCAGAGCCCTTGATGCAGAAAAAATCACTTTCGATATTATGCCGGGAGATATGATAGTTATGCTTAGCGACGGAGTTACGGGAAGCTACGAAGCCTGCCCCTGGCTTTATGAATTGCTTGAAGGTAAAAATCTCCCTTCTCTCACTCCCAAAGAAGCGGCCAAAGTGATCGGACAAGCAGCAGAAAAAGCTACGGATAAGGAGGATGATATAACTGTTGCCGTTATGAAAGTTAAAGAATGTGCTTAGTGTTGATATGAATAAAAAAATGTGGTAGAATAATATAAACAGCGTGAAAGTCATTCACATTTAATTCAGCACCGCGCAGTCGGATTTACGGAGATTCTTATGAAAACTGTTGTTATTCTTGTTGACGGAATGCGTCCCGACGGACTTATGGACATTCCTTACGCTAAAACCATGAGCGAAATGGCATCATTCACAATGAATGCAAGTACTGTTTATCCATCAGTTACACTCCCTTGCCATATGTCACTCTTCCATAGCGTTGACCCCTCACGCCACGGAGTTACTACCAATACATACACCCCTCAGGTGCGCCCTGTCAAAGGCCTTTGCGAAGTGCTTAACGACAACGGAAAGTCCTGCGCCTTCTTCTATAACTGGGAAGAACTGCGCGACCTTTCACGCCCCGGTTCGCTTATTAAAAGCTACTACGTTTCTGAAAGAAAGCTTGGCTTTGAAGAAGCTAACCGCCTTGTGACTGATGCGGCTATCACCAGCCTTACAGAAGACGATCCCGACTTTATTTTCCTCTACCTTGGCTGGCCCGACCACGCAGGTCATTGGCACGGCTGGATGGGAGAGGAATATTTCCACTCCGTTCGTCGCTCCTGGGACGAAATTGAACGCTTTATGGGTGAGCTTGCAAAGAAAAATGAGGAATACACTGTTTTCATCACAGCCGACCACGGCGGACACGACAGAGGCCACGGTGCTGATATTCCCGAAGATATGATAATCCCACTTTATATACTCGGAAAAGATTTTGAAGCAGGCAAAAATATTGAGGATGCTAATATTATGGATATTGCTCCCACTGTAACTAAGCTTTTTGATATCACTCCCCCTGCAGAATGGGAAGGTAAATCACTGATATAAACAAACGGAGGTGATCGCTTGTGGATAAATTCAAGCTACATTCAAAATACAAGCCAACGGGCGATCAGCCCCAGGCAATTGATAAGCTGACATCAGGTATTGAAGCAGGAATGAGAGCTCAGACGCTTCTTGGCGTTACAGGCTCGGGCAAAACCTTCACAATGGCAAACGTTATAGCCAATGTGAACCGTCCTACACTTGTTCTCGCTCACAATAAAACCCTTGCAGCCCAGCTTTGTTGCGAATTTCGCGAATTTTTCCCCGAAAATGCCGTTGAATACTTCGTTTCCTACTACGACTATTATCAGCCCGAAGCTTACGTGCCGGGCAAGGATATGTATATCGAAAAGGATTCATCCATCAACGACGAGATCGATAAACTGCGCCACAGCGCAACGTCCGCGCTTTTTGAAAGACGGGACGTTATAATCGTTGCCAGCGTTTCCTGCATATATTCTCTCGGCCCGCCGGAAGAATATCAATCACAAATGGTTGCCGTGCGACCCGGAATGATCATGGAACGTGACGAGCTTGCGGCACGCCTTATTGCCATCAGCTACGACCGCAACGACTTCAGCTTCACAAGAGGCAATTTCAGAATGAGGGGCGACACCCTTGAAATATTCCCTGCAAACCAGAACGAAAAAGCAATCAGAGTTGAATTTTTCGGCGATGAAATTGACAGGATCGCCGAGTTCGATCCTCTGACTGGAAGCGTTCTTCAATACGTGAACTACGCCGCAGTTTTCCCCGCCAACCACTATGTTGTTGCCCCAGAGGGCAGAGAAAATGCACTTAAAGAAATTGAACGTGAGATGGTTGAGCGAGTTGCGTATTTTCAGGAAAACGGCAAGCTGCTTGAAGCGCAGAGAATTGAAGAGCGCACGCGATACGATCTTGAAATGCTGCGCGAAATAGGTTTCTGTTCAGGAGTTGAAAACTATTCAAGAGTGCTCTCAGGCAGAGAGCCGGGCTCCACTCCCTATACCCTTCTTGACTACTTCCCAAAGGACTTCATAATGTTCGTGGATGAATCCCACGTTACCTTGCCGCAGGTTCGCGGAATGTTCGGCGGAGACAGAGCAAGAAAGCAAAACCTTGTGGACTACGGCTTCCGCCTTCCCTCAGCTTACGATAACAGACCCCTTAATTTCGGCGAATTTGAAGAAAAGATCAACCAGGTGATCATGGTTTCGGCTACCCCTGCGGAATACGAAAAAACACACTCTCTGCAGACCGTTGAGCAGATCATACGCCCCACGGGTCTGCTTGATCCTGAAATTGAAGTTCGCCCCGTTGAAACACAGATAGATGACCTGCTTACCGAAGTGAGAGCGAGAACAGCCAAGGGCGAAAGAGTTCTTGTGACAACGCTTACCAAAAAAATGGCTGAAGACCTGACGGAATATATGGATGAACAGGGTATCAGAGTTAAATATATACATCACAACGTTGAAACAATGGAGCGTAGCGAGCTTATCCGCGATCTTAGAATGGGACTGTTCGACGTGCTTGTGGGAATCAATTTGCTCAGAGAAGGAATCGATTTGCCCGAAGTTACCCTTGTTGCTATTCTTGATGCCGACAAAGAAGGTCTGCTGCGAAGTGAAACGTCACTTATTCAGACTATCGGACGAGCTGCCCGAAACGTTGGCGGTAAAGTTATTATGTATGCAGATAATATAACCCGTTCAATGGATGCGGCAATAAAAGAAACCAACCGACGCCGAGCAATTCAGCAGAAATATAACGAAGAAAACGGTATCACACCGCAGACCATCAAAAAAGAGATCGGCGAGCTTATTAAGATCGGCACCACAGGCGGAAAACGCGGTAAGGTCGATAAGAAAAAGCTTTCCGCAACGGAAAAGGCGGCTGAAATCGAGCGCCTGAGAGCAGAAATGAAGAAAGCCGCTTCCGAGCTCAGGTTTGAAGAAGCCGCTTATCTCAGAGATAAGATCAAAAGCCTTGAAATAGAAAAGAAATGAGGCTTTTCCTTTGTCTTGCATAAGTGGCCCCAATATATGTTTTCCCCTTGACAAAAATTGATTATATGTATAAAATAGTAGTATGTAAGCATACTATTATTACAGAAGGAGATAAATCCATGGCAGACGAAATTTTCGAAACTGAAATCTATACTCTCACAGACGACGAAGGCGTTGAAAGCGATTTCGAGCTTATCGGCACAGTTGAACTTGAGGGTGTAACATATTACGCACTCGTTCCTTACACAGAAGACGAAAACGCTGAAATCGATGAATACATCGTGCTCCGCGGCGAAAAGGACGAAAACGGCGAAGATGTTCTCGTTTCCATCGAAGACGACGAAGAATTCGATCGCGTTGCTGATATTTTCGACGACGAATTCGCTGATGTTGACTTTGAAGAAGCAGCTGACGAAGAGTAATTTATAATAATTACGCTTTTTTCCTGCAGTGTTTCGTGATAGGGTTGCTAATTGAACCCACAGTTGATTAATGGAGTGAACACTCCGCGTAGGAATGCAGGCCTCCCGACCGCCTCTCTTTTGACAGACGAATCGGACGTTGGAAGCACAAAGCGCGGACGACGCACACCACCTTGCATGAGCAGGGTTTCACATTGTGACTTTACACGGCACTGCGGGATCTTTTCTTTTTTCAGAAAACCCGGATACTCCGGGAAAACTGTGAATACAACAAAACCTGCAAACAAAAATGTTTGCAGGTTTTTTGTTTTTTTATCTTGACAAGAAGATTTGCCTGTGCTATACTTTATTTAACATTTAAGTTAAATGTTAAAGGAGGATATATGGGACTTCAAAACACTCTGAAAGCTCTATCCGATCCCATTCGCCGCGAAATACTTAATATGCTCAAAAACGGACGAATGGCGGCAGGAGAAATCACAGACAGATTTGATATCACGGGTGCGGCAATATCCCGCCATCTGTCAGTGCTCAAAGAAGCGGATCTTATTCGCGACAAAAGAGAAGGCAAATTTATATTCTATGAGCTTAACGCCTCAGTTCTTGAGGAAATAATGCTCTGGATCCACGATCTGAAAGGAGATAACCATGATTAAGAAAAACCTTCCTATGTTGATCATAACATCAATTATAATCCTTATTCCCATTATAGTGGGACTGATTCTCTGGAATATGCTTCCTGATAAAATAGCAACCCATTGGAACGTGGAAGGTATCGCCGACGGATTTTCAAGCAAAACCTTTGCCGTTTTCGGCCTTCCTGCAATTCTTGTTGCCATTCACTGGCTGTGCACATTCATAACAAGTATGGATCCCAAAAGCAAAAATATCGACAGCAAGCCAATGACTCTTGTTTTGTGGATATGCCCTGTTATGTCCCTGCTCATAGGCTCTTTGATCTATGCAACTGCTCTCGGATATAGCATTAGCGTTGAAATAATCATGCCTCTTGTAATGGGCGTTCTGTTTGTGATAGTGGGCAACTATATGCCTAAATGCAAGCAAAATTACTCTATTGGCATAAAAGTGCCGTGGGCTCTTGAAAATGAGGATAACTGGAACAAAACTCACCGTTTTGCCGGAATTCTCTGGGTTATTGGCGGAATCATCGTTATGGCAACTGCATTTCTCGGATCATTTTATATCATGCTTCCCATCGTTTTCATTATGACTTTTGCACCTATGATCTATTCCTATTGCTATTATAAGAAAAACGGTAGTAAATGAAAAACTGCAGTTTGCAGGAATAATCGGGGGAACTTTTTGAGGAAAAGTTTCCCCCCGTACCCCCTCAAAACCTCTTTGCAAAAGATCCCCTTCCATTCCCACAAAAGTGGGGTTGGAAGGGGATTTTCTACGAAAAGGTTTAGGGAGGGTTTGGGAGGGACCTTTCCTTAAAAGGTCCTCCCAAGTATCCCCATAAATTACAATTTATCACTTACCAACGCAGAATCTGGCAAATACCTGACTGACGATATCCTCGCAAACGCCGCGTCCGTCAAGCTCACCCATTGAAGAGAGCGCGCTTTCAACCATAGTGCAAGCCGCATCTGCAGGAGCGCCAAGTCTGAGTGCATCTGCCGCCGCAGTGAGGAGGTCAAGAGAAGATTCAAGAGAAGCTTTCTGGCGGGCGTTCCAGATAACCGCATCGCTGGAAAGGGATATTTTTTCGCTGCCCCAAAGCTCAGCAATTGCATCTGTCAGAGCTTCAGCGCCCTCGCCTGTCATTGCAGACATATAAACTGTTTTGTCAAAAACGTTTTCGGGAATAAGACTGTCGTAAAGCCCAAGGTCCTTTTTGTTGATAACGGCGATCTTTGCCGCTTCAAGCTCCTTGATTTCGGAAATAAGATCTTTTTCCTCATCTGTCAGAGCGCGGCTTCCGTCGCAAACGAAAATAATAAGCTCAGCCTCTGCCATCTTATCTCTCGCGCGGTCGATACCAACCTTTTCAACCTCGTCGTCCGCCTCGCGAAGTCCTGCCGTGTCAGCAAGACGAAGTGTTATGCCGCCTGCATCAACAGTTTCCTCAAGAGTATCTCTCGTGGTGCCCGCAATGCTGGTTACAATAGCCTTCTCCGCGCCGCAAAGACGGTTATACAGAGAGCTCTTGCCGCTGTTAGGGGCTCCGCAGATAACGGTTTTGACACCGTCAGCTACAGCGTGTCCCGTTTTATATGTGGAAAGAAGCGCTTTAACTTCAGCCGCTCCTTTTTCGATCGTGGGTAGCAGGGTTGTTTCGCCCTCGTCGCCAATATCCTCGTCGGGATAGTCGATTGCAGCATAAAGCGCAGCAAGCACACCCACAAGGGAATCTCTTATCTCCCCTGTTTTTCTTGCAAGGCTTCCGCCTGCAGCAGATGCCGCCAGTTTTCTTCTGCTTTCTGTGTCCGCATCAATAAGTCTGCCAACGGCTTCAGCCTCCGTCAAAGTGAGCCTGCCGTTTACAAACGCGCGGCGTGTAAATTCACCTGCTTCAGCAAGTCTGGCGCCTGCCCACAGAGCAGCCTCAAGCACCGCCGCAGTTACTGCAATACCGCCGTGGCAGGTTATTTCTGCCGTTGGCTCGCCTGTATATGAATGACCTTCAGCAAAATAGGTTGCAAGACCTGTGTCCACAACTTCGCCACGCATCACTATTTTTCCGTATACAGCCTTTCTTTCAGGGAATCCCCCGTTATACATAGGCTGAAATATTTTCTCAAGGCAAGCAAGTGCTTCATCACCGCTGATTCTTATAAGCGCAACTCCGCCCTTTCCTCTGGGGGTGGAAACTGCCGCGATAGTTTCTCCAAACATAGTTATTATTCTATAGGGAGAGGTCTTTTTATACTTCTCCTCAAAACTCCTCAAAATCCTTTTAGTCGGTTGGTTTAGGGGGTGCGGGTGACCTTTTCTAAAAGGTCACCTGCGAAAAAAACTAAGGCAGGCACGCCGTGCCTGCCTTGAAAGTTTTAGTTGTTCTTGTTTCTGGGTCTGCTGCGACGGGGAGCCTTGTCAGCGCCTTCGTAGCAAACAACGATCTTTCTGTTTTCATCGCTGCCAACAGAATGAGTTGAAACATTTTCCATGCCCTGAATTTCAGAGTGGATGATTCTTCTTTCGAAGGGATTCATAGGCTCAAGCACAACGTTTCTCTTATACTTCTGAGCCTTTGCCGCCATTCTTCTTGCAAGAGAACGAAGAGTTTCTTCTCTCTTGCGGCGATAGTCCTCAATATCAACAACTATCTTAACGAAGTCCTTGGAATTTCCATCGCCCTTTCTGTGAGCGCAGAGATTTACAAGATACTGAATAGCGTCAAGTGTTTCGCCGTGATGACCGATGAGAATGCCTGCGCCCTCGCCGGAGATCACGATCTTGGGATATGTGTTGCCGCCAACACCGGATGTTTCGCTGCCGCAGAATTCTGCCCTGGCATCAACACCCATATTGCAAAGCAGAGTGTTTGCGAAGTCAAGAGCGCACTGCTTTTCAAGCTCAGTTACCTCAATAACTCTGGGTTCCTTGACCTTTACTTCGGCTTTTTGAGGAGCCTTTACAGGCGCAGGAGCTTCTTCTTTTGCAGGAGCTTCTTCCTTTTTCTCAGGAGCCTTTTCGGGCTTCTGAGGAGCTTTTTCTGCTTTCTTTTCTTTCTTTTCCTTGGGAGGCTTTGCTTCTGCCTTGGGCTTTGCCTCAGCTTTAGGCTTTTCCTCAACCTTTTCGCCGTCGCCGCCCTTGTTTGTGGAAACCTTCAGGCCCTTGATGGAAGCAACGATGCTGGAAAGATCTGCATCGTCTTCTTCGGGCTCGTTGATGATAACCTTGATTTTAGCAGGGGAAGCGCCGATTCCGAAAATACCGCGACGGGGCATTTCCAGAATTTCATACTGTACATTTTCTCCGGGATACTTGCTCTGAGCTTCTGCCATTGCAGCCTCAAAGGTTTTACCGGATATGATGATTTCTTCTGCCATTACCGGATTTTCTCCTTATTCGGATTACTTCTTCTTATAATGAGATCCCTTGTCATCCTTCATTACGGGAGCTTCCTTTACAAGAGAAGAGGGTTCCTTTTCTTCGGCTACAGCCTCTTCAAGCTCTTCTTCCGTTCTTGCCGCCTTAACAGGTGCAGGAGCAGGAGCTTCGTCCTCATCATCTATGTGATGGAGAGAACGCTTTTTGGGAGCGTTAGGATCTCTAGGAGTTGTGTTTTTCTTTTTCTTGTTTTTATCCTTGCCTGAAATCTCTCTTTCAGCTGCCTTATAGTCCTCTTCAGTAAACTTCGGAGGGGGAATAAGTGCATAAAGGATGATCTGCTGAACAGTTGCCACTACAGAACGGTATACCCAGTATACGCCTACTGCTGCAGGAAGGGAGAATGAAATGACTGCAGAAAGAAGGGGCATGGAGTATGTCATAAACTTCATTGTGCCGTTATTCTGCTGTTCCTTCATCATAGGATCCTGATATGTGAACTTTCTCATAATGTTCTGGCTGAGGATCATTGTTACAACGATGAGCACAGGAACTAAGATGAGAGGCCAGATCTGGCCGAAATCACTTGCATTGGGATAGGGAGGATTCAATGAAAAATCCAGACCAAAGGCGTTATAGTTGGGGAGAATAGTTTCAGCTGTGAGGTTTTCGGAAACGCCGTAAGCAATTTCTTCAAGCTTCTCTGTTGCTCCGCTTTCTCTCCACTTATTTACAATGTTGATAACCTCTGTCTGCGCAACTCGCGCATTGGTAATATTCTTTTCTGTGAACTCTGTAACCTTCTCTGTGATAATATTCTTTGTTGCAGCATCTGAAAGAAGACCTGCATCAAGGAATTTATTGAGAAGAGTTGCAACCTCTGCCTTTGTGAGCATAAGCATATGCTGGAGAGGAGCAACAATAACGTTATAGAGCGCCATAATGATGGGAAGCTGGATGAGCATGGGGAGGCATCCGCCAAGCTGGTTATAACCGTGAGCCTGGTAGAGAGCCTGTGTCTCTTCCTGCATCTTCATCATTGTCTGCTGGTCGTTACGACCTGCATACTTTTTACGGATAGCCGCAACCTTGGGAGCAAGAGTTGCCTGCTTTACAGAGTTTTTCTGCTGTTTGATACCGAAAAGCAAGCAAAGAAGCAGCTGGATGATAATAGTGAAAAAGATCAGAGCAACAAGATAGTTATTGTTAGGACTGATCTTAAGGCAAAACTCCATCAGATAACCAAAGGGTTTTGCGATCAAATCAAACAAAGCGTTCATTTTCAATCTTTTTCTTTCGTTTATTTTTTTCTCGGATTTTCGGGCGGATAATCAATGCCGCCGCGGCTCCATGGATTGCATCGGAGAATTCTCCATATTCCAAGGAAAACGCCGAGAATGCCCCATTCTTCCACCGCCAATATAAAATACTCAGAGCAACTGGGTGTAAACCGGCAGCATGGGGGCTTGAGGGGTGAGATGAAACGGCGATAAAAATACACCGGGGCGCACAAAATGTGCTTCATCACGTTTTTCATTCTTCTTTTCGTGTTTCGAGCAGGTCAAGTTTTGTCAGGCAATACTGCATGTCACGTTTAACGTCCTGCATTTTACAAACTGTGCTTTCTTCTCTTGCGCTGATGACCACAAGATATCCTTTTTTAACACCTATTTCCGCGTCTGTTAGTCTGTATGCCTCGCGTATAACACGCTTGGCACGGTTTCTTTGCACAGCGCCTCCGATCTTCTTTGAGGCTGCGATACCTACACGATTGACCTTTTCTTTTTTAGGGTTTGCTTTTTGCAATTGGGCGCTTTTGCGGTCACGCAATACATAAACTGCCACCGTTTTCGTGACAGCGCGTTTTCCGCCCGCATACGCCTTGCGGTACAAATGATTTTCGCAGATAGCAAGCTGTTTCAAGCCGAGTTCCTCCCGTTTTGATATGAGGATTCAAATTAAAAACCTCCGTATAGACCCGTTTGGAGCCACGCGGAGGTATATGGTCTGATTTAAAAAGACCTAAACGGCTGTTTTAGTGCAAATAAGCACAAACTTAGTGAGTCAGTCTTGCTCTGCCCTTTGCGCGACGTCTCTTGAGTACTTTTCTGCCGTCAGCTGTTCTCATTCTCTTTCTGAAGCCGTGCTCCTTCTTTCTCTGGCGCTTTTTGGGCTGATATGTTCTAAGCATATTCGCACCTCCTTACAGTTTTATAGGTAATAATTATTATCAGTTTTCTGTTGCACAGACGCTTTTTCTATGCATAGGCACCGTTTATTATACAGTACTCACACTGTTTTTGTCAAGTGTTTTTTTCAATATTTTCGCTTGCAAAAGGCTGTTTTCGCCCTGCCCCACGATATATTGTAAATTTCAGATTTCAACAACAAGCTATTGTATAAAAAGCCAATAATTTTTTGAAAAAATTACAAAAAAAAGAATGGCCGATCATTAAAAATCAGCCATTTCTTATTGTCTTTAATTACTTAAGCATACCGCGAAGGATGTTTTCGGACTCAGCGAGAGCATCAGCGATCTTTGTGAGGTCCTTTGCGCCGCTCATCGCAGAATCGGGACGTCCGCCGCCCTTACCGCCGCAAACTGCAGCAACAGCGCCCATAAGCTTTCATGCGTGCGCGCCTGCCTTAACTGCTTCGGGAGCAGCCATACCAACGAAGTTCAGCTTTTCGCCATCGTGGATAGCAAGAACTGCAACTGCGTTTGCATACTTATCCTTGATCTTATCGCAAAGATCACGGGCTGCATCCACTGTTACAGCGCCCATATCTGCGCGAACGAGCAGAACACTGCCAACCTCAGTTGCGCCTGCAAGCATATCGTCAAGCTTGCCTGCCGCCATCTTGGAGTTGAGAGCGTCAAGCTCACGCTTGAGTCTTGCGATCTCAGCCTGAGAATGAACTGCCTTGTTTGCTATATCGTGAACGTTTGCGCTCTTGAGAGCAGCTGCTGTGTCGGAAATAAGCTTGTCCTTTTCAGCCATAAGAGAAAGAACACCCATACCGCAAACTGCTTCAATTCTGCGGACACCTGCCGCAACGGATGTTTCGGAAATGATCTTGAAAAGACCAAGGTTACCTGTGGACTTAGCATGTGTACCGCCGCAAAGCTCTGTGGAATAATCGCCCATCTTAACAACGCGTACAGTTTTGCCGTACTTTTCGCCAAAGAGAGCCATAGCGCCCATTTTTCTTGCGGACTCGATATCTGTTTCAACAGTTTCAATTTCAACTGCTGACATGATCTCCTCATTTACCATTGCTTCAACCTTTGCAAGCTCTTCGGGAGTTACAGCCGCAAAGTGAGAGAAGTCAAAGCGGAGACGGGATGCGTCAACGTAGGAACCTGCCTGCTCAACGTGAGTGCCAAGCACTGCGCGAAGAGCGCCCTGAAGAAGATGCACGCCTGAGTGGTTGCGCATAATGGCACGTCTGTTGCAGGAGTCAACCTTTGCCACAACCTTATCGCCAACAGAAACGGAACCGTCAGTCAGCTCGCAAACGTGGATATATACGCCATCAACCTTCTTTGTGTCAACAACAGTTACAGTTGTGTCGCCACAGCAGATAACACCAACGTCACCTACCTGACCGCCGCCCTCTCCGTAGAAAGGAGTTCTGTCAAGAATAAGGCTGAAGGAGCCTTCTGTGATCGTGTTGGGCTTATCCTCATCAGCGATAATAGCAACAACAGTTGCCTGACTTTCAAGCTCGCTGTAGCCTGTAAATTCTGTTTTAGCGATACCTTCAAGAGCATCATTGCCGGCGCTTTCCCAGCTGGAAAGATCAGCTCTTGCGTTTCTTGCTCTTTCCTTCTGAGCCTTCATAAGAGCTGTGAAGCCTTCTTCATCAATAGCAATGCCCTTTTCCTCAGCGATCTCACGAGTGAGGTCAATGGGGAAGCCGAATGTGTCGTAAAGCTTGAATACGTCTTCACCGGCAAGAACCTTATCAGCGTTTTCAAGCATACCGGAAAGAATGTTCAGACCTGCGTCGATGGTTGCCTCAAAGCGGTCCTCTTCCATAGAGATAACCTTTTTGATATAGTCGTGCTTTTCGGAAAGCTCAGGATATGCTCCGCAGCTTTCGCCCACAACAACGTCGCAAAGATTGCCAAGGAATGCGCCTTCAATACCGAGAAGCTTGCCGTGACGAGCCGCGCGGCGAAGGAGGCGGCGAAGAACGTAGCCTCTGCCTTCGTTTGAGGGGATAACGCCATCGCTTATCATAAATGTGGAGCTTCTGATGTGGTCTGTGATAACGCGGATAGAAACGTCATTGTTTGCATCAGCACCGTATGTCTTGCCTGAAAGAGCGCAAACTGTGTCAAGGATCTTTCTGATGGTGTCAACTTCGAAAAGGTTGCCAACGCCCTGCATTACGCAAGCAAGACGCTCAAGACCCATACCTGTGTCAATATTCTTTGTTTCAAGCTCTGTGTAGTTACCCTCGCCATCGTTGGAGAACTGGCTGAATACGTTGTTCCAGATTTCAATAAATCTGTCGCATTCGCATCCGGGATAGCAATCAGGGCTGCCGCAACCGTGCTCAATGCCGCGGTCAAAATAGATCTCAGAGCAAGGACCGCAGGGACCGCTGCCGTGCTCCCAGAAGTTGTCTGCCTTGCCCATACGAACAATACGCTCAGCGGGAACGCCGATCATTTTGTTCCAAAGTTCAAAAGCCTCGTCATCCTGCTCGTAAACGGAAGGATAAAGAAGATCTTCGGGAATTTCAAGAACCTTTGTGAGATATTCCCAGCTCCATGTGATAGCTTCTGTTTTAAAGTAGTCACCAAAGGAGAAGTTACCAAGCATTTCAAAGAAAGTACCGTGGCGCGCTGTTTTACCAACGTTGTCAATATCGCCTGTACGGATACACTTCTGGCAAGTGCAAACGCGATCACGGGGAGGCTCTTCCTCGCGGGTGAAATACTTCTTCATAGGCGCCATACCTGAGTTGATAAGAAGCAGGGATTTATCGTTTATAGGAATAAGTGAAAAACTGGGGAGACGAAGATGCTCCTTGGACTCAAAGAAAGCGAGAAAAGATTCGCGCAGATCGTTGAGAGATGTCCATTTCATAGTAAACTACCTCATTATATAAAAATACCTAATAAAAGAATTATATCACCGAAAAATCCTTTAGTCAATAACTATTTATCCAAACATAATTAATAAGCCTTCCCTAAGGGGAAGGCCTGATATTATTCAACTGTTTCCACAAGCTTTGCCATAACGAGATAGCGATAGGTTGAGCTTCCGCTGAAGCATGTGGACAAAACTATCACTTTATCCTCGGGCGAAAGCGAACACTCCTTATCCGTTACAACGTAGTTTCCGCTTCGGGCAATGATGCCGCTGAAAAAGCGATTGTATGTATCGGCATTGGTAAAATCGTTATAGTAAAGAAGATGATGATCACTATAAACAAGGGCTGCAAAAACCTTATATCTCAGCTCCTTTTCGGGAAGATATACAACGATTTCGTCGCACTCGGTGATGTTATCCTTATATATCTTCTGCAAATCGCCAAACATAAGTCCGTTTGACGTATGGTGCCCGTACAACACGGTTACGGGATCATTGAAATCTGTGGAATTATAATCAACCTCTGTGAAAATACAGCCGTACACAGAATAGTTTTTATCAAGATCTCTTCTGTTATAAAAATCCTTATCCGTGGGATGCTGCAAAACCGGCTGGCTCACAGAGCTGCCGGGAATATCTATCCATGCGTAAATATGATCGTTTTGCTCCCGGAATGAAGCAAAGTCTATGGGACTTTCATACACGGGGACCGTTGTTTCGGGGGCTTCTGTTTCCGTTTCGGGCTCCGTTGTCGTTTCTACGGTCGTTTCTTCAGGAATATTTTCTTTTACAACAAATCTGGAAGCAAAAACTATATCCGCAACGATGCACAGCGCGATCACAAGAACTGTAAAAACTATTATAAGGTGCTCTTTTTTCACAAAAATCCCCCTTTCTTTCAATATTAGTAACAGCCTTCCATGTGGAAGGCTGTTTTTCATTCTATATCATTTTTTCTCTTATTTCAAGATATTGTTATAAATTCTCTGATAATTTACAAATTCAGCCAACCGTCAGCGGCTTTTGGTTACTGTATTGGTGAAAGGATCCTTAGCTTATAATATCACTGATTATATGAAGAATACTGTCGTATAATGCGGCGTCAATATAATAAATTTCCTCTTCACAAATCAGAGCATTGCCGGCTATGCTGTAGTTTGCAACGGTGTTATTACCAAAATGGATAGAGATATTATACTGGCCTGCAGTTGTTTTCTGGCAAGGAATTGCCCCATCAACCACCTCATTTATAAGCTTATCGAGCTCACTTGCAAGAACTGCATCATTAATATGGCTGACTATTTCGTTTTCGGAACTCTCCACAGTTACGGCAACAGGGCCTTGGGATGTTGAGCCCGAATAACCGTTTTCTTTTATACCGCCAAGTTCTGGAGCTGCTTCAGGAGCTGCAGTATCACACTCTTCAAAAATGGAAAAATTATTGTTCACATCAAACATACCGTCGCTTGATCCGTCAAGCCTCTCGTTATTTGCCTTTATGCCCCCATTCATTGTAAGGGCCAAAATGCCAATGAAGGAGCACAGCAAAACAGGAACACAGCACATAACGACGCGGTTGATTCTTTTTCTTCTTTTAATTATTTTATCCGATCTTGCAAAGATCTCAGCCTTGAATTCTTCGTTTGTTCTTTTCATAACGCACTGCCCTCCTCTCCCAGTTTTTCGCGAAGCACTTTTTTTGCGCGATATAAAAGATTATCCACCTGCTTGCGCGTTTTCTTCATAACCTTTGCTATGTCCTCATAGGAAAGCTCTTCGAAATAGAAAAGAAGAACTGCCTCCTGCATATCCTTGGGAAGCGAAGAAACTGCTTCCATCACAGCCTTTCTTCTCTCATCACGCATCAGCTCCTCTTCGGGACCTTCATCGGCTTCAACCGACTCTGCTTCCGTGAGGGCTGTGAACACTATTCTTTTTTTGCGCCTGAGATAGTCCAGTGCGCGGCTTCTTCCAAGCATAAAAAGATAGGTCTTCAGCTGAACCTTAAAATTATAGTGATGCCTATTGACTGTGAGGAAAGTGAATACGTCGATCGCAATATCCTCGGCCGCCCACATATCGTGAACATAGCGGTTTATGAAAAGAGTCAGAATCTGGCGATATTCTGTAAGAATATCGTCAAAAGCGGACTGATCACCGTCAAGAAAACGGCGGTAGCTACTTGCACCGTTATCCATTATGTATACGCCTTTCTGTTTCTTTCATCTGTTATACGAACGAAAGAAACACAATTCCTTATTATTTTCAGTATAACACAAGTTTTTTATAAAAGCAATTAAACTGTTCGTTGAATCTAACTATCTGTTTATGCGCTGTTAATACGATCTTCCGGAAGATATCATATTATTAAGCAAATATTATAAACCAAAAAGGAGATAACAAAATGAAACTTGCAGGCATAGAACTAACTAAAAAAACAATTATAATTGCCCTTTTGACGATCGTTTTTCTGGGAATGCTCATATATTTTTTCTATCCCAGAAATCTGGGGGACATTTGCCATTGCCCATCAAAAATTGAGAAAATAGATATCACCGACAACCATCTTGCTTCAGCCGAAGATACAGATGCTGTCAATCTCTACACTGATGATGCAGGAAAACTTATAAATGCTATAAACAACACCAGAGTTTATAAAAATCCCCTATACAAAAAGCTTGATGACGTAGGAAATGAATCTGTCAACCTCTACATACATTTCAAAACCAAAGGTCACGTTATGAAAGTACCCTTGAAAATCCATGTGCTCACAGATAACATCCTTGTCGTTGACGGCGTTCAATACAGAATATACGGCAGCAATTTTATAGAAGTTTTCAATTCACTGATTTCATAACCTCCATATAAAAAACGGATATATCCGCAATTTTCGGGATATCCGTTTTTTGCTATGAAATAAACATTTCCTTATTTCAAGCTGAATTTCACCATTCCCGAAAATCTCATTTCTGCAATTATCCTTATTATTATAACTCTTATCACCAGCACCCTTACCACAAAAGTGAGAAACTGGGAAAACCTGCGTGTTGAAACAGAAAAGGAGAAAATGCGCGCAAATATATTGACGAAAGACTTCTTGCAGCTCCCCCCGTTGCTCTCGCTCAGGTAAAAAAGGAACCTCGCAGGGAGACACTTCGTAAAGAAATGTCTCCCTGCTTCTTTTTATATAAAAATTAACACTTTCAGAACGAAAGTGTCATAGTGAGTTACATTTTTGAAACACCATCTCAAAAACAAGAATAATAAGTGATATTGTGAGACAGGTCTCACAGTGATATTTTACCTATCGGCAAAGTGGTATTGAAACTTGCAGTTTCAGTGATATTATATTCGCATCCAAAACTGTCCGAAGGACAATATCACTGCGTATCAATATCACTCGCCGAAGGCGAATATAACTGAGGCACCTCCGTAAGGAAGGTGCCTCCGGGTTCCTTGTTTATTTAAAGAATCAAAAAAGGGACTGCAAATTGCAGTCCCTGATTGTTTCCGTTATAGCTCTATAATAAATATATATATAATGCTTTCGCACGGAATTGTAAGCTGCGCCAGCTTACTTTGCATAATCTACGGAGCGACTCTCTCTAATGATATTAACCTTGATCTGTCCGGGATATTCAAGCTCCTCTTCGATCTTCTTTACGATATCGCGTGCAACAAAAGGCATCTTATCATCTGTGATGATCTCAGGCTTAACCATAATACGAACTTCGCGGCCTGCCTGGATAGCAAATGATTTTTCAACACCTTCAAAGCTCTTTGCGATTTCTTCAAGCTTTGTGAGTCGTTTAATATAATTTTCAAGATTTTCGCGTCTTGCGCCGGGTCTTGCTGCAGAAATTGCATCTGCTGCCTGAACGATCATTGCAATGATCGTCTGAGGCTCAACATCGCCGTGGTGCGCTTCAATAGCGTGAAGAACTTCTTTGCCTTCTTTATACTTTCTGGCTGTGTCAACACCAAGCTGAACGTGTGAACCTTCAAGCTCTGCTGTCAGTGCCTTACCGATATCGTGGAGAAGACCTGCGCGCTTAGCAAGTGTGCTGTCTACGCCAAGCTCGTCCGCAATGATACCGGAGAGAAGGGATACTTCGATAGAGTGACGGAGAACGTTCTGACCGTAACTTGTTCTGTACTTCAGGCGGCCAAGCAGCTTAACAAGCTCGTTGTTGAGACCGTGGATGCCTGTTTCGAATGTTGCGGCGTCTCCTGCCTTTTTGATTGAAACCTCAACCTCGTGGCGAGCCTTTTCAACCATTTCTTCGATACGTGTGGGATGGATTCTACCGTCAGAGATAAGCTTTTCAAGAGCGAGCCTTGCAACTTCTCTTCTGATAGGATCAAAGCTGGAAATTGTGATTGCTTCAGGTGTGTCGTCGATAATAAGATCAACGCCTGTAAGTGTTTCGATCGTGCGGATATTTCTACCTTCACGGCCGATAATTCGTCCCTTCATATCTTCGCTGGGGAGAGATACTGTGGAAACTGTGATTTCGGCAACGTGGTCTGCTGCGCAACGCTGGATCGCAAGGGAAATTATATTTCTCGCTTTATCGTCTGCTGCGTCCTTGAATTCTTCTTCAAGTTCAACCATTCTCTTTGCCTGTTCGTGACGAACCTCATCAACCATATCGTCAATAAGCTTCTGTCTTGCCTGCTCTGCTGTCATTCCGGATATACGCTGAAGCGCCATTCTTGCTTCAGTTTTGAGATTCTGCAGCTCTTCTTTTGTTTCGTCGTTTTCCTGAATCTTCTTCTGGAGAACTTCGTCTTTCTTTTCAAGAGCTTCTGTCTTCTTATCCAGATTTTCTTCCTTCTGCTGAACCCTACGTTCCTGTCTGGAGAGCTCGCTGCGGCGTTCTTTGATTTCCTGTTCGAATTCGTTCTTACTTCTGAGCATTTCTTCTTTTGCTTCAATAAGAACTTCCTTCTTTGCCGCTGCCGCATCAGCTTTCGCCTGGTTCAGACCGTCTGCAATAATCTTTTTAGCCTGGAGCTCCGCGCTTCCGATAGCCGCCTCGGCAACCTTCTTGCGATATACGATTCCGCAAGGAAGACCGATAATAACGCCTACGATAAGAGCAATTGCCCCTGTTATTACATATGGTAGCATGCAATACCTCCTTATCTTTATGAAATAAAATGATTAAAAGCATATTTAACCATATCTCCGGAGATACTGACCGACTTATATTATTAAATTTTCAAAAGTGCAATTCAATCTATATAAATCCGACAGTTAAGCCGGAGTATGAGCATACACATACGGTTATTTTATAACAATTATTAATTTATGTCAATAGTATTTCAAAAAACGCCCCGTTTTTAGGGGATTTTTTTTGCACTTTTACTATATTTACAAGATGACTCTTTTGTTACAAAATATGCGTATATTGTCGAATTTTGAAGATTAAGAAAACTCCGGCTTCCCCTTTATACAAAACGCTTCCTGCTGTCAAAAAGTGTTTTGTTTGTTCATTTTTTGCAAAATTCACAATGCGGTATTTTCGGCATTTATAAAAAATAAGTCGAACTAATTGTGATTATGGTATATAGTGTTGTCGTTACGTGTAAAAAAATCAACATCTTGCATTCATAATGATGAAAAATAACGGGTGATTTTTTTGATTGCAAAAGACGACAAAATATTCTTAATATTCAAATCATATATGTTCGTATAATCAATCCACCGTGAGCGCAGCGCATAAAAACTGACAAAGAAAGTGTGACAGCTATGGCCCATCTCATAAAACAAAAAAGAGAGCCTTATGTAACAAAGCTCTCTATTAAGCATCTCACAGGGGATATCATCCTGTTATACCGTCTGACAGAGGAAAGGTTATTCTACTACAACGGCATTTACGGAACTGTTTACTCCATATCTGTAACCAAAATCGACAATGGCGGCAGAAGGAGAGAGGTGAGTCGTGTTTACGACGTTTCACGATGCGAATCGGAAGCCCTCAGAATATTCCGCCTTATAAGCCGCGGCAGAGTCACTCCCTGCTGTCTGCACGAAATGGTTGAGGAGCTTATATCATATTAGCCCTCGATATATCTTTCATAATAAAACAGATATTGCTGCGCTATTCCCGCTTCGTTTCCGAAAACCGACTTATCAAGCCCGTTGGGAAAACGCTTTTCTATAACCTTTTTTATCCATACGTCGATAGGGAAAGCATCCGTTCTTCCAAACCCGAAAAGAAGGGTGCAGGCGGCAACCTTTGGGCCAACGCCCGAAACACTCATCAGCATTTCAGCCGCTTCTTCATAAGTTGCGGCAGAAGCCACTTTATTCAGATCCAGCTCACCTGTGTGAACTTTTTTTGCAGCATCAAATATGTATTTTGCTCTGAAACCCGTTCTGAGAGCGAAAATTTCAGCTTCTCCCGCTTCAAAAAGCGATTTTGCCGTTGGAAAAGTGTAAACACTGCCAATGTTTTCCCCGTATTTTTCACTCATAGCGGAAATGATCTTTTTTATTCTTGGGATATTATTATTCTGTGAAACTATAAACGAGCACAGCGCTTCCCAAGGGTCCTGACGGAGAATTCTGATGCCGCTGCCTGTTTCAACTGCAAGCCTCATATGGCTTTGATCGGACAAAGGAAGAGACTCAACGATTTTTTTATCTATAGCCTTATAGTCAACTTCAAGCTGAAGATAGTTTTTCCAGATGTTGTTGAAATCTTCTTCATCCGAGCGAACAAAAAGGTCTCCTTCTTTTTCAGCAAAGCTGACGCTGCGGCCAAATGCAACGCCGTCAACTCTGTGGTCAAAATTCGCATCTTCTACGGGATCAAAACGAAAGCACTGACCGCAATCGAAGGTTTTGAAAACGGAAAAACCATCTGTTTTAATACGGAGCCAGCCGTTTTCATTTGATAATATTTCCATACTTGCGCCTCCGCAGTTATTGTTGTATAATGTTTATATAATGAATTGTTCGCGAGGTTATTATGGAGCAGATTTACACCATACCCGTCAACGAAGCCTTTGAAAAATGCGCCATAGAGGGCGGTTGTCCCTTTTGCACTCTTGAAAAGCAGCTTGAGGACAACGAAATTGAGCTCATCCTGGGCGCCTCTATGATGGAGCCCGACGTACGCCGGAAGACCAACGAAATGGGCTTTTGCAGAAATCATTTTAAAATAATGTTTTCTGCAGGCAAAAAGCTGCCTCTTGCTCTCATTCTTGAAAGCCATCTGAAAGAGGTTGGCGACAGCCTTTCAAAACCGGGACTTATGCCCGCCATTTCAGGCGCGTCCACAGCCAAAAAGCTTTCAAACGTCAGCGACTCTTGCTATGTTTGCTCAAGAATCGAATATAATTTCACCCGTATGGTTGACACCGCTGCTTATCTGTGGGAAACTGACGAAGATTTTCGCCGCAAATGCAAAAAGCAGGAAGGATTTTGTATTCCCCACGCAGCTGAATATCTCACAGCGGCAAAAGCGAGAATGAAAGGAAAGGTTTTTGCTGAATTTTACGGCAAGATCTATGACGTTCAGTCAAAGCATATGGAAGGGATTTCCGAAAAGCTCTCCCGCTTTGTCAAAAGCTTCGACTATCGCTATGCCAACGTTCCGATCGACGATGCGCGCGATGCCGTTGAAAAAACTATTGAGCTTATTTGCGGAGAATACCCGAAACGATAATACCAAGGCTTCCCTTCCATAAGGGAAGCCTTATTTTTATCTCAATCTCTTTTTCTTCGGCTTGGGTTTTGCCCAGCCCTTAGGCCTGTTGCCTGCGGTTTGTGCAGGTTTGGACTGCTTTTTGGGGCTGTTATCGTTTTTTTGTGTGTTTTTAGGGTTCTTGCCTTCTGTTTTCTTTTTACTCTGCCCCTCAGGTTTCTTTTCTTTACTATCGGGGGCAAAATGTCTTGTGTCGGGACGAACAAGGCAGTCTTTATCAAAGCCGATAAGGTCTTCTCTACCGCACTTTTTAAGTGCCTCGCGAACCATATTTCTGTTTTCCGGGCGGCGATACTGAAGCAGTGCTCTCTGCATCTGCTTTTCTCTGTAATCGGTGGGGCAATATATTTCCTTATCCGTCATAGGATTGATGCCCGTATAGAACATAACGGTAGACGCTGTTCCCGGGGTGGGATAATAATCCTGCACCTGTTCGGGATTGAGTCCTATTTCCTTTGTATAGAGGGCAAGCTCAACCGCATCTTCAAGTCGTGAACCCGGGTGGCTTGACATAAGATAAGGAACGAGGAACTGATTGAGTCCCGCTTCGTCGCAAAGCTTGAAATATTTTTCACGGAATGCATCGTAAACACTTACGTCCGGCTTACCCATGCAGGAAAGTACGTGGGATGAGCAATGCTCGGGCGCAACCTTCAACTGACCGCTGACATGATCACGGACAAGCTTTCTGAAAAATGCATCACTTTTATCTGCCATAAGATAGTCAAAGCGGATGCCGGAACGGATAAACACTTTTTTAACTCCGGGCACGGCTTCAACTGCCTTTAGAAGCTCAATATATTCCGTGTGGTCTGCAACAAGGTTTTTGCAGGGTGTGGGCACAAGGCACTGTCTGTTTCTGCAAACACCGCTTTTGAGCTGCTTTTCGCAGGCAGGCTTTCTGAAGTTTGCGGTGGGGCCGCCAACATCGTGGATATATCCTTTGAAATCTGGCATTTTTGCGATTATCTCCGCTTCGCGCACAACGCTTTCAATGCTGCGTGAGCGCACGCTTCTTCCCTGATGGAAGGCAAGGGCGCAGAAATTGCAGCCGCCAAAGCAACCTCTGTTATGAGTGATAGAGAATTTAACCTCGGCAATGGCAGGAATACCGCCATCCTTATCATACATAGGGTGCCAGTTTCTCACATATGGCAGCGCGTAAACCTTATCAAGCTCCTCTCGCTCCAGAGGAGGCTGAGGAGGATTCTGCACAAGCATTCGATCTCCATAGTATTCAACAACGGCTTTTCCGCTGATAGCGTCGTTGTTCTTATACTGTGTTGCAAAGGCTTTGGCGTATATTCTTTTATCTGTTTTTAGTTCGTCATAATCATATCCCACAGGCTCGCCGTCAACTTCTCCGTCAGATGTGGGGAAGTTGACCTTTTCTCCGCGCTTGCACAGATATGACGTGCCGCGCACGTCGCGAATCTTCTTGACAGGAATACCTTTATCAAGGAGCTGAGCCACGCGCACGATGGACTTTTCGCCCATACCGTAGGAGAGAATATCGGCGCGGCTATCCACAAGGATACTGCGGCGCACCTTATTATCCCAATAATCGTAGTGAGCAAAGCGGCGAAGTGAGGCTTCAAGTCCGCCGATAATGATGGGCACGTCGCCGTATGCTTCTCTGATTCTGTTGCAATAAACTATAACGGCGCGGTCAGGTCTGTATCCTGCTTTTCCGCCCGGAGAATAATAATCGGAGCTTCTTTTCTTTTTTGCCGCCGTATAGTGGCAAACCATGGAGTCGATATTACCGCCCGAAACAAGGAAACCAAGACGTGGACGTCCGAATTTCTTCATTGCTTCGCAGCTTTTATAATCGGGCTGGGGCAGAATTGCAACAACGAAACCTGCCGCTTCAAGCACTCTTGAAATGATGGCGCAGCCAAAAGAGGGATGGTCAACATAAGCATCCCCGCAAACGTATACAAAATCTGGCACGTCACGCCCAAGGGCTTTCACCTCTTCCGGCGTTACAGGCAAAAATTTATTTTCACTCATCGTTTTCTCCGTTTGTCACTTTTCCCACAGACTTTCCGCTGCAGAGAAAAAACCGTTTTTATCTGTTAAAAGATTAAGTGCGCCAAGCAGCGCATTGGGCGTCATATCAGAAGGAAGGCCGAAATATTCTGCCATTTCATTTCTTCGCTTCACGCTTCCGTCAGAGCCCGTCATTCCAACTTCAAAAAAGTCGGCTTTTGTGATGCCGCCAACGTTGCGGCTGTCACCACCAAATATATGTTTATCCGCAAAATCGCTGAAAAGGTTATAGAGAAGGTCTGTTTCCATTCCTTCAACGCCAAGTGTACCTTCCTTTGATGCGGTTTTCTTTCTTTTTTCTTTTCCCTCAATTTTGGGAATGTACAGGTTAAATACTTTATCTTTGGGCAGGGCGCTTTTAAGGTGTCCTCTTATAACGCCGCCTGCGCCGTCACTGTCGGTGAGCACAACGACACCGTTTTCGCTGAGCCTTTTTATAAGCGCCAGTTTTTCCTTGTGATTGAAAATGCTGAATCCGTTTGTTGCGATTATCTGGCAATCGAGAAATTCCGCAAGCTTGGATTTATCGTATCTTCCCTCAACGATAACGGGGATGGGAAGCTTTATCTTTTCTCTTGTCATTTTCTCTTTGCTCCCGTTTTTGAAGGAATGGTGCAGATAAGGCGCTCAAGCGCGATATAATCAAGACGTGATGTTTTCATGAGCACGTCTGCCTCACGGCAACGGTCTGCTGCGGCACGAAGTCTTGCAGTTTCCGTGTTTCGCACAGCGTCCATATAAAGCCCTGCGCGATATTCGTGTATCCTGAGTTTTTTGGCAATTTCTGATTTATCGCATCCGTTTGTCATAAGCAATGAAACGTTGAGCATATCACACATCGCTTTTGAAACGCTGCCAAGCACCATAGGCGCTTTCTCCTGTCTGCGCTTACAGGCTGCAAGCTCTGAAAGAGCTTTTCTTCTGTCTACGTTCATAATCGCGTTTGCAAGGGCAAAAGCATTGTCCTCATCGTTTGCAATGGTTATTTCCGAAACAAGATCGTACGTTACACTTCCTAGATTTCTTGAAAGTGCAGCGGATGCCAGCTTATCAAGCTCTCCCGAAAGGCTGAACATATCCTTTCCGCAGCGCTCGATTATATATTCGGAGGTGCTGTTGTCTATAGAAATATTGTCACGCGAAAATCTTCTGGTTATCCATTTTTTTAGCTCAGATGGAGTCTGGGCGCAAAAATCAACGGGACTAAATATATTGGAATATATCTTATATCCTTCGGAGGCTTTGTTTCTTGCATAATTGCCGGCGTCAAAGCTGTCTCCCGTGGCAACAAGAAGAAATACTGTGCTTTCTGCATCAAAAGATGAAAAAAGATCGGCAAACTCTCTGTGATCCTTGATCTTTTTGAAATCACAGTAAAGCTCAACGAGTGTTTTATCTGCCATCATTGGAACTGACGCAAGGGCGCTCTCCAGTTCTTCTACACTGCATTCGCCCCATTTCAGCACGTAATGGTTGAATGCTGCCATCGTTTCATCTTCTCCAAGCACTGCCCGTCGCACTCGTCCAATATAGAATTTTATAAGATATTCTTCACTGCCAAAAAAGAAATAACTGCCGCTTATCCCTTTCTTTAACTCTGAAACAAATTCGTTGACCGTCATCACCTTCACCTCCTGATTTCAAGAATAGATATAAGTGATAATCTATCAAGAGATACTCGGGAGGACCTTTTGAGGAAAGGTCCCTCCCGAACCCTCCCCAAACCTTTTCGCAGAAAATCATTTTCCACCCCTTTTTATAGGGGTGGGAAAATGATCCTGTGCAAAGAGGTTTTGAGGGGGTCCAGGGGGAACTTTTCCTTAAAAAGTTCCCCTTGGGGATCCCTTGATAAATTATCATTTATCTTTTTTTGACATTGAATGTCATTTTAGTTCTTTGGGCGGTCATACCTTTAAGTTCGACTGCGTAATCGAGGGCAATAGAGCCGCCGTTTTCTGTCATATTATTAACAACTTTAATACCGCGCACGCACATTTCCAGGGGGCCATAAGGAGTTCTGTAAACACTATAGTGGCGCACGCCTTCTTCGATAACGAAGGAATGGCTCATCTGGCCGTATCTGATAATGGACACGATACCTTTCTGATCATTATCAAAGGAAACGGAAGTGAGCCAGGGAGGTAGCCCTTCAGCGCCCTCCATATATCTGACGTCGGTTCTTCCGTTTGAAACGGATATTTCACCCTCGCATATCATTTCAAAGCTTTCATCATTTGACTGCGGCTGAGGCTCCATATCATTTTCAACTGCAAGTGTTTCGAAGAAAGCATCAAAGAGGCTGTCATCGCCCTCAGTTGCATCAAACTGAGCGGAGCTTATTTTAATGATAGCGTTAGGGGATATATTATTATCCATTCTGGGTTCATATTCATAGTTAGGCATAAAAATCAACTTATCCTTTTATTTAAAGAAGCAGCCGGAGGTGAAACCGCCGGCTGCCGCAGCTTTTTAGAGATTATTTCTCAAAGAAATCAAGCTCGTCATCAGAAACGAACTGATCGCCAACGCAGGGAGCATAGTTGATCTTCTGATAACCTGTTTCCTTGGGAGCAGCCCAACGGATAGCATTTGCAAGAATCTTCTGAACGTACTTGTTATAGAATGTAGGAACTGTTTCGTGACCGGGCTGGAAGTAGAATACCTTACCGAAGCCGCGTGTCCAGCAGCAGCCGCTGCGGAATACGAAACCTGTTTCGTACCAGCCCTGGAATACCTGTTCTTCAGGCTGAGGGATCTGGAAGGGCTCAGAGTAGATTTCTTCAGCATCAAGCTTGAAGTGAGAAGGGATACCTTCTGCGATGGGGTGAGTGGGGTTGATGTTCCAGATGATCTCCTTAACATTTGCACCCCAGAGGAGGTTACCTGTTGTGCCAACAACTCTCTGGAAAACCTTGGAGTAGTGGCCGGAGTGCATAACGATAAGACCCATACCCATATAAACTCTTTCGCGAACCTTTTCAACGATATCATCGTTTACTTCGTGATGAGCCATATGTCCCCACCACATAAGAACGTCTGTGTTGTTAAGAACATCGTCTGTGAGGCCGTGCTCAGGGCCATCGTCAAGAGCTGCAAGAGTGATCTTCACTTCGTCGCATTCAAGAACGCTCTTAAGATATGCGTGAAGTCCGTCAGGATAAAGTGCTTTAACTTCGTCAACTGTTTTTTCGTGTCTGAATTCGTTCCAGATAGTTACATTAATAACCTTGCTCATTGGTGAATCCTCCGTTTATGTAGCCATATCGGCATTATTTTCTACGTTAATGATATCACAAGCCCGTTGCTTTTTCAATAGGTAAATTAATCAGATAAGGCATTTTTCTTATGAGAATACACAGAATATTAATTTGACAAAAGCATATAGCGGTGTTATACTTTTATTAATGAAAGGAAGGGCTTTTTTATGTACGACTATCTGATTGTTGGCGCGGGACTTTTCGGCGCCGTTTTTGCAAGAGAAGCAACTGACCACGGCAAAAAATGTCTTGTTATAGACAAAAGAGACCATATCGGCGGAAATATCTACACAAAGGAGATCGAGGGCATAAACGTTCATATGTACGGCGCCCATATTTTCCACACTTCAAACAAAAAGGTTTGGGACTATGTGAACCGTTTTGCAACCTTTAACCGTTATACAAACAGTCCCGTTGCATATTATAAGGGCGAGGTATACAATATGCCCTTCAACATGAACACCTTCAGCCGTCTTTGGGGTGTTTTCACTCCCGCCGAGGCAAAAGCTAAAATCGAAGAACAGGTGAGAGAAGCTGGCATAACCGAACCTCAGAATCTTGAAGAACAGGCTATATCCCTCGTTGGCCGCGACATTTATGAAAAGCTTGTTTGCGGATATACTGAAAAGCAGTGGGGCAGAAGAGCGAAGGAGCTTCCATCCTTTATCATCAAGCGTCTTCCCGTGCGTTTCACTTATGACAATAACTATTTCAACGATAAATATCAGGGCATTCCCGAAGGCGGATATACAAAAATGGTTGAGGCACTGCTTGAAGGCATAGACGTTCAGCTTTCCTGCGACTATTTCAGCGACCGTGAAAAGTTTAATTCTATGGCAAAAAAAGTGCTTTTCACAGGTATGATCGACGAATATTATAACTATGTGTACGGTGAGCTTGAATACAGAAGTCTCCGCTTTGAAAGCGAAGTGCTTGACTGCGATAACTATCAGGGCAACGCCGTTGTGAACTACACAGAATATGAAGTGCCTTACACAAGAATCATCGAGCATAAGCATTTTGAATTCGGCACTCAGGAGAAAACCGTTATCACACGCGAATATCCCGCAACGTGGAAAAAGGGCGACGAGCCTTATTACCCCATGAACGATGATAAGAACAACGAACTCTACAAAAAATACAAAGCTTTGGGTGATAGCGAAGAAAACGTTATTTTCGGCGGTAGACTTGGTATGTATAAATATTTTGATATGCACCATATCGTCGATGAAGCGCTGAAGCTGGCAGAAAATGAATTGGAATAAATATGGAAAACAGATGTGAGGAATTTTTAAACCTGTATCGTGACCTTGAGGAGCATCTTGCCGCCCAGGCAGGAGGCAGCCGTTCAGGTCTTGTGCAGGATTTTGCCGCAAAAGAAGGCAGCAGATATCGTGAGGAGCTGGACGTTTTCAGAGAGACACGAAATCTGCTTTCTCACCATGGAAAAATCGGCGGAGAATATATAGTTGAGCCTTCCGAGGCGGCAATTGCAAAGCTTGCCGAAATTCTGGAATTTGCAAAAAATCCTCCCGCAGCAATGGAGGCGGCTGTTCCCACCAGAGAGCTTTTCTGCGCAGATTATAACGACAGCGTTGCAAAAATTGCGGAAATTATGGAAAAACGCGGATTTTCCCACGTTCCCGTGCTGGACGGAAGAGGAATACTTGTGGGCGTTTTCAGCGTAGGCACCCTTTTCACGTTTCTCAGAAGTGGAGAGTCAAAGGATGCAAGGCAGCTGAAAATAGGCGATCTGAAAGAATTTATCCGCCCGGAGCGCCATTCAACCGAACAGTTTGCCTTTGTGGACAGAAATGCAACCTGCCATAAGATAAAAGAATTATTTAATCACGAAGGCCCCGAGGTACGTCGAGTTGCAGCTGTTTTCGTTACTCAAAACGGCAAAAAAAACACTGCTCTGCTTGGCATGATAACCCCTTGGGATATAATGAAAATATCAAAATGAACAAATCTAAAACTTTAAAACAAACAGTAAGAGCTGCGCTTTGCGCAGCTCTTATAGCAGTTTCTTCTTTTATAATCATTCCCCTGTCAGCCGTACCTGTGACGTTGCAGACTTTCACCGTTTGCGTCACTGCCGCGCTTCTGGGACTAAAATGGGGAGTTGTTTCCGTTTCGGTCTATATACTTCTCGGTGCGGCAGGACTTCCCGTTTTTTCGGGATTCGGCGGAGGAATCGGCGTGCTTATGGGTGCCGGCGGCGGATTTATATGGGGATTTTTAATTATGGCAGTTATAGTGGGATTTGTTTCCGACAAATTTGGCTCTGACATAATTAAAATGATAATAGCAATGGCTGTGGGAACAGTTGGTTGCTATATCGCAGGAATTTTGTGGTATATTTTGGTGTATTCAGGAGGAGAGGGCATAATGGCGGTACTTTCTGTCTGCGTTTTTCCCTTCATCCTGCCCGATGCTGTAAAAATAATCGCCGCCGCAACTATTGTTTCAAGATTGAAGAAAAGATTGAATTGATTAGGAATAAAAACCTTCCCCAGCGGGGAAGGGGGACCGCTTGCGGTGGATGAGGAGAGCATTTATCGATATATTCCATCTTGTTGTATCGAATGATGACAATAATATATGTAACAAACAAGCTATCAACCTTCGCATAAACTTATAAGTGTCCTCCTCATCCACCGCAAGCGGTCCCCCTTCTCCGCTGGAGAAGGTTATAAAAAAGAGCTATCGCGCGATAGCTCTTTTTTTTACAATAATTAAATAAGGTCTGCAATATCGAGAACGAGACGTTCTGTCTTTTCCCAGCCGATGCAGGGGTCGGTGATGGATTTTCCGTAAACACCTTCGCCGATCTTCTGATTTCCGTCTTCAATATAGGATTCGATCATAAAGCCCTTAACGTAGCTCTTGATATCAGCGCTGTGGCGGCAAGCATGGAGAACTTCTTTACAGATTCTCTCCTGCTCATTATATTTCTTGCCGGAGTTTGCATGGTTGGAGTCCACGATAAGTGCCATATTTGCAAGACCCTTTGCCTTATATGCCGTGTAGAGATTTGCAAGGTCTTCATAGTGGTAATTAGGCAGAGAATGACCGTAGTTATCAACATATCCTCTGAGGATGGCGTGGGCAAGCTCGTTACCCTCTGTTTCAACTTCCCAACCTCTGTAGATAAATGAATGTTTATGCTGAGCAGCCATAATGGAGTTGAGCATAACGGAAACATCTCCGCAAGGGGGATTTGTCATACCAACGGGGATGTCGATACCGCTGGACGTGAGTCTGTGCTCCTGATTTTCAACACTGCGCGCGCCGATTGCAACGTAGGAGAGCAAATCGGAAAGATATCTGTAGTTATCGGGATAGAGCATTTCATCAGCTGTTGAAAGTCCTGTTTCCTTGAGCACTGTTGTGTGTAGGCGTCTTATTGCGATGATTCCTTCAAGAATATCAGGCTCTGCCTCGGGATCGGGCTGATGAACCATTCCCTTATATCCGTCGCCTGTGGTTCGGGGCTTGTTTGTATAAACTCGGGGAATGATCACAATTTTATCTGCAACCTTTTCCTGCAGTTTTGCAAGACGGGATGAATAATCAAGAACTGCATCTTCTCTGTCAGCAGAGCAGGGGCCGATAACAAGCACCATTTTATCAATTTCGCTTTTAAACACCTTAGCGATCTCTTCATCGCGTGCTGCTTTTATCTTAGCAAGCTCTTCCGTTACGGGATACTGTTCCTTGATCTCCTTTGGAACAGGAAGTTTTCTCTTGAAGTTCATATTTTTCATTGTTTGTGACCAAGCCTTTCTTATAGGGGATGTGCTATATATACGCGTATAGAATATTCATCCGATTTTAGAATGAATTTGGATTTATTATACTCGCTTTTTGCCTTTAAAACAATAAAGCGACCGCAAAAAAACTATTTTTGTAACATCCGTCAAAATATGAACATCTCACTTGGCACAAATAACAAATAAAAAATCCGCCGAACGGCGACCTGCGGTAAAGCAGGTCAGCCGAACGATGTTTGCCCTTGCGGGCAAGTGATGTTGCCTGCGCAGTGATGTTTACTGCGTAAGTGATGTTACGCCTGACGGCGTAGTGGGCAAACATCACATCACCGGCGACCAACGGACGCAGCATCACTATGAGCAAAGCGAATAACATCACTTTTGCGTAAGCAAAAACATCACTCATTTATTACCCGAACGTAAAATATGGTATACCACACTATACCGTGAATGCAAAATAACGTGTAAAAAAGGACGAGAAACTCTCGTCCTTTTGACTTTTTTATAATACTGCTTTATGAAAGGTGTCTCAAACGGATTTTTTATTACATATCGTTTCTGCAAAGATCTTCATACGTTTCGCGTCTGACAGCAACATAGCTTTCACCATCCTTGACCATAACAACGGCAGGTCGGGGAAGACGGTTATAATTTGACGCCATGGAATAGTTATACGCACCTGTTACAAGCACGGCCATTGTGTCTCCGCGCTGAGCCTTGGGAAGCTTAACGTCTTCCTGAATAAGATCTCCGCTTTCGCAGCAGCGGCCTGCAACTGTTGCTGTGATCTCTGCTTTATCTGCCGCCTTGTTTGCAAGGAGAACGGAATAGTCGGATTCATAGAGCGCATATCTGGGATTATCGGGCATTCCGCCGTCGATTGAAACGTAGCTCTTATATCCCGTGATGGTTTTAACAGAGCCAACAGTATAGAGTGTAAGTCCGCTGTCGGCAACGATGCTTCTACCCGGCTCCATAAGGATGCAGGGCTGATTGATGCCAAGCTCTGCGCACATTTTCTTTATTTCACCTGCAAGGCCCTTGATGTTTGCCTCGTAGTCGATTTGAGGATCGCTTTCAACGTAGCGAACACCGAATCCGCCGCCAAGATTGAGAACGGGAACCTCATATCCACATTCATCCTTAACAGCTTTGATAAAACGGAGCATAATTTCTGCCGCATCGGAGAAGGATTCATATTCAAAGATCTGTGAGCCTATGTGGCAATGGAAGCCTTCAAGCTCTATATTGGCAAGAGACAAAGTGTACTTAACTATCTCCATCGCCTGACCTGTTTCAATAGCTGTTCCGAACTTGGAATCCACTTTGCCTGTGGAGATCTTTGCCTGAGTGTGAGGGTCAATTCCGGGAGTGAGACGGAGAATAACCTTCTGGCAAATCCCCTTTTCCCCTGCAATTCTCGAAATAGCATCAAGCTCCTCACGGTTATCTGCAATAAAATGGCCCACTCCGGAGTCTATAGCAAACTCTATATCCGCATCAGTTTTATTATTTCCGTGGAAATAAGAGTTTTCAAGGGGGAAGCCTGCCATTTTTGCTGTGTAAAGTTCTCCGGGAGAAACAAGGTCGGTCGCCATACCTTCTTCAGCGATTATGGAATAAAGGCGTTTGAAGCAGCAAGCCTTGCTGGCAAAGAGGGGACGTGAAATCTCTCCCATATATTTTTTCATTGCATTGATATACACTCTTGCATTATGGCGGATCCTCTCCTCGTCCATAACGTAAAGAGGAGTTCCGTATTTTTCTGCAAGAGAAACTGTGTCCACCCCTGCAATTTCAAGATGGTTTTTTTCGTTTATTGAAAGATTTTCGTGAAGCATATTATAAACTTCCAATCAGTTTTATTTCAGAACGTCGGAAAGCATTGTTTCCATATTATAGAGACCGGGCTCACGGCCAATAATGTATTTTGCAGCAACGATTGCGCCGTCAGCAAAAACAGAACGGGATTCTGCCTGATGCTGCAAAGTGAGAGTCTGTGAATCTGTTGCGATTATAACCTGATGCATACCGGGATTATTGCCAAGACGGAGAGCGTGTATACCGATCTCATTCTTTTCTCTCTTGTGCATACCGTTTCTGCCATATACAAGTTCAGCCTCGGGGCGAACTTCGCAAAGCGCTTCTGCAAGCATTTTTGCAGTTCCGCTGGGAGCATCAGCTTTTCTGTTATGATGAGCCTCAACTATTTCAATATCCGCATCGGGAAAAAGAGCTGCCGC
This sequence comes from Clostridia bacterium, assembly GCA_017513325.1. GTDB lineage: Bacteria > Bacillota > Clostridia > Oscillospirales > CAG-272 > Avispirillum. The sequence goes on from JAFXGC010000182.1 coordinate 75,756, forward strand.
TTTTTTAGCAAGGTTTACAAGCACTGCAACACCAAGGGAAAGATTAGCTGTGAAGAAAACAGGAATACTCTTTGCAGCCTCGGCAATAAGAGCTTTTTCCTCGTCCGTATGCCCTGTGGGAGCAATAACAACGGGAAGTCTTCTTGCAACTGCATAGGAGATTATTTCATTTGTTGCGCTGTGGTGAGAAAAATCAATAACAACGTCAGCTTCGCCTGTGTAATCAGCAAGCTTTTTGTAGGGAACGGAAGCAACGTTTTTATCAACTGCTGCAGCAAGTATAGCATCGCCCTCTCCGTCAAGCAGGATCTCTTCAACCTCGCGGCCCATTCTGCCGCCTGCGCCGTTAAGAATAACATTTATCATAAAACTCAAAACCTCTTATTTGATAAGTCCGTGGCCTCTCATAATTTCAAACATCTTTTCTGCCTTAGCTTCATCCATTTCTGTAAGGGGAAGGCGGAGATTGTTCTGACAAAAGCCCATTTTTGCCATAGCAGCCTTAACGGGAATGGGGTTTACTTCTGAGAACAGAGCGTCGATGAGGGAGTGGTATTTATACTGAAGCTTAGCTGCGCCTTCAATATCACCTGCAAAGTATTTTCTTGTGATCTCGCAAGTTTCTTTGGGCATAATGTTTGAAAGCACGGAGATCGCTCCGATACCGCCAAGTGACATAAGAGGAACGATCTGGTCATCGTTGCCGGAATAGAGATCGAGCTTATCGTGAACGTAGCTCATTGTTTCAACGATCTTGGAAAGATTGCCGTTTGCTTCCTTGATACCAACGATGTTTTCGTGGTCAGCAAGAACCTTATATGTGGAAGGCTCGATATTAACGCCCGTTCTGGATGGAACGTTATAAAGGATAACGGGAGCAGTGGACATATCAGCAATGTCTGTGAACATATTGATAAGGCCCTTCTGTGTTGCCTTGTTATAATAAGGTGTTACAACGAGAACTGCATCAGCACCTGCTTCGCAAGCGCATCTTGTAAGGTCCTTTGCATAGCCTGTATCGTTTGAACCTGTGCCTGCAATGATCGGAACTCTCTTTGCCGCTCTCTTTGCCGCAAATGCAATAGCATCTCTATGCTCATCGTCTGTGAGAGTGGATGCTTCGCCTGTTGTTCCGCAGATAACAAGGGCATCGATGCCTGAATCTATCTGCCAATCAATAATATTGCCGAACTGCTCGTAGTCGATTCCTTCCTCGTTGAAGGGTGTAATGAGGGCGGTTGCAATACCGCGGAAAATAGTCTTTTTCATAGATAAAATACTCCTACAAATATAAAAAGTCGACCACGGTCGACCTTGCAAAAAAGCTTTTGTCAATAAACAAAAAGGGCATTTCACCCGGATAGCTCTCCGCAAAAGCGACAGTCGGAGTGATATTATTCACTCAAACCGGTTCAGCCCCGCACCAAAGGCTGCCCTCGGCACCTGCACCTTTAACTCAGGCAACGGGCGGTCACCCCTTTAACATCTGAGCTACTCATTGCAAAATGCACCTCTACCGTGTAGCACAAGTATAGCACACCTTCAAAATCGTGTCAATATATATTTTTTATATGTAGATAATTTAAACGTTTATTTACCAAAACTATTGTAAAAATTATTTTTATGCTTTAAAATAAAATAAATAATACTGACCGAAAGGAAAGGTAAATTATATGAAATATATTGTTCCCGAAGCCGAACACGGCAGAGTTAACAATCTCAAAGACACTTGCTTTAAGTATAACGGATGGCCAAGCGTTTGCCGCGATGATCGCGGCGTTCTCTATGCTGTTGCATCCTCCATGCGTATGGCACACGTGGACCCCACGGGAAAGAACTGTATGTATATCAGCTTCAACGAAGGCAAAACATGGACTCCTCCCATCGTTGTAAACGATTCCTATGCTGACGACCGCGATATGGGTATCGTTTATCTGGGAAACGGAAAAATGGTTATCAGCTGGTTCACTGAAGCACCTGAAGACTATATGGAGCCCATCCAGGGTTACGATTGGTTCCCTGCTCCCGATAAGGCTATTGCCGGCGGATTTACAAATGCTTGGAAGGCTCTCCCCGAAGACGTTTACAAATCCTGCAACGCAGCTTTTGTAAAAGTTTCCGAAGACTATGGCGTTACATGGACAGATCCTATCAGAGTTCCCGTAACAGCGCCCCACGGCCCCTCCCTTTGCGCTGACGGCACTCTCGTTTATATGGGCAAGGAAATAGATCCCGATTATCTTGCTCCCAATCCCATTCTCGTTTATTCCAGCCACGACGGCGGATACAACTGGGAATATACAGGCACAGTTCAGCCCGGTGAAGGATGCACAAACGAAAATATGCACGAGCCCCACGTTATAGAACTTCCTAACGGTCGTCTTCTGGGCGCTATCAGAGTTCACGGATTGATCGGCGACAGCACGGAATGTGCCGAAACAGTTTATACAACATTCTCCGACGACAAGGGTAAAACCTGGTCCGATCCCGTTCCCACAGGAGTTGAAGGTCTTCCTCCTCACCTTATGGTGCACTCTAGCGGCGCAGTTATCCTTTCCTACGGTTGCCGCGTGAACGGAAAGAGAGCAGAGAGAGCACTGGTTAGCTACGACAACGGTGAAACATGGACAGAAGACTATATGCTCAATGACAAGCTTGACTTCTTCTGCGATATGGGTTACCCCTGCACAGTTGAGCTTTCCGACGGCTCACTTATGACAGTTTACTATCAGAAATGGCCCGGCGAATGGTGGACAAGCGTGCTCTACACCAAGTGGCGCCTTGGCGACAATACAGAAAACAATTAAATCAATACTTAATAAAAAGGATGGTATAAACCAATGGCTAATATTCTTATCAGCCCTTCCAAGTATGTGCAGGGCGCAGGCGAGCTTAAGAAGCTCGGTTCTTATGCTGAAAAATACGGCAAAAAAGCTCTTATAGTTATCACAGCTTCCGGCTACAAAAGAGTAGGCGCAATGATCGAAGACAGCTTCAAGGAAACAGGCTGTGAGATCGTTTTTGATTATTTCAACGGCGAATGTTCCAAAACAGAGATCAACCGCCTTGTAGCGATCGTAGAAGCTAACGGATGCGATATGGTTATCGGCGTTGGCGGCGGTAAGATCCTTGATACATGTAAAGCGGTTGCTTATTACAAAGCGATTCCCGTTCTTATCTGCCCCACAATCGCTTCAACCGACGCTCCCTGCAGCGCCCTCTCCGTTATCTACACAGACGAAGGCGTTTTCGAAGAATACCTTTTCCTCCCTGCAAACCCCAATATGGTTCTTATGGACACAGAGGTTATAACAAAATCTCCCGTTCGCCTCACAGTTTCCGGCATGGGTGACGCTCTTGCTACATATTTTGAGGCCAGAGCAACAAAGAACAGCGACGGAACAACATGCGCAGGCGGCAAGGTTACAACAGCTGCTATGGCACTTGCTGAGCTTTGCTTCAACACACTTATGGAAGAAGGCGTTAAGGCTAAGCTTGCCCTTGAAGCAGGCGTTTGCACAACTGCAGTTGAAAAGGTTATTGAAGCAAACACACTTCTCAGCGGTATCGGCTTTGAAAGCGGCGGACTTGCAGGCGCGCACGCTATCCATAACGGCTTCACAGTTCTTGAAGAATGCCACCATATGTACCACGGCGAAAAAGTTGCTTTCGGTACTATCACACAGCTTGTTCTTGAAAACGTTCCCGAAGAAGAACTTGTTGACGTTATCTCATGGTGCATTGAGCTTGGTCTTCCCGTAACACTGGCTGAGCTTGGTGCCGGCAACGTTACAGATGAACAACTTATGGAAGTTGCAAAGGCTGCTTCTGTGGAAAGCGAAACGATCCATAATATGCCCTTCGAGGTTACTGCTGAAAAGGTATTTGCGGCAATCAAGGCTGCAGACGCTTACGGACGCTATTATCTTTGCGATTAATTCGAATATAAACACCCGCAGACCAAAGAACAGGGTTGCTAAGGACAGTTATCTTTGATGAAAACGGAATTTGGCACACGAATTCCCTGCTTGTGACAGTATAAGACAAAACTACCCGAAGAAGAGAAAACAAACCTCTTTTTCGGGTAGTAATTTTTATATAGTGATATTCTTTGCTGCGCAAAGAGTGATATGATTGCCAACGGCAATCGTGATATTAAAACCTGCGGTTTTAGTGATATTTTATTCGCCTTTTAAAACTCGCAAAGCGAATAACACTCGGCGTTAGCCGAATATCACTGCGTAGCAATATCACTCGCCGCAAGGCGAATAAAACTGCCCAAGTGTTCTTAAGGACACTTGGGCAAAATCTGCGGGTTTTGTTATATTTGAAATCAAATCAATCTGAACTTTTTTGCAATCAACTCTCCATCAACTTTGATAAAGCTGCGAGGAGTTTCGTCCATACCTGCTTCTACAAGATGACCGTCTATAACAGTCTGCAGTGTGTGAGGAGGTTCAACAAGCATTTCAACCTGGGCATACACCCATCCGTTTATAATAAGCTGATTCATTCTTTTAACCCTGCGATAGCAGATGTGATATCCAAGGGAATCAGCTTCAAGCAAAACTCTGTGCTTAACATCCTCTTCTGCGCGGCAGATGGGCTGAGAATTTCTGATAGTTACATTGTCAGTTTCAACTTCGCCTTCTGCTTCAAGCTCATCATATGTTATGTAGTCTTTAACCTCAATGGGTTCCTTTTCTTCTTCAGGCGCATCCTTCAGTTGCTTTCCGCTTTTTACACCGATAATGAGATAATAAAGCACCCAAACGTGGATCACTACGTCAAGAACACCGGAAAACTCTCCCGCCGCAAGATACATAAGGACCATTGATACCGTGTCTATAGCAAACATAACAAGCGCGCCTATCATCCAGCCAAAATGCCTTTTGCTCATAAACCAGCAAAGAAAATATATGAGCAAAATCGCAACGGCAAAACAAACGGAAACGGCTATCATTACATCTATCTGAGTGGCCATACCCACAACAACCGCAAAATAGGGAACCGTTGCTGAGAAAAGAAGCATATATTCTGCATTGGTGAAAAGAAAAACTATGTTCACCGCCGTGAGAATTATCATCAGAAGAAGGTTCGCCCTTGCGCTCTGATACTTGGTTTTCATAATGCCATGCTGAGAGTTGTTCGCATCACTTGTCATCATTATATCCTCCGATTTTTCCTTAATCTATTTTGACATATTTTCACTGATTTGTCAACAAGGGTTTGCTTTTGGAAAAATATGACGCATTGCCACAGCAAAAGTTTGCCGCTAACTGTTGTAAAGCAAAAGATTTGCTGATATAATTATATTGACTAAATATGTGCGAGGTTTATTATGGACGCAAGATTTCAGAGAAAGTTAGATTTTCTTGATTGGGAATTGGGAGTTTTCTTCCATTTCGGCATCAGAACATATTATGAAGGTCATATCGACTGGGATATGAAAGAGATGGATGCTTCTGCATTCAACCCCACGGAGCTTGATTGTGAGCAGTGGATCTCCACTATTGCTGCTGCAGGCGCAAAATATGCTATCCTCGTTTGCAAACATCACGACGGATTTGCAAACTGGCCCTCTGCATACACTGACTACAGTGTTGCAAACACCCCCTGGAAAGACGGAAAGGGCGACATCGTTCGCGAATTTACCGATGCCTGCCGCAAATACGGACTTAAAGTAGGTCTTTACTATTCACCTGCTCAGTTCGGTTCTTCAAATCAGGATTCAACCGACTATGATACATATTTTATCAACCAGATCAGTGAGCTGCTGACAAACTACGGCAAGATCGACTATCTGTGGTTTGACGGCTGCGGAAGCGAGGAGCACGAATACGACCAGAAGAGAATCATCGGCGCCATCAGAAGTATGCAGCCCGAAATTCTCATATTCAATATGTGGGATCCCGACACCCGCTGGATAGGCAACGAAGACGGTATTGCAG
>JAFXGC010000183.1 GCA_017513325.1 Clostridia bacterium
CGGGAGCGGGGAAAAACTGCTTTTCGTATTTCTGATATCCGTTCATTTTTATCCCTCTCAAATAAAAATTTTTAAGAGACTTTTTACTGAAATATAAAAAATCTCCATTGTCCGGACAAGAAACTGTCCAAACAAAAGAGACGAAGACTATATAAAATTCTCCGCGGTACCACTCTACTTGGTGGAACAATCCACCCACTTTGCAAGGCACTGGAAATGCCCTTTCTCTGTAACGGGAGAACCCGGTGAAGCCTACTCTGGATATTCTGTTCAGCCAACTGCTAAGGAGAGGAGTTATATCATTTTTCCGTACTGTCTCGCACCGAACGGCAGCTCTCTGAAACGGTTAAATATGACTTTTTTTCTCCGTCATCGCATTTAATAACTTGCTAATTATTTTACTATAAAAAGCCTTATTTGTCAAGAAATTTTTGAGTATTTTTATCAAAACTTTTTAACAATTTAAAGTGATGACGAATTGCACAAAATTATACTTTTGGCTTTGGTTATAATGATAAACGGCAGTGAGCACTGATCGATGTTCCTGCCGTTTTAGCTATCATAGTTTGGAGTGTATTTTAAATCAATCCGCCGCTTTTCAGAACAAATAGCCAGAGCGTAACTGTAAAAGCGCTGAGGAGAGTAGTGAGCATAACGGTACTGCCGGTAAGGGTACCGTCGTGTCCCATATTTTTTGCCATAACGAAAGAACTGACTGTAGTGGCAGATGTCAGCATTATAAGGATGGCAACAAGTTCGGCATCCCTGAAACCAAACGCCACGGCAAAGGGAAGAATGATCAACGCGAATCCCATCAGTTTCAGCGCTGTTGCGCAGATGGTTGGGAGTATATGCCCGAAGGCTCTTTTGAAATCAAGAGAAGCGCCCATAGCCATTAGTCCCATAGGAGTTGCAACTGCTCCGAGGTTTGAAACTGCTTTGTCAAGAATATAAGGAACGGGGATTTTAAGAGCAGACCAGAACAGTCCCAGAACGATACCTATTATGATAGGGTTTTTCACGATTCCCATAACAGTTTTCTTCACAAGAAGTGCATCTGGCTTTTTTGAGTGGTTTTCGGGAGAAAACACAGAAAGGACAACAACAGCCATAATATTGTACAAGGGAACGCTGCCTATGATCATCAAAGGTGCGAAGCCGGCATTGCCATATATATTTTGAATGAATGCAATGCCAAGCAGAGCCGCGCTACTTCTGTATGAGGCTTGAATAAATTCACCTCTCAAGGATTTATTTTTTATAAACAGTGAGAGCAGGAATGCTATAAGTATACAAACCGCAGTTGAAACAAAACAGAAAAGAACAAATTTCGTGTTCCAGGCTTTCTGAAAATCCACTTGTGAAAGCTGGCTGAACAGAAGGCAGGGCAGGGGGATGAGAAAAACGAACTTATTCATTTTTGAAGCAAAGCCTTCATCAAAAATACCTATATGTTTCAACAGAACGCCAAAAAGCATTATTATGAAAACAGGTATGGTTGAATTCAAGCTGAATATAAGATTTTCCATATCAGAGACCTTTTATTTAGTATTTAATATTATTATAAACCTAGCAAGAAATCTGTCAAGAACCCGGCAAATTTAAGCAGATAAAAGCAGAAAAGCAAAAAACAACCGCTTTAGCGGTTGTTTACTTCACATCACAATAGGAAAATTTCACATCACAAGTAGTTGTCAGTCTTCGATACCCAAGAGCCAAGTAACAGGAACTCCAAGGACCTTGGAATACATAAGCAATTCATAATCGGGAATAAAACGAGTACCTTTTTCCATTCTGCTTATGCAGTCTCTCTCGATAATGATGCCGTTGACCTGCATCTTAGCCGCAAGCTCTGCCTGCGAGAGTTTACTCTTCTGTCGAGCCTCTCTGATCCTTCTGCCAGAAATGTTTTTCTGACCGTTGTAGTCATAAATTTTCATATGTTCCCCAATTTTAAAACAAAGTGAATTTTTTCCTTGACTTTAGCATAAATATTTGCTAAAATTGTGTTAAAGGTAAGTATTTCGCAAAAACGGACAATATTTTCACATATTATATGCTATAAAAGCGAAAAATATACACATATATGCAAGTCTGTCGTGCATATCCCCCAATTTATGCACGCTGACGGCGGCCCCCTTCTTCTCTCCGAAGGGGGTCGTTTTTATTGTTAAAACAGCGCGAAAACCCACATACCATAAGGGTTTATAGGATATTCATTTTAAGAACACAAGGAGCAGGTTTTTCACCTGCTCCTTACGTTTTTTTATTCATATATTGTGATATTTTATGAATTTCTCTGGAATGTTTCAGCAACTTCTGCTTCAGCAACAGAGCTTACGGGCATAACTGCGATCTCGCGCATAAACTTGTCAACATTATCAAGCTGGCTGAGTTTGTTTTCTCTGAGCCAGGATGCGCGATATTCGGGAAGCCAAGCTTCAACGTCGCGAAGGATTGCTTCACCGTCTTCATAGCCGGGAATGCAATTAATACGCAGGTGAACTCTGTTCATGATCTGGATTGCGCGGCAAGCCAGGAGAAGGTCAACGTATCTGTCATCTGTTTCGGAGATAGACTTAAGAGTTGCGATAACCTCATCGAGCTTAGCGTTGTTTGCGATAGCCTTATCGGGATCAAGTTCAAGTCTTGTTGTTCTGCCTTCAACGGTGTTAGCGCTGTACCAGTATTCGAAGAGCATCCAGTCACAAGTACGCTCACAGCGGCCCATTGTACGGATAAGGTCAATAACATTGATCTCATCGGAGTCGAAGAGGAGACTGCTTGCAGCCATTTCGAATTCTTCGGAAAGAACGCCGTCGGCATTCCAGCCCTTTTCTGCGCCTATGACCATACCGTAAAGGTTGCAGTTCCAGGGAGCGATGTGGCCGAAGTCGCCCCAGTTAGTATTGAGGATACCCATAGCGCCCCACTTTGCGCCGTAGTCAACAAGCTTTGTGATATTGCCTTCGGAACGGTCGATTTCTTCGATGAAGCGGTTCCAGCTGGATGTACCGGGACAAACGATCTGCTTCATACCCGCCTTAGCGAGAGTTTCAACCTTTTCTTCCATAGGATTCTTCTCGTAAGTCCAGTTGAGCATAATTGTGCCTTCGGGAATCTCGCTGAGCTTTTCGGGATGGTTAAGAGCGATATCGCCCCACATCATAACAGTCTTGCCGCGGCTGTTAACGTGCTCAATGATCTTCTTAAGGAACTTAAAGTATTCTTCGCCTTCGTCCTTGCCCTTGTTTCTGCCCTGGCAGAGGTCGAATGTTTCGTCGCAGCAGATATTGAAGCGATCGGAACGGAAGAGGGGAATGAACTGGTCGATCATGCTGCCAACAACCTTGATGGATTCGTCGTTGGAAACGTCGATTGTGTGATGAGCCATCTTTTCAAGCCAGAAATGCTGCCAGGGATGCCAATCCTCATATTCGCAGAGGTGGCGCCACTTGTCGCTCTGGAGAAGGTTATAAAGGTGGCCGAATGTAGAAAGGGAGGGAACAAGCTCGATAAAGTTGTCGTAGCAGTAGTCATCAAGAGCAGTAACCTCGTCAGCGGAGAGAACTTCGTGAGCCTCCATAATACCGTCGTACTCAACGAACTCGTAAGCGTCCTCAACGTAGAGCTGAAGCTGGCTGATCTTGTAGTAAGCGAGCTCATCAGCAGTTTTCTTAAGCATTTCAAGAGTGGGAACACGACCGCGAGTGATATCGTGGTAGAATCCGCGCTCAGGGAAATCGGGAGCGTCGTTGATAGTTACGTAGGGCAGAGTATCGCCGTATTCGTGAATGATCTGGCGGAGAGTCTGCATAGCGTTGTATGCGCCGTGAGCGCCATCACCCTTAACTGTGATACCCTTTTCGTTGATAGTGAGAGTATAGCCTTCGCCTTCCTCACCGTGAGTTATGTAGAGAATAGGAGTGTCGGAGCAAGCGCAGGTGCAAACCATAAGCTTTGCTGTTTTGCCAACAAGCTCGCTGATCTCATTGCGAACAGTTGTAGCGATCTTTGTCATTCTTCTGTCGCTGCCAAGCTGAATCTTTAAAGCTGTGATAGAGGAGAGAGCCAGTGAGCCTTCGCCCATAAGGACTTCTCTGGGGGTAGGAATAATTTTCATATTGTATCTCCCTTTCTATTATTTATAGTTTAATTATATCTTGATAATAGTTTTTATGCAATAGTTTTGAGAGTATTTTTGGATGCAAAAATCACTGTATCAAGGTTATGGGAGTGATCTGTGAAATTGCATCGTTGTTTTTCTTGATTTCGGCTTTGGCTTCCCATTCTTTGATAAAGTCGTTGAAAGTTTTATCAGAAAGTGATTCAAGAGTAAAGTATTTCCAGGCGGGCATTCCATCTTCCTTGAGGCGGATAATATAAGTACCTGTATCCTCAACCGTAACCAGGCCTATATCTCCGGTCTGGCGGCTTTCGTCAAACACCCAGTTTTCAATAACGTCTGCAGATCCGCCCTTAATCAGGTTGCTGGTGGTACCGCCGTCATATTCCTTGATAAGCGCAGAAAAATCACTTTCAGCATTAAGTGTTGCAAAAACCTCTTCAGCTTTGCTTTTTGCAGCTTCTTCTGTTTTATAAACAGATTCAGCAAAGTAGATGCTTTCTATATTGTGAACGGGAGTTATATCTCGCCAAAGCACCTCTGAATAAGCTTTTTCCGAAGCGGGGAGCGCCATAGCAGCGAGAATTTTTCCGTCCTCAGTTTTTTCTGTATAAACCTCATAAGCTTTTCTTCCGTCAGCGAAAGCCCAGTCGGCAAATTTGGAGTCTTCGGAATAGCCGACACCGTAAACATAGCATTCTTTCATAAGATTTGCCATGTATTCGTCATCAGCATCGTAAACTGCTTCAGCAGCATATTTTTTGATCATATTTACAAATTCTTCTTCTGTTGTGCAGGATGAAAAATCTGCCATAACCTTGTCGCTGTCTTCCGCCTTTGCCTGATATCTGATATAGCTGAAAGAAAGGATATCTTTTGCGTTTTCTTCAAAGTGTTTTTCTATTTCATCATCACTAAAGGAGTAAGAGGACATAAGATGGCTTGAATATTTCATTGAGAGAGTTGTGAGCTGCAGGCATTTACGGATAGTGTGCTCGTTAACGCATTTTCCATAGGTGTTTTGGATAAGGAACGTGGTTGTATTTCCGCCTGCAACGGCTTTTTCATCTATGTATGATATTTGCTTATCAATTTCTTCCAGATCTTTCTGTGTCAGTTCAAACCCTTCCGCTTTTGCTGCTTCTGCAAGAACCAGCTGTTGTTTAAGAGTATTGGAAAGATAGAAGAGAAAATAATCGAGCCATGTGTATTCCTCGGAATATTTCTGCTCGCTCAGTTCGCGTGAGGGGTCAAGTCCCAGTTGACCGAGGTAAAGCTGATTGTTTGAAACAAAGCTGCGGTAATAAGAATTGAGAAAATAAGTCATCATAGAAACAGTAACTTCATAGTTTTCTGTTGCCATAATGGGGAGTGAATTGATTTCTTCGTTGTCGGGAGTTTTTATTTCGTCGTCATTTTTTTTGCAGGAAAAAAGTGAAAAAAGCATCATAGCTGCCAGCAGCAGCGCAGTTATTCTTTTCAACATAGAAAAATCCTTTCTGTAAATAAAAATGCTGTCCACCGGCCAAACCGCCGGCGGACAGCCGCTCTTTATTTTTAGTTATTAAAGAGATTTAACAAGCTCTACGCCCTTCTTGTAGTAAGTAACCTTGTGAGCTTCCTTGAAGCCTTCGTAGTCCTTGCTGTACTGGTCGTTCTTGAGAGCTGTATCAGCATCATGCTCCCAGCTTGTTGTGTTATCGCCCTTGAAGTAGAGTACGTAGTAACCCTGTTCTTCAACTTCGATAATAGTTACGTCGCCTGCCTTGCGGTCTTCTGCGAATACCCATTCGCTAACCTGCTCGTTCATTGTGCCCTTGTCAGCAGCCTCTACAAGACCGCCTTCGTAGTATCCGTCACCGTAGTTTGCGGGATCTGCGAGCTTAGCGAAGTTTTCATCAGTTGCGTTATCGTTGTATTCCTTGAGGATCTTGTCAGCGATCTTCTTAGCTTCTTCCATTGCCTTTGTCTTGTCCTTTTCAGTGGAGCTGATAGCAACGGGAATGTAGCGGTAGTCTTTGAGGAGGTATGTTTCGCGGTACTTGCAGTTGTAGTCAAGATCATCGTTCTGCGCGGGGAGGATCATGTAAACTGTGTACTTACCGTCTTTTTCGTTAAAGTCTGTGTAAACGTCGTATGCATGTCTTGCATCGTCTGCAAGCCACTTAGCGAGGTCGCCGGAGCCGCTTGTTGTCTGAGCTTCCTTAAGGCAGCCCTCAACGAGAGCTTCGATATCGATCTTGTCTTCCTTGAGTTCTTCTTCTGTCAGGTTAGCATACTTAACATTTTCGAGGTAGTTCTTAACATATGCTTTGAAGGAATCTGCATCTGTAGTTGCGGCAAGTTCTTCTGCGTAGCCAAGTTCAGCAACGGGTTCCTTTTCTGTTTCTTCAGCTGCAGTTGTTTCTTCTCCTGCCTTTGTCTTATCAGCAGTTGTTTCGGAATCCTTCTTGTCGTCCTTCTTGTCGTCTTCCTTTTCAGCTTCGAAAGTATATGTCAGGTAGTCAACTTTGAGGAAATCCTTTTCGTTTTCAGCGAAGTAAGCAGCCCAGTCTTCTGCGTCGTAGTCGTATGTATCTACAAGTTCTGTCTGATATTTTTCAGCGAGGCTGAGTATTTCAAGACAGCTGCGGATATCGTTTTCTGTAACAGAGGAGCCGTAAACGTTCTTGATATAGAACTTCTTTGAAACGTTGTACTGTTCAGCGTACTTAGCGATTGTTTCGATTGTTTCTTCGATGTCAGCCTTATCTTCGTCATCAAGCTTGCAGCCTGCTGCGAGTGCAGCTTCGCAGAGAACGAGAGCGTCTGTAAGCTGGCTTCTTGTGGAATCAAGCATATAATCATGCCATGTGTCGTCACCTGCATATTTCTGCTCATCCAGGGGCTTCTTTGTGTCAAGACCGAGGGCTTCAAGATAGGAGCCTGCGTTTGTCACAAGGTTCTGATAGTTGGTGTTGTAGAGGTAGTTGAGCATTGCTGTTGTAACTGTATAGTTTTCAGTTTTAGCTGCAACCGTGTTCTTTTCAATAACACCGCTGGAAAGAACTGTATAAACGCCGAGAACGCCGAGAATGATAACTGCAACAAGGATGCAAGCAACGATCTTAAGGGCTTTCTTTGCGCCATTTCCTTCTTTCTTCTGAATTTTTTTACTCATTATTATGTTCCGCCTTTCTTAAATGGACATATAGATAGTGCAAACCTAAAAGTTCGCGATGAATCATTATATCACAGTGAGATACAAATTTCCACCCTAAAATATATTTTTGTGAAAAATTCATAAATTGTTTCATTATAAATGAACAATGTGGATAAAAGAAGAGAGTGGGATGATGGAATATGATGTAGTTGTTGATTAAAGGCGAATGCCGAAAAGAATTTAGGCATTTGTAACTATTGCAAATGTTGGGAGCAAATAAGCGCTTAACATAAAGAAAACAGCCACAGCCATCCAGGCTGTATTAATCGCGCCGACGGCATGCGATCGGCCTTTCGAATCCTGCAGTAGGCGATGCAATATAAATAGAAAAACCAGCCTATTGGCTGGTTTTTCTATTTATGGCGCGCCCTGCAGGATTCGAACCTGCGACCTACCGGTTCGTAGCCGGGCACTCTATCCGCTGAGCTAAGGGCGCGTATCAACTTGTTTCGCTGACCCTGTAATATTATCACATCGTTTTTTAAAAGTCAAGCATTTTTAAGAAAAAACAAAAATTTATTTTTCAATAAATAAAGTGCAGTTCTTTTCCTATACTATATATACAAACAGGAAAGGTTTTTATATTATGTGTACTGCTATAACATACAAAAGTGCTTGTCACTATTTTGGACGAAATCTTGATATTGAGCTTTCTTATTTTGAAAATGTAGTTGTAACGCCAAGGCATTTTAAATTCGATTTTCGTAAAAGTGAGTCAATGAAAAGCCATTATGCCATAATCGGTATGGCAACGGTACAGAATGGTTATCCGCTTTATTATGAAGCTACAAACGAAAAAGGGCTCAGCGTAGCGGGGCTTAAGTTTCCTGAAAACGCTGACTATAAGCCGTACACTGAAGGCAAGGAGAATATAGCTCCTTTTGAGCTGATCCCGTATATTCTCGGAAAATGCTCAGATATTGCTGAGGCAAAAGAGCTGTTGCTGGGGATCAACATATTAGATGAAGATTTCAGCGATGAGCTCCCCCTGTCTCCGCTTCACTGGCTTATTGCTGACAGAAACAAAGCAATAACGGTTGAAAGTATAGGTGAGGGTTTAAAGATATATGATAATGCTGTGGGAGTACTCACAAACAATCCCACTTTTGACTATCATATGATGAATCTGAATAACTATATGTTTCTTTGCGAAGGTACAGCGGAAAACAAAATAAATCCGGAAATAGAGTTAAAAAACTACAGTCTTGGAATGGGAGCTCTGGGGCTTCCGGGAGATTTTTCTTCCGGTTCAAGATTTGTCAAAGCTGTTTTTGTGAAAACAAAATCGGTTTCGGGCGAAACCGAAAAAGAAAGTGTAGACCAATTTTTCCATATTCTTAATTCTGTTGCAATGCCAAAAGGTTGCATTCTCACAAAAGACGGAAAATATGAATACACGCTTTATTCCGGCTGCTGCAACACCGACAAAGGAATATATTATTATACCACTTATGACAACAGCGCAAGAGCAAGTGTTGATATGTTTGCTTCTGACCTTGAAGGTGAGGAGCTATATGTTTATGAATTGAAATGATCCCTATCTTTGCCTTTCTGTGAGAACAAAGATGAAAAATGCTCCGCAGTTGTGGGTGAGGATGGCAAAAACCAAGAAATCCTGCAAAAAAATGCAGGACTTCTCTATATTATCTGTTTGTTTTATTTTTAATTCTGTTTTTAGTTTCCCTGATTCTTTTTCTTTCTTCGGATCTTTTGTGTTTTTCATCGTGCCTATGTTTGCGGTGGAAGATAAATTCTTTATCCTCAAGCAATCCTGAAAAATATTTTAAGCTAAGAGAGGATGGCAGCATCAGAAGCAGGGAAAGAGAGCAACCGGTGATGTGTTCGTATGTATTCATTGCAAATCCGTCAAAATGTGCCCAAGAAGCGAAAACAATGGTCCAAAGCAAACACAGAACAGCTGTCAGGTTGCAGACTGCAGGAATAATAGCGGTTGTTTTTTTATTTATGAAATATGCGATTATTGTTATCAGAATAACTGCTGCCGCCCAAAAGCAGATAGGATAAGCAAAAATTGTGAAGGCATCGCGGAGCGTTTCATAAAGTTCAGCATTATCAATTGATTTGAGATGAACATAAAATGCTATAAAAGAGATGATCAGAGCAATAGCACCTGCTATGCCGGCGATAAAAAGAGTTTTTGAATATAACTTGACACGCTTTGCGTCTGCAGAGAATCTCTGCAGAAACAGAGTATATATAAAGGAAGATAAAACGATAAAGATAAAAACGGTAGCCATATTTAGCTCCTTTTAGAGTTTTTTATATTTTATCACATCATAAATGCATCCGCAAGTGTGATTAAAGACGAAAAGAATTATTTTTTGAAATTTTTCTTGTTATCACTTGCATTTTTATAATGTATAGTTTATAATAATCTGCGATGTGACAAAAAATATGACTTTTTGAGCATCAAAAACTTTCATTTATGATTTTTCAACTTTTGATATAGAAAGGATCGGACATATGAACGCACTTAACTCACTTTCCGCATCTGAACTCCAGACTCGTCTTGCAGAAAAAGAAGCAGCCCTTGCTGATTGGAAAGCAAAGGGACTTTCTCTTGATCTCACACGCGGCAAGCCCAATGCTGAGCAGCTTGATCTGTCTCTTGATATCCTTAATGTAATAAACACAAAAGAAGATTGCTTTGATGAAACAGGCTTTGACTGCCGTAACTATGGAGTGCTTGACGGTATTCCTGCGGCGAAGAAGCTCTTTGCAGATCTTATGAACACAGTTCCCGAAAGAGTTATCATCGGAGGCAACTCTGCTCTCAATATGATGTATGATACAATTGCACGTGCAATGCTCTTCGGTGTATACGGTGGTTCTAAGCCTTGGGGTCAACAGGGAAAGCTTAAGTTCCTTTGTCCTGCTCCCGGTTATGACAGACACTTTGTTGTAACAGAAACACTTGGCTTTGAGCTTATTCCTGTTGAAATGACAGCAGATGGTCCCGATATGGATATGGTTGAAAAGCTTGTTGCTATCGACCCCTCCATCAAGGGTATCTGGTGTGTTCCCAAATATTCCAACCCCGAAGGTGTTGTTTATTCTGATGAAACAGTTCGTCGTTTTGCAGCACTCAAGCCTGCAGCTGACGATTTCAGAGTTTTCTGGGATAATGCATATGCAGTTCACGATCTCGTTGACGATGCTCCTGAAATCCTTGATATTTTTGAGGAAGCAGCAAAGCACGGCAATGAAGATATGATCTTTGAATTTGCATCCACATCCAAGATCACATTCCCCGGTAACGGTATTGCAATGCTGATCGCAAGTGAAAACAACGTAAATCAGATCAAGCCCCTTCTCGGCGTGCAGACAATCGGTTCTGATAAGATGAACCAGCTCCGTCACGTTAAGTATTTCAAAACAGCTGAAGGTATCAGAGCACATATGAAGCGCCATGCTGAGATCATCAAGCCCAAGTTTGATATCGTTATTAAGGCGTTCCGCGAGAACCTTACAGGTATCGCAGAATGGACAGAGCCCAAGGGCGGATATTTCATAGATCTCTCCGTTCCCGATGGATGTGCAAAAGCTGTTTATGATCTTGCAGGTGAAACCGGTGTTGCTCTTACAAAGGTAGGCGCTTCTTATCCTTACGGTGTTGATCCCCGTGACCGTCACTTGAGAATTGCGCCCACATTCCCCAACAATGAAAATCTTATAAGCGCAATTTCTATTCTCTGCCTTTGCGTTGAGATCGTTGCAATCAAAAAGCTTCTTTCCAAATAATTTGGTGTAATATATTTCAAAAACCGCCGCGTAGCAATACGCGGCGGTTTTTTAGGCAGATGATAAACGTTAACAGTGCGTTTTTATCGACCTTTTTTGAAAAAGGTCGCGGGTTATCAGGGCAGAGCCATGATTCGTCCGTCGCAACGGACGAAATACCTATTGCCTCGAGGTAATCCAAGAGGCGGAGCTTCTTGGTCGCTCTCCGCAGAGAGCGAAATCCCTTTATATTTAAAATAATAGAGTTATTTTATTTCTTGCTCAAGACCGTTAAATTCATCCGTATCAAAGAATTGGGCAAGAGTGATGTCCAATCCATCGCATAGCATTTTTATTGTAAGAAGCTTGGGGTTTTGGCTTTTTCCGTACAAAATATTTTTAACAGAAGAAGGAGGAAGTGCGCAGATATTTGCAAGTTTATTTATTGAAATGTTTCTCTGTCCGCAAAGCTGTAAAATGCGATTTCTAACAGCTGAAATTGTGTCCATATTTCTATTCTCCCGTTGTTTTTATAAAAATAGAATACAAAAAACTATTGCTTCAAATAGGCTATGCGTGATACTATTAGTCTATGCATAGACTATTTTTGGAGGTTTTTGTGAAAGTTGCAATAGTAGGCTCAAGGAGTCTGAAAATAGAAAATCTGGATTTGTATTTACCGCATAATATTTCAGAGATAGTGTCAGGCAGAGCTAAGGGAATTGATATTTGTGCAAGGGAATATGCTTTGCGTAATAATATGACATTGAAAGAGATTTTGCCGGATTATAAAAGATATGGCAGAGGAGCGCCTTTGAAACGGAATTTGGAAATAATTAAATATGCAGATATAGTGGTATCTTTTTGGGATGGAAAATCCAAAGGAACAAAATATGTTATAGATAATTGCTATAAAAAAGGGAAGAAAATAACTGTCTATATAGTCGAAGGTGAAACTGTCAGAAAACTTTGACGAATAATCTCGTGTAATATATTTTAAAAACCGCCGCGTAGTAATACGCGGCGGTTTTTAGATAAATTATTTTTTGGCGTTGTGATTTACCGTAGTGACGACCAATGGTCGCACCTGCAAGCTATATATTGAATTATCGTTAATCTTCATAATAAATGCTATACAAAGCAAATAATAATTAAAAGAATATTTAGTTATCAAGGAAATGTTTTGTTATTTTGCACAAATATTTTAATGTTTATTGTAATAATCGTTATTTACAAAGACGAGAAAATGTTGTATAATAACTAATGTATGCTGAAAAACAGCGTTTTTTAATAAAAAATAATTTTTTAGATAAATCTTAGGAGGTTTACATGGCAAGAAGAAAAGTTTCAATGGATGGTAATACCGCTGCCGCGCACGTGTCATATGCGTTCACAGAGGTTGCCGCTATTTATCCTATCACTCCTTCTTCCCCTATGGCCGAGGTTACAGACACTTGGTCAGCAACTGATAAAAATATTTTCGGCGAGCCCGCAAGAAATATTTTTGGCGACACAGTAAAGGTTATGGAAATGCAGTCTGAGGCAGGTGCAGCAGGTGCCGTTCACGGCTCACTGGCAGCAGGCGCGCTCACAACAACTTATACAGCTTCTCAGGGTCTTCTTCTTATGATCCCCAATATGTATAAGATCGCAGGTGAGCTTCTTCCTTCTGTAATTCACGTTTCTGCCCGTTGCGTTGCATCTCACGCACTCAACATTTTCGGTGATCATTCCGACGTTTATGCTTGCCGTCAGACAGGTTTTGCTATGATGGCTGAAACTAACCCTCAGGAAGTTATGGACCTTGGTGCAGTTGCTCATCTTGCAACTATCGAAGGCAGAGTTCCTTTCCTCAACTTCTTCGACGGTTTCCGTACATCCCACGAAATTCAGAAGATCGAAGCTTGGGACTATGAAGATCTTAAGGAAATGGTTGACATGGATGCAGTTGAAGCATTCAGAGCTCGTTCAATCAATCCTGAGCATCCCGTTCTTCGCGGTTCTGCTGAAAACGGCGACATCTTCTTCCAGCACAGAGAAGCTTGTAACAGCTACTATGATGCGCTTCCTGCAATCGTTGAAAAGTATATGGACAAAGTCAACGCTAAGCTTGGCACAGACTATAAGCCCTTCAACTACTACGGAGCTCCCGATGCAGACCGTGTAATCATTGCAATGGGTTCTGTTTGTGACGTTGCTGAAGAAGTTATTGACTATATGCTTGCAGCAGGCGAAAAAGTTGGTCTCGTAAAGGTTCGTCTCTACAGACCTTTCGTTGCTGAAAATCTTATTAAGGCTATTCCCGAAACTGCAACAAAGATCGCAGTTCTCGACAGAACAAAGGAACCCGGCGCGCTTGGCGAGCCTCTCTATCTTGACGTTGTGACAGCTCTTGCTTCCAAGGGCGTAACAGGCAAGACAGTTGTTGGCGGCCGCTATGGTCTCGGTTCCAAGGATACAACTCCTGCTTCCATCTTCGCAGTTTATGATAACCTTGCAGAAGATGAACCTAAGAACAATTTTACAATCGGTATCGTAGATGACGTAACAGGTCTCTCTCTTGCCGAAAAGCGTTCTCCCGACACAGCTCCTGCAGGCACAATCTCCTGCAAGTTCTGGGGTCTCGGCGGCGACGGTACTGTTGGTGCTAACAAGAACTCCATCAAGATCATCGGTGACCACACAGATAAATATATCCAGGCTTACTTCCAGTATGACTCAAAGAAGACAGGCGGCGTAACAATTTCCCACCTGCGCTTTGGTGACACACCTATCAAGAGCCCCTACTATATCACAAAGGCAAACTTCGTTGCTTGTCATAACCCCAGCTATATTCTCAAGGGCTATAAGTTCGTAAACGACGTTAAGCCCGGTGGCACATTCCTTCTTGACTGACAGTGGGATGAAGCAGCACTTGAAGAAAATCTTCCTGCTTCTGTTAAGAGCTATATCGCAAACAACGACGTTAAGTTCTATACAATCAACGCAACTTCTATCGCTAAGAACGAAGTTGGTAACCCCAAGGTTAAGAACACAATTCTCCAGTCTGCATTCTTTGCTCTTGCAAATATTATGCCCCTGGATGAAGCAGTTGGCTATATGAAGTATATGGCAACAAAGTCATACTCCAAGTTTGGTGAAGAAGTTGTTGCTCAGAACCATAAGGCAATCGATATGGGCGCAGGCGCGCTTGTTAAGGTTGAAGTTCCTGAAAGCTGGAAGAATGCAGGCGAAACTCCTGCAGATGCAGCTGCAACAGGCACACGTCCTGAACTTGTAGACTTTGTAAACCGCGTTGTTAAGCCCGTTGGTAAGATGGACGGTGACAGCCTGCCTGTTTCCGCATTCAAGGATATGGCAGACGGTACATTCCCTCAGGGCGCAGCAGCTTATGAAAAGCGCGGCGTTGCAGTTATGGTTCCTCAGTGGAATGCAGAAAACTGTATCCAGTGTAACACTTGTTCCTTCGTTTGTCCTCACGCAACTATCCGTCCCTTCGCTATGACAGCGGATGAAGCGGCAGCTGTTCCTGAGGTAACAAAGTTTGCGGCTAAGCCCGTTCTTAAGACAGATTATAAGTTCACAGTTGCAGTATCTCCCCTTGACTGTATGGGATGTACTCTTTGTGTTAAGGCTTGTCCTGTAAACGTAAACGTAGATAAGAAGGCAGCAGCTGCAGGCGAAAAGGCAGATCCCGCTAAGTACGCTCTCGTTATGAAGCCTCAGGCAACTCAGTCCGAGCAGCAGGCAGCATTTGATTATGCTGTTGCAAACGTTGCTGAAAAGCCTGAACTGTTCAACGACACAACAGTTAAGGGCTCTCAGTTCAAGCAGCCTCTGCTTGAGTTCTCCGGCTCCTGCGCAGGTTGTGCTGAAACATCTTATGCACGCCTTATCACACAGCTCTTCGGTGAGAGAATGTATATCTCCAACGCAACAGGTTGTTCTTCTATCTGGGGCGGCAGCGCACCTTCCACTCCTTACACAGTAAACCGTGAAAGCGGCAAGGGCCCCGCTTGGGCAAACTCCCTCTTTGAAGATAACGCTGAGCACGGTCTCGGCATGGCACTCGGTCAGAAGACTATCCGCGAGCGCCTGATCCAGAAGGTTCGTGATCTCCTTGTTAAGTATCAGGAAATGGGCGTTACTGAAGAATGGACAGGCTGCCTTGAAGGCTACCTCAACACTCTTGATGATCCCAAGGCAAACGCAGCAGCAACTGCTCATATGGTTGCAATGCTTGAAGATGATATTGCTCGCGGCACTTGCGAAACTGTTCCTGCAGAAAAGGAAATCGTTGCAGGCAAGGATTATCTTGCTAAGAAGTCTGTTTGGATCTTCGGTGGTGACGGTTGGGCTTACGATATCGGATTTGGCGGTCTCGACCACGTACTTGCTTCCGGCGAAGACGTAAACATCATGGTATTTGATACAGAAGTTTACTCCAACACAGGCGGTCAGGCTTCCAAGGCTTCCAATATCGGTCAGGTTGCTCAGTTTGCAGCAGCAGGTAAGGCTATCGGCAAGAAGAATCTTGCTGAAATCGCAATGTCCTACGGTTATGTATACGTAGCACAGATCGCTATGGGCGCAGATATGAACCAGACTCTTAAGGCTCTCAGAGAAGCTGAAGCATATCCCGGACCTTCCCTTATTATCGGCTATGCTCCTTGTGAAATGCACGGTATCAAGAAGGGCGGCATGCAGAACTGCCAGCTTGAAATGAAGAAGGCAGTTGAAGCAGGCTACTGGCATCTCTTCAGATATAATCCTACTCTTGAAGCTAATAAGCTCACAATCGATTCCAAGGCTCCCACAGCAGATTATCAGGCATTCATTGCAAACGAAGCTCGTTATGCTCGTCTTGCTCAGTCTTTCCCTGAAAGAGCAGCACAGCTCTTTGCACAGGCTGAAGCAGCGGCTAAGGCTAAGTATGAAAGACTTGTTAAGATGGGTAAGCTCTACGAATAATATAGTTAAAATAAAAAGCAGCGTGAAAAAGCACGCTGCTTTTTTTGTAACCCGAAAACCACGCGATAGTCGCGTGGTTGAAAAAAGGTTAACCGATGATAAAAATCCTCCGATTGTGATAGAATAGAATCGACCTGCCAGTCGAAAAAAGAAACACAATCGGAGGATTTATCTATGAAGAAAGA
>JAFXGC010000184.1 GCA_017513325.1 Clostridia bacterium
CCAGCCCTTGGAATCCTTCATCCATCTGTTAGAAACTCTGTAGCCATTCGTATCAACAAAATACCATTTGCCTTCGTTGTAGATCCACTTGTTGTAGGTCATAGAGCCTTCGGAATCAAGCCAGATCCAGCCGATAGAGTCCTTCATCCAGCAGTTTGTAACAGCGTATCCGTCAGCGCCGACGTAGCACCAGCCCTTGGAGTCCTTGCACCATGCATTTGTCAGCATGGCACCGTCAGGACCGCAATAAACCCAGCCAATGGAATCCTTCATCCACTGATTCTTCAGCATACGGCCGTTGGCGTCAAGATAATACCATTTGCCGCTGCTCTGGATCCATCTGGACTTAAGCATATATCCGTTGGAGCCAAAGTAGTACCAGTAGCCGCCTTCCTCAACCCAGCCGTTTTTGATTTTGTTGCCGATGATAACGCGGTCGTATGTATTTTCTGATAGATCATTGAGAGTGATTGTAGAAAGATCATCTCCGGCCTTAACTGCGGCATATATATTCGTATTACAGCTAATAGAGTCATCGCAATATATAGCACTATAATAATCATCGTCATTATTTAAGGTAAGGTCTATATATCCGTCGTATATTGTAAGGCTATAATCTGCATATATACATTGATATTTGGATCTTGCAGAAATATCGCTTTCGAATAATGCAAGAGTATTGCAGCTATAAATACCGTAGCTATCACTGCTGTCAATCATAAGATAGCAGTTTTTGATCGTCATAGTAAAACTGTAGGAGCAAATACCGGTTCCGCTTGATTTAATGGAAATATTGGAGTTATCGATCGTAATGGGGGCGTCGTACGCGAGAATACCGTAAGAGCCTGATGTAACAGAAATATTACATCCATTTATAGTGATAGGACCACTTTCAGTGTAAATGCCGTTGCTGTCAACGTTTATATCAAGGCTTGCGCCGGAGTCAGCCGTGATATATGAGGTATAGGGGGATGAGAACCATATACCAATGATATCAAATTCATCTGAACTGCCTTTAAGTGTATTTTTACCTATAAGACGGACAGTTAGATCAAATTCGCTGTAGACAATGCCATTTTCGGAATAATATCCGTCGTTATAACCTATGCCGTTATAGGAATAGTTATTAAGAGTGAGAACACCGTCCTTGTAATAAGCGTATCCCGCAGAGGGCTTTGTTTTCTGAGTGGCATTTGCGCTAACTGCAAGGTAGTCGCCGTCTGTCATAAGAACTCCGCCAACGTATACCTCTGTAAAGCTTATTTCAACAAAGTCGTAAACTCTGATCTTGTTTATATTAAATTCTTCGATATCATTTTCCTCAAACGCAAAGTTTGCTCCATAGCCTGCGGGAGTTCCTGCAAAGTTGTATTTGTTTGCGCTAAGGGCATAGTAGATATCGTCGTCATCTGTGTCTACGCTGCGCGCTTGAACGCGGCTCTTGTTGATAGTCAGTGTTTCAGTAGCGCGAACGCCGTAACATTTTGCATAGAAATCAACGTTGCTATGGTTCATAATATTAACGTTGTTTGCTCTGACAGCGCTCAATTCATAAGAGTAAATGCTGCCAACAACGTCATCAAAGGTAACGTCGCCCTTTATGTTAACAGCGTCGCCTTCCTCTGATTTAAAGTACAGCACGTCAATATCTTCGATATAAACGTCAGCACCCGTAACATTTGAGTAGATACAGCTGTAGCCATATAACTCAAGCTGTGTAGAGTCATCATAGCTGTCTCCTATGATGCTGAGATCATCTTTAATAAAGATACAGCGAGATGAGCCTTTTGTCTGATTAAGCACGCATTCGCCGTAAACCTCTATAGTAAGGGGAGCCTCTGCGTAAATAACTGCGTAGTCGATAGAGGAGTAGTTGTATCCTCTGCCCTCATATTCATAATTTTTGAGGTAAAGCGTGCCGTCTTCGAGATATGCATATCCGCCCTCGGGTCTTGTTGTCTGAGTAGCGTTTGCGCCAACTGCAAGGTAGTCGCCGTCTGTCATAAGAACTCCGCCAACGTATAAGTCATGGGGGATCTCACTTGTCACGATTCGATCGTAGGTGTCAAGGTTTTCAAGCACAAAGTCTGTAAGAGCTCCGTTTGCAGTGGTGGATGCCTGCATCTTCACACCGTATCCTACGATTAAGTCCTCGTTACTCCAATAAAAGGTTAAAACGCCGTGTTCATCATCGTTTTCAACGTCTCCCGTGTACGTAAGGTCTGCCGCGCCGCCCTTGAAGACGGTTTCGTCAGATTGAATACAACACTTTGAAGCGTTAACGGTAAGATTTCCGCCTGAAATTTGAAAACGATCATCGGCGGTAATTCCACGTATTGCATCAATATTGATCGTACCGCCTGTAATGAAAACTTCATATGCATACGAATAAATACCACTACCTGAATCAAATACGTTGATAGTTCCTCCGTTTATGTATATGTTCATATATGCATATAAGGAGTATGAGTTCGAGGAGAAGTAATGAGTACCACCGTTGATGGTAATTTCTTGTGCATCGATACCTTCATTACCGCCTGTAGCAGTGATAGAGCCGTTGTTAACG
>JAFXGC010000185.1 GCA_017513325.1 Clostridia bacterium
TCCAAAATCATAGCCTGCTTATCACCTTCTGCTCTTGTGATAGAAGCCGCTTTATGACCTTCTGCCTGAAGCAAAGTTTCTCTTCTGTCGCGCTCAGCCTTCATCTGCTTTTCCATCGCCATCTGAATTTCTCTGGGAGGAATGATGTTCTTCAGCTCAACGCGGTTTACCTTGATACCCCACTGGTCTGTTGCTTCGTCAAGGATCTCTGTCATTTTACCATTGATCGTATCACGGCTCGTGAGAGTTCCGTCAAGCTCAAGTTCACCAACAAGGTTACGGAGAGTTGTTGCTGTGAGATTTTCAAGGGCGCTGAGGGGATTAACCGCGCCATATGTATAAAGCTTTACATCGTATACCTTGAAGTATACAACCGTATCGATCTGCATTGTTACGTTATCCTTTGTGATAACGGGCTGAGGAGGAGAATCCATAACCTGCTCTTTGAGAGTGATCTTCTTTGCGATTCTCTCAAGAAAAGGAACGAGAATGTGAATACCTGCGCCCCAGGTTGTTCTGTATTTTCCTAAAAACTCAATTACATATTCCTGAGCCTGAGGAACGATTTTGATATTGGCAATGATTATAACCAACACTACTACTATTAATCCAATTACAAACGGCATATATAATACCTCCTTCATTTGTTACACTAATTCTATCATATGCAACAAAGGTTTGCAATATTATTCCTACGATTTTTGTAGAATTTACTAATTGTCAACAATTTGCAGTCGTAAGATTGGCAAAAAAAGACAGCTGATTTTGTCAGCTGCCTTTTTAATATGCAAATCCAAGTCCATATTTGCCCATTCTTGATACACATACGGTTGCTGTATCATCATCGTTAATCCTTACAAAAAATACTGTGGCCAAATTGATTCCTCCCCCGCGGGTTACTTCATTACGCCACGGAATATCCCAGCTATAGCCTGCTTCATCACCGAAATAAATATAATTATACCTTTTACCGTTTGCTTCCATAGCGGCAAAATCGGAAAACTGAATCTCAAAATTTTTCTCGAATTTTCTGTTATCTTCAAGCTCTGAAACAAGCTGCTCTGCGCTTTCCTCAGACATAGTTATAACAGAATCATAAACCCACAGATCTGTTTCTACATAACGAGGCCATCCGCCAGGACCAAAAGATCTTTCTACCATTACCTTTTCCAAAACAGCATCATCTGCAAAATCAAATCCGCAGAGCTCTTCAAAATCCTCTATATCTTTTATTCTGGGGGTAAGTGGATAGGGATAGCCTGTATAATATCTCAGAGTTGTTTTCAAACCGAACAAATCAAGGGCAATTGCTCCTGCAACAAGAGCTATTACAGAAACAATGATAATAAGTGTGATCGCTAACTTCCTATGTTTCATATTATATACCTCCCTTTCCAATTTCATCTTAACACTTTTTGTAGATAATGTCAATATAAAAGCAGGCTATCACAAGATAGCCTGCTTCTGTTAAACTTATTAGTCCTGTCTTCTTTCTGCAAGAGCGTTATGATACTTCTGATAGAAGCTTTCAAAATAGCCGCCGTCAAGGGCTTCTCTTATCTTTGACATAAGCTCGTTATAGAACCAGAGGTTGTGCTGAACTGCCAGCATCATACCAACGGCTTCTTTTGCCTTGATAAGATGACGGATATATGCTCTGCTATGGTGGCGGCAAGCGGGGCATCCGCAATTTTCGTCGATAGGACGAGGATCGCGGGCATACTTCTCGTTCATAATATTCATCTTGCCGTGCCATGTGAACACGTTGCCGTGGCGGGCATTTCTTGAGGGCATTACGCAGTCAAAGAAGTCTACACCCATATGAACTGCTTCAAGAATATTCTGAGGTGTTCCAACACCCATAAGATATCTGGGTTTGTTCTCGGGCATATAGGGTTCAACAGCATCAATGATTCTGTACATTTCCTCTGCTTCTTCACCAACTGCAAGTCCGCCGATAGCATAACCATCAAGATCAAGCTCTGCGATCTGCTTCATATGCTCAATACGAAGATCTTCATATGTGCTTCCCTGGTTGATACCGAAAAGCATCTGCTTGGGATTTACTGTATCGGGAAGGCTATTGAGACGATCCATTTCAGCTTTGCAACGATGGAGCCAACGTGTTGTTCTTTCGCAAGATTTCTTTGTGTAGTTATACTCAGCAGGGTTTTCAATACACTCATCAAACGCCATTGCGATAGTTGAGCCAAGGTGTGACTGGATCTGCATACTTTCTTCAGGTCCCATAAAAATACGGCGACCGTCGATATGAGATGCAAAATAAACGCCTTCTTCCTTTATTCTGCGAAGCTGAGAAAGGGAGAACACCTGAAATCCGCCGCTATCTGTGAGGATAGGCTTCTTCCAGCCTGTGAACTTATGGAGACCGCCCATATCATAAACAAGCTTATCGCTGGGACGAAGATGCAGGTGGTATGTGTTGCAAAGCATAACCTGACAATTAACGTCTTCAAGGGCATATGCATCAAGTCCGCCTTTGATCGCAGCGCAGGTTGCAACGTTCATAAATACGGGGGTTTCTATTGTGCCGTGAGGTGTTTCAAATCTGCCTCTTCTTGCTCGGCCTTCTTTTTTTAGCAATGTATACATACTATATATTTCTCCAAATTATTGTAATCTGTTGAACTGACGTTCAATAGAGTTTTTCTTTATTTCAAATGCTACGGGTCGACCATGGGGGCAGGTTTTGATAACTGCGCCATCTTCTCCCAGCTTTTTTAAAAGCCTGTCGCATATCCATTTGAGATGCTCTCTTGAATATACTCTTCCGCCTTTGATTGCAGCCTTACAGGAAGCCTGATAAAGCTTGGCTTCAAAGAATTTGGCCTCTGCCGCTTCAACGCTGCCGGTGCCATTTGCAAGCTGAGTTGCCAGCTCGCAAATCATATCAGATGCGGCTTCTCGTGAGAGTTCATCGGGGATTTCTGTTACTGAAACGCGCTTTTTATCCTTTTCAACCCTATAAACAAAGCCCAGTGACTTTATCTGCTCGCCGAAATCCTCAAGGGCAACCAGCTCATCCTCCGACAATGTTATATTAAGCGGCAACATAAGAATCTGCGAATGTTTTGCCTTTGATTTCATTCTGCGACACATTTCGTCAAAGAGTATTCTCTCGTGGGCTGCGTGTTTATCTATCATAAGAATACGGTCTTCAAGCTGAACGATTATATAGCAATTGAAAACTTCGCCTGCAATGATATAATCGGGGATTTCTTCCTTTGGCGCTTTCTCCTCTTCCACATCTGTTTTTTTCTGTTGTGCAGGTGATGGTTTTTCTGCCTGCTTTGGCGCTACAGTGGATGCTATCGGCTTCACCGTTTCTGTAATATTCGGTTTTATGTGAGAAACTACAGGTTTGGGCTCCGATTTTATCGGTTCAGCCTGCCTTATAGCTTCTTCAATTTTTATCTGTGTTTTATCGGGGCGGTCTTTAGGCTTATTTTCTACTGCAACAAATGCCGACAAAACTTTTCTTGCCTCTTCTCCCTGAACAAAAAACGAATCGTTTTGTTTTCTTTGTTCCGCTTTCACAGCAGGCTTAGTTTCCGGCTGTCTTTTAGCAGTTACGTCAAGAGGCTTAGGCTGAGTTTTTTCAGCAGGATATACTGTGAGCTGCGGGCGTTTTCCCTCACCTTCCAAAGCTGAAAGGACTGCATAGTATATGGCTTCAAAAATAACTCTTTCATTTGCGAATTTAACCTCAAGCTTTGAAGGATGCACGTTTACATCTACTGCGCCCGGGTTAAGCTCAATATTAAGAACTGCAAAGGGAAATTTTTCCTTCGGAATTCTTGTGGCATAGGCTTGTTCGAGAGATGCCATTGCAGTTTTGCTTTTTACAAATCTGCCGTTTATAAAGAAATTTTCTGAATTTCTGTTAGAACGGATCAAGTCAGGTTCACTTACAAATCCCCACACTCTTATTCCGTTTCCGTCCTCACGATCAACTTCAACAAGTCGTCTTGCAACATCCTTGCCATAGATGGAATATATAACACTACGAAGGTTGCCGTCTCCGTTGGTTATAAATCTCACTTCTCCGTCGGTCACATATTTGATTGAAACAGAAGGCTCGGATAGTGCAATTTTTTCCATAACTGCGGAAACTGCGGCTGTCTCCGTTGCGTCTTTTTTGAGGAATTTTCTTCTTGCGGGAACATTATAGAAAAGCTCTCTCGCAACAACGGTTGTGCCTTTAGCGCAGCCTGTTTCCATAATATCGACTATTTCTCCGCCTTCGCATTCCATCTGCGTGCCCATAGGGGCATCCGCAGTTTTGGAAACAATCTTCAGGCGGCAAACCGCAGCAATTGCCGCAAGCGCTTCTCCTCGGAAGCCGAGCGTTCCGATAGACGCAAGATCTTCTGCTTTTGAAATCTTACTTGTTGCGTGGCGAAGCACTGCAAGGGGCAGATCCTCAGAATCTATACCGCATCCGTTATCCGACACGCGAATATATGTTGTGCCTCCGTGACGGATCTCAACAGTTACATTTTTAGCACCTGCGTCTATTGCGTTTTCGCAAAGCTCTTTTACAACTGACGAAGGTCTGTCTACAACCTCACCTGCCGCTATAAGATTGGCTATATCAAAGCCAAGCACGTTTATTCTTGCCACGGGGACACCTCCATTCTTACATTAATTTCTTTTTCCACTCAAAAATGAGATTCATTGCCTCAATGGGAGTGAGTGTGTTTATATCTGTTGCTTTGATTTCATCACAAACTCTCTCATTTGTTACGTCCAGCATACTGATAGCCATATTATCAAAGCTTCCCTGCTGACTGAAATCGATCGGCTTTTCATTTATTGGCTTACCGCCTTCAGCTTCAAGCCCTGCAAGGATCTCCTTTGCTCGCTTGACAACTGAATTAGGTATACCTGCCAGCTTTGCAACCTCAATACCGTAGCTTTCGTCAACGGGTCCCCTCACTATCTTACGAAGGAAAGTAAGATCATCTCCGCGTTTTTTAACTGCTACGTTGTAGTTTACAACACCTTCCATTTCATCTTCAAGGCTTGTCAGCTCGTGATAATGGGTTGCAAACATTGTTTTTGCGCCAAGCTTTTTACCGCTTGTATATTCAAGAACAGCACGAGCTATTGCCATACCGTCATATGTGCTTGTACCACGGCCAATTTCGTCATAAATTATAAAGCTGCGCTTGGTTGCGTTGGCAAGGATTGATGCAACCTCTTTCATTTCAAGCATAAATGTAGACTGTCCGCTTGCAAGGTCATCAGATGCGCCAACTCTTGTGAAAAGCTTATCCACAACGCCTATTCTTGCTTCTGACGCAGGCACAAAGCTGCCTATCTGCGCCATAAGCACTATAAGAGCAGTTTGACGCATATATGTGGATTTACCTGCCATATTGGGACCGGTTATAAGCATCATTCTGTTGTAACCGGTATCAAGATTTACATCGTTTGGAACAAAATATGAATCCTGAACAAAGCGCTCTACAACAGGATGGCGTCCATCCTTAATTTCAAGCTTATCGGAATAGTCCACCTCGGGACAAACATAGTTATTTAGTGCCGCAACCTCTGCAAGGCTTACAAATACGTCAAGCTGAGCGAGAGCTGCCGCACTCTTTCTTATTCTTACTGCATTTTCAGCAACTATATCTCTTATTTCAGAGAAAAGTTCATACTCAAGGTTTTTAACCTTATCCGATGCTCCAACTATAGTTGCTTCAAGCTCTTTAAGTTCTTCTGTTATATATCTCTCTGCATTTGCGAGAGTCTGTTTTCTGATATATGTATCCGGAACAAGCTCAAGATATGATTTTGTTACCTCAATATAATAGCCGAATACTTTATTATTGGCTATCTTCAGATTCTTGATGCCAGTTTCTTCTCTTTCTCTTTCCTGAATACCGTTTATATACGCCCCTGCGTTCTCCATAATAGAGCGAAGTTCGTCAACACGGCTGTCATAACCCTCGCGGATCATTCCACCCTCGCGCACCTGGAAAGGAGGGGTATCTACTATTGCCCTGGAAATAATATCATGAACGTCGGTGAGCTCGTCTATATCCTTCCATATTGCCTCAAGCTCCTCCGACTCTGTTCCACTGAGCATTTCTTTGACTCTTGGAAGAACAGCTATAGTTTGAGCTATAGCTCTGAGTTCTCTTGCACTTGCGGTTCCGTAAGTGATTTTTGTCATAAGTCGCTCAAGGTCAAGAACGCTTGCGAGCTCTTCTCTTATCTCTTCTCTCAGCATAAAGTTGGAAAGCAGTTCACCTACTGAGCGCTGACGGCTTACGATCTGTCTCACATTGGTGAGAGGATGCTCGATCTGACTTCTCAGCAAACGGGCACCCATAGCTGTTCCCGTTTTATCAAGCACCCACAGAAGCGAGCCCTTTTTATCCTTTGTAAGCATAGTTTCTGTCAGCTCAAGATTACGGCGAGTTGCCATATCCATTTCAAGATACTGAGAATTCTGATAAAGTTCAATATTCTTTATATATGAACAATCAACCTTCTGTGTTTCCTCAACGTACGCCATTGCGGCTCCTGCCGCAACTCTGGCATTTTCAAAATCGGCACTTTCCGCTTCTTTTGAAAAATACTTCACATAAGTTTCTTTAGCAACTTTAAATTTATCCTCTGTTCTTGTTACAAGAATACTCCTGTCAGCAAGATGTGCTGCCACAAGGGGCATCTGTTTAACATCTATATTAGTGATAAGCTCTTTTGGAGAAAATGTTGTGAGCTCATTTGCAATCTCAGATTCTACTGATGCGCCTGTGAAATATGTGGCAGAAATCTGCGCTGTTGAAATATCCGCAAAGCATATACCTGCGCCATCATCTGCCACATAGAGTGATGCAAGGTAGTTATTTTTATTATCTGTGAGAAGGTCTGTTTCAATTACAGTGCCCGGTGTTATAACTCTTACAACCTCTCGGCGCACAAGCCCTTTTGCCAATGCAGGATCTTCAGTTTGCTCACATATTGCAACCTTATATCCCTTTGATATAAGGCGTCCGATATACCCTTCTGAAGAGTGGAAAGGCACGCCGCACATAGGAGCCCTCTGAGCCTCGCCGCAATCTCTTCCGGTGAGTGTCAACTCAAGCTCTTTAGATGCAAGCTGAGCATCCTCAAAGAACATCTCGTAAAAATCGCCGAGACGGTAAAACAATATATAATCTTTGTAATTATCTTTGATCTGAAAATACTGCTCCATCATCGGAGTCATAATGACGCACCAATCCTTCTGTGTTTTTTCTGTCAGTTATTTTTAAATGTTAGTGGCAACCGCCGCAGCTGGAACAATCTCCTGCGCATGAAGAAGGTCTCTGACCTGTGATCGCGAACTCAATCTCGCCATAGAAAGCCTTTGTGAATGTTTCATATTCTTCGCCTGCTTCGCGATATGCTACGTATACGGGACTTTCTGTTATCTGCTTATAAAGCTCATTTATTCTGTTCTGAATAGAAGAAACAAGAGCTTCGTCTCTTTCTTCTGCTCCAAATGCTTCAGCAAGAGCTGCCTGCTGCACATTATATTCTGTAAGAGCTGTTGCAATTTCAGGATCCTTTGCATATGCTTCAGCTGCTTTCTCAAAAGCTACATATCTTTCGTCAGCGCGTACCATTTCGCCAACCTTTGCAATAAGTTCTACAAGTTCTGTCTTAAGTTCATTCATTGTTTTTTACCTCTTATTCTTTGATTTCGCCACGAAGGCTGTATTTATCTGCCGATGTTATCAGTATGTTTTTGTATTCACCTATCATTGAGCTATCGCCCTCAAAATGAATAGGTCTGGGAGCATCTGCTTTACCCGTCATCATTGAAGAGTTATTCTTGCTCACATCTTCTGTGAGGACACGGAGTACCTTGCCCACAAAGCGCTCGTTTCGCTCAAGGCTTATTTCATCCTGAAGCTTAAGCAAGCGGTTCATACGCTCACTTGAAACACTGTGAGGAATCTGATTCTCCATAGCTGCTGCAGGAGTGCCTACTCTGGGAGAATAGATAAAAGAAAATACCATATCGTATCTGACTTCTTCCATCATTTTGAGTGTCATCTCAAAATCTTCATCCGTTTCACCGGGAAAACCTACGATTATATCGCTAGTGATACT
This sequence comes from Clostridia bacterium, assembly GCA_017513325.1. GTDB lineage: Bacteria > Bacillota > Clostridia > Oscillospirales > CAG-272 > Avispirillum. Next base: position 8,134 of record JAFXGC010000185.1, read on the forward strand.
CACATCGGGTACGCTCTTTTTAAGGCGCTCTATGATTCCCATATATTTTTCAGCTGTATATCTGCGGTTCATTGCCTTTAATATTTTATCTGAACCTGACTGAACGGGCAAGTGGAAATGAGGAACAACCTTTTCTTCCTCTGCCATAACTGCGATAAGATCATCTGATGCATCCTTCGGATGGCTTGTCATAAATCGAAGTCGGAAATCTCCCTCGATCTTGCAAATTTCTCGCATAAGCTGAGCAATATCCATACCACCCGTATCTTTTCCGTAGGAATTAACATTCTGGCCAAGTAGAGTTATATCCTTAGCGCCAAGCGCCACAAGCTCTCTCGCTTCTTTAAGAATCGCATCGGGTGTACGGCTTCTTTCTCTGCCTCGAACATAGGGAACTATGCAATAAGAACAAAAATTATTACACCCGTACATAATGGAAAGCCAACTTTTGAAGGGCTTTTCTCGATAAATAGGAATATTTTCGGCTATTTCATATTTATCGCTAATAACAAATCGGCGGCTTTTTTTATTCATTGCTCCCCACACAAGCTCAGGCAACAGATGAAGTGCGCCCGTATCAAAAGTGAAGCTTACATAGGGATAGCTATGTTTTATTCTGTCGGCCCTATGCTGCTGAGTTACCATACAGCCACCTACGCCTATTATTGTTTCAGGATATTTATCCTTTATATGCTTATATTCACCGATAAAAGAAAGCGCTCTTGTTTCCGCATGCTCTCTTATAGCGCAGGTGTTTATAAAAATCAGTCTTGCTTTTTCCGGGTCATTTACGGGAACATATCCCATTAGAGATGCGAGACCTGCCATTCTTTCACTGTCCGCCTCATTCTGCTGACATCCGAGAGTCTGGATATAAAATCCCGGCTTTTCTTCGCCATAGATTTCTTTTAGCTTTTCTTCTATTTTCTTGCACAATTCAAGCTGTGCTTGTACTGCGCTATCTTCAATATACTGTGTCATTTATTTTTCCTTATTCTTTTCTGCCACTATTTTATTGTATATCAGTATGCCTGCCAAACTGACTGTTCCCACAACTACAAAAGCTATTATACTTTTCACATAATTACCTTCAATTATACTTGAACCTATATATGATGAAGATATTACGGAAGGAATTCTCGCAATCGTAGATATCACAAGGAATCTGAAAAGACTGATCCCTGTAAACGGAGCAAAATACGTCAAAGTATCTTTAGGGGTCCCCGGAATAAACATAAGAACAAAAAGAAGCACGTCTCTTTTTGCCGGGTCTTTGAGAAATTTCAAGCGGCTGAATTTTTCTCCGGAAATAAATTTATCAACAAATCTCTTTCCAAAACGCTTGACGCACACAAACACCAAAGAACTGCCTATCATTATCCCTAAGAGGCATAGAGCACATCCAAACCAGGTTCCATATAGAACTCCCATTGCAATTTCGATAGGCTCTCCAGGTATTACTGCAAGAAACACCTGAAGCACTTGAATTATCATCATTATGGGGATACCCCACACGCCGACCATTCTTATTCTGTCTTCAAAAAGCGCAAGATTCTCCTCGTTTCTCAAACTGATTGCCCAATAACAAAGCTGTACCGTAACAACCAGTGCTATACCCGCCAATACTAAACCGGATATAAGTTTAAGGATTTTTTTCTTATCCAAAGCTTCTCCTTATTCTTCAGCCATATTTCTTTTATATTCAACATTCTCCGAGGTTAAATGAACCTCTCCGTCTTCTTCGATTACAATTGCTTCAAACTTGATCAATCTGGAATCGTAAAGCTTCTGTATTTCTTCTGTTGTCATTGTATAAAAAACAGGAGCAAGTGCATTTGAGAGAATACCGTCGTTTGAAATAACAACTACTGTGTCATGAATGTTCTCAGCTTTTTTGCCTGTTTAAACATCAATAACAATATAGTCTTTATTACATGTTGTAACAACGGCATTGGTAAAAGACAACACGCCATGGTAACTCTCATCCGAACCACAGCTATATACTGCCAGATCAACTTTTTCCTTTTCTGAAATCTGACCAAAAGTTGTAACCGTATTCATATATGTGAGTACGGCATAGTCAATTCCGTTAACAGAAAGAACCGCTGCGGCATCAGCAAGTGCATATCCCGCAGAAATACTTTCATAATCAAGTTTGGCATTTCTGTCTGCTTTTATTATACTGTTTTCTTCCAAAGTAATCAACTCAAGACCGGTATGTGTCATGGCTTCGGCAATAGCCTCGTCAGTCACTTCGGAATCTCCTTTATAAAGCTCTGTAACAGCACCAAACACAGGCTGATACTTTCCTCCTGTTATACCGCTGACGGTATAAGTATAATTAAGCAAATCCATCAATTTTTCGCTGCAATCGAAAACAGCATCAACTGACTTGTTAATCTCGCCTACACCTGCACTGTTTTCACTGGAAAACATAAACAATGCATTTGCTACTGCTTTAGCGCAAGCCTTATCTATTTCTGCTATTTCTGATTCTGTTTTCAGAACAACTCCATCTTTTTCCACAGGGTATGTGAGTTTGAATGGTTCTGAATTAATATTTGCTTCATACGTGTGCATTTTTACTTTTTCTTTGCCGCAACCTACCAACGTGCCGCATATCATTATCACGGAAATTACAAAAGCTGTTATTTTAGTTTTCATACAGTCCTCACTTTACCGTAAACAATCAATATATTATATACTATTTCCTGCGAAAAGTCAACAAATTGGGCTTTAACAATAAAAAGAAAGCGGCTTTTTTAGCCGCTTTCTCATTTGCTTTATTTAAGAGCTTCCTTTTCGAAAACTTCAAAAGCATCTTTTGCCTCTTCATCACCTGTTATAATCATAACAAGAGCGTTGTCATACTCTCTCCATATAAGGTCCTCATTCTCACAAGCCCATGCCATCTTAGCATACTCATCGGGCATATACATCTGAAGTGCTGAAGTCTGGGGCTCAAGATAGTCCATTTTTACTTTTTCCTTAACCGCAGCCACTTCCTCTTCTGTGAGCTCACGATCAAATACAAAAGCTGCAAATGTATGACAATAGTCTGTTGGTACAGTTATTGCATAGTCTTTAATGCTGCTGAATGCGGGTACAACCTCAGGGTCTACTCCGTACTGCCAGAGTCCTACTTCATACTCATCTTCAGCCATATAAACAACTTCAAGAATATTCTCTTCAAAGCCTATCTCTGCATCAAGAGCCGCATAAACTGCTTTAAGGTCAGCTTCTACTTTATTTGATTTCTGTATAACTGTTTCTTCGGGCTGTGTTTCTTTATTATCTTTCCCTTCATCTGTGCAAGCTACCATAGACAACATCATAACTGCAACAAGCAATAAACA
>JAFXGC010000186.1 GCA_017513325.1 Clostridia bacterium
CATAATCTTCTCATATTCGTTCTTCGGAAGCTTTCCACCGAGATTTGCGCCTATCGCCTTTCCTCTCTCCGACATTATTCCGAAATCTTCAGCGTTAAAAACACTTGCAGCCTCTTGAAGCTTTTCCGCCTGACGGTAAAAATATGAAGCGTCCTTCGTCTCCTGCGGTTTATTTCGGAATAAATCAAGATATCCTTGCGCCGCGTGTTCTGCCGCAACTGCAGGGCTTTGATCTCCGCGAGCCTTCGCCGCGTTGAACTCATTATCATATATTGTCTGTGCGCGTGATCTGACGAAATCGGAATTAACCTGCTCTTTCGCCCACTGTTCAATGTCTGTTGCTTTTTTAAGTTCTGATGCGCGCTTGGTGTCTCCTCGCGCTTCTGCTCGCTTGATTTCCGCAGCTCTGACTTCAGGCTGCATCGAATATCTCGCGCTTCTGCTTGCCTCACGTCTGTTGATTTCCGCATCAACGCCGTTATAGCTCTTGTCTTTTTTGCTCGTTGTTACCTTCGGCGCGGCCGTTGTCGCAGATTTCAGGACACTCGTTTTTTTGCCGTCAACAAATGTTATCGGAACAGTTTTTTCTTGAATTGGATTTTTAAGCAGACGGTCAGAGCGTTTTCCTCTTGTGGAAGAATTGTTATTTCTGTCCGATGGTGTTGTATTTGTTTGTTCTCTGTTTTTCTTAAGCAATCTGTCGGATCGTTTCATAGGCGTTGTCACTCCTTACACAAAATACAATAGTCAGATCATCTCTCATCGGGGAACAACCTCTGCAAAATCTTGATGAATCCCTCATCAGTAAGGTCGCTCTCACTCTGCTTATCAAGGAAATCAACAATCTTCTGCTTATCATACCCGCGCGTTTTCATTTCTCTCGCCTCTAATGCCACGTTATCATATTGAGAGCCATAATCAACAACATCACCAAAAATCTCTGACCTAATATAGTCTGCTTCTTCTTGAGTAATAGACTTCATTGCAACATACATATCAAGTGTATCCTCAATTACATTAGGGTCTTTTTGTCCCCAAAGTTTTTTGACAACATCATCATATGCAGCAGATGTTTTTGAACTCTTTTGGCCCGAACCACCTCCCGATCCGCTGCTTCTGCTTCCGCCGCTTCTGCTTCCGCTGCTCTTGGCAGCCTGTGCCGCCGCCTGCGCCGCATATGCCGCCTTCATCATATTTATCTGCTCGGGTGTGTAGCCCAGATCGCGGAATCCCTCAAAGTTCCCGAACTGTGCAAGAACTTCCGCCTTTGCAAGCTTCTTGTTATATTCATCCTGCGCGAGCTGATAATCCCATTCCTTTTGATCCTGCTCTTTGTTATAAGCCATCTGCTCATTGAACTGCCGCGTATTTTCTGCCATATTCATAGCCTGCATATCTCCGGAATAAATCGTTCCCTGCGCAGATATCTGCTGTTGCATAATATTCTGTGCCCTCGCCTCAAGCATATTGGCAAGCTCATATTTTCCCGCCGCCTTTGCCTCCGCTATCTGCACATCAATATCGCGAAGCTGATTATTCATTGCGCGAAGGTTCTCGTTGACCTGCGCAGCATAAGCGCTTGCGAGCTTGAGTTTGGAGCTCTCCGCATAGCCCGACTCATCAAGTCCGAGTCTGACTCTCTGCTCTTCCAGCGCACCAAAAGGATTCGCCGCGGCTCTGTATGCTTCCCGCGCCGCGCGATCAGCATCCGCGCGGTTATCCCGAACCATCTGCTTCTGTCGGTTCAGCTGAGCAATGGCGGCATCCGTCGCGCTGTTGATTCTCTCATTCTGAATCTGCCCTGCCGCTTTATATGCATTTATCGCCGCATTGGTCTTGCTCTCATATTTATTACGCGCCGTCGCCGCAGTCGGAACACCTCCGTTGTCCGTCATCTTGAATGTGCCGCCTGCCGTCTGCACCGTAGCGCCGACCGGAACTCTCGCGCTCGCATTCTCGTCAACGAACGTCTTTCCGTCTTTTATATATCCCGTATGCTGAGCCCCGCTCTTGTCCCACCATACCGTTGTTGGTAACGCCATTAAAATCTCTCCTTTCAATCTACTTCGCAAAATTGCCGATAACATACCGCCGTATAATCCCAAGCACTCCAAACGCCTGGTTGACCTTATCGTTTCGGCATATCACCTGTATCGCCTTGTATTTTTTGAACTTCGCATTAAACGGAACAACAAGATACTCCGAAGTGTTGAACGTAAAATCAGAAAAATCGACATCCTCAAAATTGAAGATGCCTGCGCTCTGACTCCGAATCTCTCGTTCAAAGTCCTTGTCCGTCCGGATGCAGACCTTGACACCCGAGCGGATGTATGTCTTTAGCATCACTCCGGAGCCTTTCTTCTTCATCGTCTTAAGGCGCATAAAGTCGCCGTCATCGGAGAAGGTTGTCGCCCACTCCGCAACAATTGCCTCGCCGTCATCCGAATATGCCCGGGGTTCAATCTCTCCGCGCGAATTCTTCATATCGTCATTGAATCGGCATAGCCTTCCGTCCTCCGTTCCGAACCACAGCACTCCGCCGTTTTCCATCGCCGTCCTCGCGGGGATATTCGTCCAATAATACCACTCATATTCAAATGTGCCCGTCTTGTTATACGCATATGTCTTCTGCGCCGCATCCGCGACATAACACTCTCCGTTTATGAAGAGCAGAAGATTTCCTCTCCATCGGCACATATGCGCATCCTCAAGGTTGTAGTTCTCAAGAAGCTTCTTGTTTATTCGCGTCGAACGGATGTTAAGCGCCCGCTCGCTCGAAATATCCTGCTGCGCAATCGCCCAGACTCCGCTTGCAGAAAGATACATCGGATCATCAAGCAGCGTACACACCGCCCGCTTTGATACAGCTCCGACATTTGAGCTTCCCTGCCTTACCGGAAAAATGGTATTACCCTCTCCGTCTTCGGCGCGATATCTCATATACAAGCTTGAATCTTCTCCGTCTCCCTTGAGGATCGCTTGCTCGCTTCCGGTTCGGAGGTATCCGACAATCGGAACTGAATCAAGACCTATATCCGTATAACTCAAATCTGTCACATATGTCGGCTCGTTGAGCTCACTGTGCCAGTCCGTATTCGGAAAGTCGGGATTTCCGGAATAGAATATTCTGTTCTCAAAAACATCCATCACCGTGCATTTGGAAATCGAGCCACTTTGCTCTCCTCCTCCTTCCGCGACATATTCAACGCAGAAATTATCCTCTCCCTCTGCAGGTGCAATATATCCGTCCATCTTTGTCGGCTTAAACAGACCGACAATATATCCGCCTTCCGAGATTCCAAGATCCTTCGCCACTTGCCCGCCTATACTGTTTTCTTGTTTTCTGAAAATATCAATATTCCAGTTGGCTGATGTACTGTTTGTTTTCCCCCAAAATCCGTCAGGAACGACGTATTTCCCCGAGTTTCCTTCCGGCGCAATCACATCAAGCAGAACCTCTCCTGTTGGAATGTAGGTCAGTTTGATTCTTGAGTTTGCTTTTATCTTTCCATCAAGGAAAATGTATCTGTCATAATTGAAGTCCGCTGTTATTCTGAACGTATTCTTCCTTTTCGCGCAGGCTATGTTCACCTCTTGGTAAGCTTGACCTATTTGTCCGCTGTTATGCCAGCTTCCGTCTCCTTCATCCGACAAGTACGCTACCCCGCGACCTTCCCACGTTGTCGGCGCATATGCCGTCTCGCCGTCTTCAATACTCGTGCATTTCTCTCCGTCATAGCAGAGGAATTCTTTCCCCGTGAGAATATACAGCGCATTCTTGAATAATCGCGCCGTTGACTTCTCGTCATTGACTCCCGACATAAGCTCTGTCGGTTCGTGGTCCTCATATCCGCTCCAGGAATATATTTTATCTCCCGCGTGAATAACAAAGCAATCAACAAGTCTTTCCTCCTCTTCCTCGCCGACCATTCCCTTATAGTGAAAGATTCCGTTGATTCTTCCTCCAAACTCCTTGACCGTCCGCCACCCGAGTCGCTTTTCGGGGAATCCCCCCGTGTCGGATATAACGTTCACGGCATATGGTGAACGGCTGTCGTCAACCATCGTTTCGCTTACGGAGAAGTCAACGCCGCGAAAAGTCTTGTAATTTTTTGTATATATTGCCGGAGAGGGCGGTGTTCCAAGATTAACTATCTTCGGCATTACTCATCATCTCCAATCGAAACCTGTCCGCTTTCCGAGCCGTTATAATTGAGGAAGTTCTCAATCTGCTTCTGCAGAAAGCGCTCCTTGCCTAAAGGAGGTGGGACCGCTTCAGCGGTGGGAGGATTTTCACCTTTCTTCTCCGCCTCCTCCCGCGGATCGCTCTTCCTTTCAGTCTTTGCCACAAGCACGATTGCCGCACCTACGATAACTCCGATTATCGTTGTAAAAAAATAACTCACGTCAAATTCCTCCTCAATTATCCAGCGCGGCGCCGTAGGAGTAAGCATCCTCGATGTCGCCTACATTCGCACCGTCAACTGCCGTCACCGCTTCCTGGAGCGCTATTATGAATCTGTTTCGATAGTCCGCCGCTCTGTAGCTGTCACCGTCATCCTGGCAGTAGAATGCCGCAACGCCGTAAGGAAGCGCAACGCGGCATAAACTCTCCGAAAAGTCAAGCTCCTCATTCATCTGCTCGGCAGTAATTCTCGGCGCTATCGCAAGCGCAATGCTCCCGCTCTTTCTTCGGAGCATATTCTCATATGCCAATGCTTCCTGCATCACCGTGTTCAGAAACAACGGAAAGAAATCAAGATATTCCTTATCCTGTCTCTTCCGCTCAAAAACATAACTCAATGCAAGCTCATATACTTCTTCAGCTGTCATTTCAATTCTCCTTTCCGTAAAGGCTCCCTTGAGGCTCCCTTGTGTAAAGGGAGCTGTCAGCGTAGCTGACTGAGGGATTGATTCTTGCCGTAAAAAGTAAGGTCGCCTTATCCCTCCACCACCTTCGGTGGTCCCCCTCCCTTAATGCTACGCATCAAAGGAGGCAAGACGGGAGCTGTCGCCGTATGGCGACTGAGGGATTGTCCCCCCGTGTCATTTCGAGCGTAGTCGAGAAATCTCAGCACCTGTCATCTCGAGCAAGGCGGAGCCGCGTCGAGAGATCTCTCCATTCCTCTCCGCTTCAGTCGAGATGACACAACGTCGCGGATTCCAACCTGAAATTAACAAAAAGGGAGAGCAAAAAGCTCTCCCTCATATTGATGTCAGCTACATTGTAGCTTCAAGAACCTCAGACGGGAACGCTCCGTCCTTATGTGCATATGCGCATATCTTTGTTCCGGATGCTTCAGTAAGCTTCTCCGTATAGACCTTTGCCGTTGCGCTGTATCTCGGATCAGAACCGTCTGTTGTATACATTACGGTTGCGCTGGATGTTGCCGAAGCAAGAACGCCTGCAGAAAGAGTCGGTGTCGCGCAAACTGTGCCCGCTCCGCTTGCTGTGTTGACGTCAACGTAAACGCCGTTAGCCTTTGCACCGTATACGAAGAGGTCATAATACTGTCTGCCTTCAAGGAGATTTCCGGAGATGCCCGGAGGATCAGTGTGAAGCTTCGTGTCATTGAGCTTAACAGGAGCGCAAGCCGCTCTCTTATGAACAATGATGAAGTTGACGTTTGCGGGCCATCTGCCTTCGGGAACCTTGACAACGCGCATGTTGTCATATGTGCCGACCTGACCCTTTGCAAGAGACTTTTCCAGAAGTCCGTCGCACTTCTGGAATTCATCGGACAAGCGAAGAAATGCATAAGTCTTGCTCGGAACGAAGAGTGTTCTGCCCTCGCTCGGAACTTCTGCATCGTCCATGTAAGTCGTGCCTGCAGTGATGCGTTCGCAGACATTGCTCTTTGAAATCGCGGTAGAGCTGCCGACAATCTTGCCTGCCATCTGCGAAAGCTTCGCAAGGCAGTATTTATCCATAAGCGGAACAGCTCTTTCCGCGATCTGGAGCGAAAGCATCTTTCCTGCTTCTTTGATTCCGTTCTGATCGGCATTGTTACCCTTGTCGATCGTAAGAGAGAAGCTCTTGTCCTGCGTGAGTGTCATCTCCTGAACGACATCCTGCATTTCAGTCGGTGTTCCGTAGCGGTTTGCGCCGCTTCTGGTGTAATCCACCATCGGTACTGTTACCGGTGTTGAAATCTTAACGGTCTTGACGCCAGCAAAGCTGTAGGAATTGTCAAGCACGCCTTTTACGAGCGAATTCTGTGTGAATTTCGTCTGAATCTGCTTGTCATACTTCTCGTGAAGATTAATTGCCATTTTTTATCATCCTTTCTTTTGGCAAGAGAGGAATGTTAAAACTCGTTGAACCCCGAAAGGAAGTCATCTTCTTCCGTTGTCTGATTGCCGAGAAGAGAACCAACGCTCTTCTTCTTTGCTTCTTCCGCACCCTGCAGCATCTTATTCTGCTCCTCAAGCTCACGGTTTCGATTCATGTAGTAAGCCTCTGTCGGAGTGTAGCCCTGCTCGACAAGCTTAATAACTCCGTCACCGAGCTTGGATTGTCCGTCCTTCCCGATGAGCTCGGGATGCGCGCGGAACAACTTGTTCCATTCCTCAATCTGATTGTTATTTTTGGTTTCTTCTTCTGCCGCTTCTGCCTTCTTGCGCTCGGCATCTTCGTTAGCAATCTCGAGCTTGGCAAGATTTCTCAATGTCTCGTCCGAGGCATCATCATCCGCCTCGCGAAGCTTGTTCATCTTAGCCTCAATGCGCTGGTTTTCCGCATTCTGTCGCTCGTTCTCGATATACTTCTCAACCGAGATTCCCTCGGCCTTCGCCCGCTCTACTAAGAAGTCAAAAGCATTCTTGTTTCTGTCGCGTTCTTTAATGACGTGGTCATAGTTCATTCCCTTCTGCGCAAGCGTCCTCGCCTCGGAAAGTGTAATGTCCTTCTCCTCGCCGTTGAACTTAACGCGAATCGTAGCAGCTTTACCTTCTTCGACCGCCGCGGTCTGGTCTTCACCGCCTGCGCCGTCCTCGGCATTCTGCTCCGTCTGCGAATCGCTTCCGCTGTCTGAATCCTTGGCTCCCACTTTGGGGGAGCTGTCACCGCCGGGTGACTGAGAGGGTTCCACCTCGTCCTCAAACAAATTCTCCGGAAGCTCTTCCGCTCCGCCTTCCATCATCTGATTGGTTTCATCAAACATGATTTTTAGCTCCTTTGTTAAAAAATTTTTATTATAAAACGCTGGTCTCGCGTTCTATCTCATTGTCATTTCGAGCGTAGTCGAGAAATCTCACCCGCTGGTCTCGCGTTCTATCTCATTGTCATTTCGAGCGTAGTCGAGAAATCTCACCCGCTCTTCTCAACCTTGTCAACCACATTGATGTTGACATTGAACTGATTATCCTTCTTTTCAGCCCTTTCGAATGCGCCGACATTCTCGCCCATAAGCTCAAGCGCCTTGAGCGCGCCTTTGCTGTCGAATCTGTACTCTCCCGATTCAACCCATTCCTTCGCTTCCGGGTCCCAGATCATAACCGGCTCGGCCTGCATACACCGTCGATACACCTTCGCCGTCTCCGTCATAATCGACTCAGCAGAAATGCCTTGCTCCTCATAAATCATCGTAGCTCTGAGCGCACGGTATTCCTGAACCTCAGCCCTTGCCAGTATCCTCGATGCCGCCGTCGCCGCACTCCGCTTGTTCTTCTTGCCATATCCCGCTCTGAGCGCCGCCTCAGCCTTACATCCGTCAGCCTCAAGCTCTTCAATGAATCGCTTCTCCTTCGGCGAGATAAGCTTCTCAAGCTCCTGCAACCGGAGCTTTTTTTCTTTATCCATTTTTCGCCCCTCCCGCTTAAAAGGCTCCCTTGAGGCTCCCTTGTGTAAAGGGAGCTGTCAGCGTAGCTGACTGAGGGATTGATTCTTGCCGTAAAAAGTAAGGTCGCCTTATCCCTCCACCACCTTCGGCGGTCCCCCTCCCTTAATGCTACGCATCAAAGGAGGCAAGACGGGAGCTGTCACGCAGTGACTGAGGGATTGTCCCCCTTCGTTTCGCGAAAACAAAAAGACCAACGCCCGGAAGCCTTAACTTCCGTCGTCAGCCTTTGCTATTATAATCATTATAGCACGAATTTTTAAAAAGTGTGTCTCAATTTTGTCTCAAGTTTTTCAAGTTATAACCGCGCCATAAAGAGCCCTGGTGAACTTAATCAGCGCAGAATCTCTCATCCTGTAAGCTGTCGCCCTGGATGCATGCATAATATTGGCGACCTCGTCAACGTTACGGCCGATGACATAGAGCTCCTTCAGAATTCTCGCTTCATCTTCTCCAATGACACTAAGCGCTCTCTCAATTCTCTTGATCGAGCGCGTGATCCCGCGAAGTCGCTCCTTCTCATCTCCTATTCTGCTGATGAGACTCAGCCACTTCTCTTCTGTTTTGTTTCCGCCGCCGTTGGAAGGCGCGGCTCCGCCTGTTCCTCCGCCTGCAGACTTCAAGCTTGTCTCCATCTCAACGATTCTGCTCTTGATGTTCTCGACAGAGGTGTAGCTCTGCCGCAATCTTGATAGCTCGTCAATCGCGTGTTCCCGATAGTCCATAAGCCTTTCACTCCTTTGCTGTTTATTTTGTTCGCGCGCACCCCTCTGCGCGAGACACTCAACATTCTTCAACTTTGATTCTTCCGAATCTGATTGCATCTTCACGCTTTCCATAGCTCATGTTATATTTTTTCTCAAGCCTTGCCATAACCTCGAAGCTGACGGATGCATTGCTTTGCCTTCTGATGCCATTCTTGAACGCCTCTGCCTCTTCCTTCTCCTTCGCTCTCTTCTCTCTCTGCACTCGGGCATTGTCCTTCTTCCGGCAGTCCCGACTGCACCACCTGTCTCTACCTCTCTTCGCTCTGAATTTACGATGACAGTATTCGCATTCCTTCTCCGGATGAAAGAAAGCTTGTCTCTCTTCCTCGG
>JAFXGC010000187.1 GCA_017513325.1 Clostridia bacterium
CAAGAGTTTCCAGGGTGTTCCCATAACTCTTGTGAGCGCGGCAATCGTTTCCCTCTCTTTCTATGGCTTTGCAGGCGTTATTGACAGCCTGTTCGCTTGATAGGAGGTTGATAAAATGTTAGAAGCTATTCTTTCAGCAGTTATCAGCGTAACTGCAATTGGACTTATATGCGCGGTGATGCTTGTTGTGGCCGCAAAGTTTATGAGTGTTCCCGAAAATGAAAAGGTTAAGAAAATCAGAGAGTGTCTCCCCGGCGCTAACTGCGGAGCCTGCGGCTACACAGGATGCGACGGATATGCAAAAGCCCTCGGCGAAGAAGAAGGCGTTAAAACAAACCTTTGTATTCCCGGAGGAGATAAAACATCAAAAGATATTTCCGATATTCTGGGCGTTGAGTTTGAAGACACTATCGAACAGGTTGCAACTATCCGCTGCTGCGGTGACTGCAACGCAACAAGCAAAAAAGCTGAATACAAGGGTGTTCAGAGCTGTAAAGCAGCAAGAATGATTTTCGGAGGAGAAAACCTCTGCACATTCGGTTGCCTGGGCTACGGCGACTGCGCTGCAGTTTGCCCCAATGATGCTATCTGCATCGAAAACGGCATTGCACATATTGATACAAGAAAATGTATCGGTTGCGGCCTTTGCGCCAAAGCTTGCCCCAACTCAATTATTCATATGATGCCCGACGTGAAACGCAACGTTATCACCTGCAGCAACAAAGAAAAGGGCATTGTAGCAAAGCAGAAGTGCAAAAATGCCTGCATTGCCTGCAGAAAGTGCGAAAAGACTTGTCCCTCAGGCGCTATCACCGTTAAGGACAACCTTGCAAGCATTGATTATGACAAATGCACCAACTGCGGCGCTTGCGACGACGTTTGCCCCGTTGGATGCATCAGAGAAGCTGACCACTCAGGCGCTCTCAAAAACTGATATATTTTGATAAAATTTAAAGAGGCTTTTATGAAGAACACTAAGCGAAATGATATTATCCTTGTTTTGATACTTTTAGTGTCAGCGCTTTTGGTGTGGCTTTGTTTTAGCCTCTTTTCGCCTGCAGGCGACTACGTGGTTGTAAACGTTGATGGAAAAGAAACCGCAAGATATCCTATTTCTGAAGACAAAGAAGTGCGTCTTGAAAGCGAAAACGGGTATAATATCCTTATCATTAAGGACGGGAAAGCTGACGTGACCGATGCAAGCTGCCCGGATGGTCTTTGCGTTGATTTTCACCCCATATCAAAAGACGGAGAAACCATCGTTTGCCTGCCAAACAAAACTGTTGTATCAGTAGAGGCAGGTGAATAGGATGAAAAGCAGAACAAAAACTGTTGCCTTGCTTGGCGTGTGTGCCGCAGCGGCAATGATGCTTTCATATATCGAAAGTTTTATCCCATCTGTTGTCTACGGCGTAAAAATAGGTCTTCCCAATATAGTTATAGTATACCTGCTTTACAAAGTGGGATCGGCTAAAGCCGCAGGCGTTTCTATTGTGCGCGTGCTTCTGACTGCTCTGCTTTTCGGAAGCGTCATGAGCCTTTGGTACAGTCTTGCAGGCGCTGTTTTCAGCCTGCTGATAATGACTCTGCTGAAAAAGATCAAAGCTTTTTCAATTGTTGGTGTCAGCGTTATGGGCGGTGTTGCTCATAATATGGCGCAGGTTGCAGTTGCGGTGCTTATAACGGGAGTGGGCGCTATCGCATATTATCTTCCGGCTCTTATAGTCGGCGGTATCACCGCAGGAGTTTTCATAGGTATTGCAGGCGCAACTGTTGTTAAAAGAGTTGATATATAAGAAAAAGGTGTGAAAATTCACACCTTTTTTTGACTTTTATATACATAAAACCGTGGCGCAAACCACGGTTTTAGTCTTCTTTTTCATTTAAATTCTCAAGAGCCACTCTCACAGCTTCAATTACAAAAGCAGAAAACGTGCAAGTAGTCCCCTTTATTGAACTCTCAACTTGTTCTATAACATCGTTCGGAAAACGAATGCACTTATTGGTTGACGATGGCGCAGTGGGTATTTCAAATTTTCTCATCAAGATCACAACCTTTTCTATATTATGCAATACTATTCTATATACTTTTGTATCTGTTGTATGAATTGCATTTTGTATTGCAGTCCGAACAATTCAATGATAATATATAGAAAAGGAGAGATTTTATGACAGTTACATTTTGCGGACACAGAGACTATGTATATGATAATAAAAAAGTGGTTTTCTTTCGAAAACCACTTTTCGTTTTATTAATACATGCCGCCCATGCCGCCTGCTGCAGGAGCAGGAACTTCAGGTTCGGGCTGGTTTACAACAAGAGCCTCTGTTGTGAGAACTGTTGCTGCAACGCTTGCTGCGTTCTGAAGAGCGCTGCGTGTTACCTTTGCAGGGTCTACGATACCGCTTGCGATCATATCACAGTATGTTTCTGTGTAAGCATCAAAGCCGTAGCCAACCTTTTCTGCGCTTCTGATGTTGTTAACAACAACGGAGCCTTCAAAGCCTGCGTTTTCAGAGATCTGGCGAACGGGAGCTTCAAGAGCCTTAAGAACGATCTTAACGCCTGTCTTTTCGTCGCCTTCAACTGTTTCGAGAAGCTTTTCAACTGCAGGAATAACGTTGATATATGCTGTGCCGCCGCCTGCTACGATACCCTCTTCAACTGCTGCGCGAGTTGCGTTGAGAGCGTCTTCAATGCGGAGCTTCTTTTCCTTCATTTCTGTTTCTGTTGCTGCGCCAACCTTGATAACTGCAACACCGCCTGCAAGCTTTGCAAGACGTTCCTGAAGCTTTTCACGATCGAAATCACTTGTTGTTGTTTCGATTCCTGCCTTGATCTGAGCGATTCTGCCCTTGATCTCATCGGGATCACCGAAGCCGCCAACGATGATTGTGTTATCCTTATTAACCTTAACCTGTCTTGCCTGACCGCACTGTGCGATTGTTGCATCCTTCAGCTCAAGGCCGAGTTCGCTTGTGATAACTTCGCCGCCTGTGAGGATAGCGATATCACGAAGCATTTCCTTACGTCTGTCACCAAAGCCGGGAGCCTTGATTGCAACGCATGAGAATGTGCCGCGGAGCTTGTTGAGAACGAGAGTTGTGAGAGCTTCGCCTTCAACGTCCTCTGCAATGATAACAAGCTTTCTGCCGTTCTGAACAACCTGTTCAAGAACAGGGAGTATATCCTGAACGTTTGTGATCTTCTTATCTGTGATAAGAATGAGAGCGTCATCCATAACAGCTTCCATCTTATCTGTGTCTGTTGCCATATAAGGAGAAAGGTAACCGCGGACAAACTGCATACCTTCTACCACTTCACAATATGTTTCAGCAGATTTGGATTCTTCAACTGTGATAACGCCATCGCTTGTAACCTTTTCCATAGCGTCAGCAATGAGAGTACCGATAACGTCATCTCCTGCAGAAATTGTACCAACACGAGCGATATCGGATGTGCCGTTAACCTTCTGAGAGTTAGCTGTGAGAGTTTCAACTGCTTTGTTAACTGCCTTCTGAATACCCTTTCTGATAATGATGGGGTTAGCGCCTGCAGCAACGTTCTTCATACCCTCGTGGATGAGAGCCTGTGCAAGAAGAGTTGCAGTTGTTGTACCGTCACCTGCAGCATCGTTTGTCTTAGTTGCAACTTCACGAACGAGCTGAGCGCCCATGTTTTCGCTTGCATTTTCAAGCTCGATTTCCTTTGCGATTGTAACACCATCGTTTGTGATCAGAGGTGTGCCGAATTTTTTATCAAGAACAACGTTTCTGCCCTTGGGGCCCATTGTGATCTTTACTGTATCAGCCAGTTTATCAATACCTGCAAGAAGAGCGTTTCTTGCATCAGCTCCATAAAGAATATCTTTTGCCATAATAAAATTTCTCCTAACCTAATAAAATATATTACTCAACGATTGCAAGAATGTCAGCCTGACGAACAATGTTATATTCGCAGCCGTCAGCCTTAACTTCTGTGCCTGCGTACTTGCCAACGATAACGCGGTCGCCAACTTTAACTACCATAGCGATCTCCTTACCGTCAACACATCCGCCGGGGCCAACTGCAACAACTTCTGCAACCTGGGGCTTCTCCTGAGCTGTGCCGGGAAGAATAATACCTGTTTTTGTTGTTTCTTCTACTTCTACCGCTTTGATTACAACACGGTCGAAAAGGGGTTTGAGAGTCATAATGTTCCTCCTGTATTGTAGTGTTTTAACACTTATATATTAATTTGTCGAATTAGCACTCAAAAAGCACGAGTGCTAAACGATGAGTATATTCTATCACAACACTTTAAAAAATCAATAGCTTTTATCAAGACTTAACATTTAATTCACAAATATTTTCTTAATACGCAAAAGTATGGAGTGCTAAAAAATCCAACAAATAGTCGAAAGGGGACATATATACAATAATGGAAGGTATAAACAGCGTTTTATCAGGATTCTTGCTTCCCTTGCTGCTTATAATATGCGGAATATGGTTTGGTTCAAAACTTAAATTTTTCTACATTTTTCATCCGATCAAATTAACCGGATGCTTATTTGAAACGTCAGACAAAGGGGGCATTTCCCCATTTCGATCTCTGACAGTCGCTCTTGCAGGAACACTGGGAGTTGGAAATATGGCCGGTGTTGCAACAGCAATAGTGGCAGGTGGCGCAGGAGCTCTATTCTGGATGTGGATAAGCGCTGTATGCGCAATGAGCGTAAAGTATATGGAAGTAAAATTAGCTATCCAAACAAGAGAAAAAACAAGTGATGGCTGGCGCGGAGGCGCTATGTATTACATAAAAACTATATTTGGCGGCAAAATCGGAAATTTGATGAGCGTATTATTTGCAGTTATGTGTGCTGTCAATTCTCTTGTTACAGGAAACATTGTACAAATAAATTCTGCATGCGCTGCCATTGACGTAAATCCTGTTTATACGGGCCTTATTATAGGTATCATCGGAATGTGGATAGCTGCAGGAGGAGGAAAAAGAATTTCCGGCGCAACCGTTATGATAATCCCACTGCTCTCTGCGATTTACATTGTTATCTGCCTTGCTATTATATTTAATAATATTGAAAGAATTCCTGCCATCTTTGCAAATATTATAAATGAAGCGTTTTCTCTTCGCTCAGTTTCAGGCGGCATCGGCGGATTTACAATGACACGCGCAATGCGATTTGGCGTTACACGCGGTATATTTTCAAACGAAGCAGGATGTGGCACTTCTCCGACAGCTCACGCTCAGGCAGACTGCAAAAGTCCACATCATCAAGGGTGCTTCGGGATATTTGAAGTTTTCGCCGACACAATTCTGCTTTGTACTATGACAGGCTTGGTTATCCTTCTTAGCAAAGAAACCGCTTTGGACGGAATACCTCTAACATTATACGCATTCAAAACTCTGGCTGGTGCCTGGGCAGAAAAGATTATCGCTACCTCCGTTGTTCTCTTTGCCTTTGCTACCGTTATAGGTCAGGCAAGCTACGGACTCACAGCTCTTGATTTTCTAAGGGGAGGATTCAGTGTACGTGTTTGCTACCTTATGCTTATACCCATTTGTTCTCTGATTGGAGCCTTGATAAATGCCGGTTTTATGTGGCAGATAGCTGATCTTATAGTATCTTTTATGACAATAGTCAATGTTTTGTCCCTTTCTGTATATAATAAATCCAAATCATCCCTTTAACATTTTAATTTGTTAATTAACTAAAATATTTTCGCGTTTTATATTGCTTTGTTCCCATGATTGTGGTATAATTTGAGGGTATTTTTGTTCGGAAAGGAAAAAACTATGACTGATATCCTTATAATTGCTACAATCGTAGTATATATGATATTTATGCTTACTATCGGAGCAGTTCTCTCAAAGAAAAATAAAAGCACCGATGACTATTATCTCGGAGGAAGAAGACTTGGACCATTCGTTACGGCTATGAGTGCTGAGGCATCCGATATGTCCAGCTGGCTTTTAATGGGACTTCCCGGTGTTGCTCTGGCAACAGGTCTTGCAGATGCATTCTGGACAGCAGTTGGTCTTGCTGTTGGTACATATCTCAACTGGCTCATCGTTGCGCGTCGCCTGAGAATCTACACAGAGCTCAATAACTCTGCAACCATCCCCGCTTTCTTCTCTAATCGTTTCAAAGATAAAAGCGGACTGATTCTCGCAATCAGCGCTATTGTTATCATCGTATTCTTCGTACCTTACACAGGCTCAGGATTTGCAGCAATTGCCAAGCTTTTCAACTCCCTCTTTGGAGTTGACTATCACGTTGCCCTTGTGGTTGGCGCTCTTGTTGTTGTGTTCTACACTGCCCTTGGCGGCTTCCTTGCTGCCTCCACAACTGACTTTGTGCAGAGCATCGTTATGACTATCGCTCTGATCGTTGTTGTTGTGTTCGGCTTGAAAACATCCAGCGGTATCGACACAGTTGTAAACAACGTAAAAGATCTCCCCGGATATCTCAGCTTGACAGCTATGTATGACAGCGCAACAAATGCTTCCACTGACTATGGATTTATAAAGATCGCTTCTATGCTTGCATGGGGTCTTGGCTATTTCGGCATGCCCCACGTGCTCCTTCGCTTTATGGCTATCAACGACGAAAAGAAGCTTAAGCTCTCTCGCAGAATTGCAGCAGTTTGGGTTGTTATCTCTATGGCAGTTGCTATCTTCATCGGTGTTGTTGGCTACACATTCGTAAAAGTTAAAGGTATTGACCTGGCAGACAGCGAACGTATCATTATTGAGATTTCAAGAGTTCTTGGTGATACAAACTGGCTCGGCGCTATCACAGCCGGCCTCATCGTTTCAGGCATTCTTGCGGCAACAATGTCCACAGCAGACAGCCAGCTCCTCGCAGCAGCTTCAAGTATGTCAGAAAACCTCGTTCACCGTTTCATCGCAAAGAATATGAGCGAAAAAACATCCATGCTTGTTGCAAGAGCAACAGTTCTCGTAATTTCCCTCGTTTCTCTCGTTTTTGCCTGGAATCCCGGTTCCAAGGTATTTGACATCGTTTCATTTGCATGGGCAGGCTTCGGCGCTGCATTTGGTCCCGTTATGCTTTGCGCTCTCTTCTGGAAGAGAACAACAAAGTGGGGTGCTTTCGCAGGTATGTTCACAGGTGGTGTAACAGCAATCGTTTGGTGCTATGTTCTTAAACCCTTCGGTGCTTTGCACGGCATAACAGTTTTGAATATTTATGAGCTTCTTCCCGCATTCATCGTTGGTCTTGTAACGATCATCGTTGTCAGCCTTCTCACAAAGGCTCCCGATAAGGACATCACAGATGAATTTGATAAAGTTAACGAGCTTATGAAAGCGTAAGTTAGTAAAAAACCGCTTGACTGTTGTCAGGCGGTTTTTTGTTGATGAAAAATTTACTTACGGCAGATAAATTATAGTTTAGCGGTATAATTGTGGCGAAACCTGTAGGGCGGCTTGCCCTCAAGCCGCCGAGAACGTAATTGCTAAGCCTTATGAAACGGCGGACCCAGGGCAAGCCG
>JAFXGC010000019.1 GCA_017513325.1 Clostridia bacterium
CCTCAAGCCGCCGAGAACGCAATTGCTAAGCCTTATGAAACGGCGGCTTGAGGGCAAGCCGCCCTACAGGTATCCGCCACAATTATACCGCTAAACGATAATTTAACAAATGAATGATATAAATATCCGTCGGTCCCTACGGGGAATTGCCGCGCTGATACAAGCGCTTGGTTATAGTTTTTCTCATAAAATATAAATTTACACATTATTATAGAAAAATGGTTGCGGATGTGGTACAATATATTTCAATGTTATGAAAAAGGTAGATTTTGATGAACAAGATCAACGAAAGAATAAAGAATTCAAGAGAAGCCAAGGGGCTTAGTCTTGAAAAGGTTGCGAAAAAAATGAAGATTGAGCAGAAGCTCCTTGAAGATTGGGAAAGCGGAGAGCTTGAGCCTGATGCAAAAAGCGCAAACAAGCTTGCCAACATTCTCGGTGTCACAGGTGACTATTTGCTTTTCGGCGTTGACACTGCCAGCGCAATGCACACCATGTTTCCTTCAAAGGGAAAGCCTCAGCCGGCAGGCATAGAGTCCATTCTGACTCTCATTTCAGCCCTGCTTCTGTTTATGGGCATCGGCGGATTTGTTATGCTTGTCGTTATGACGGGTTCCCGTCTGGTAACTTCAGATATGGGATTCTGGGAGTTCTTTATTCTCAGCGGTTCGGTTTATTCCGCTATTGCTTTCATTGCCATTGCGCTCGCAGGCGCGGCAGTGGGACTGGCGGCTGTGGTTATCATATATAAGAAAAAAGGTAAAGGAAAAAGAAAATGAGAAAATTCTTGAAAATATGTTCTTTGGTTCTTGTTCTTGCGCTTATGATGAGTGCTTTTGCCGCTTGCAAGAAGGACGAAACAGAAGAAAAAGAGGAAGATAAGACTTTCACAACTGCTGAAACCAATCCCGACGGCGCAAAGGTTGTGGATAAGGACCTGCAGTTTGGCGATTTTTATTACGCTACTTATGATGACAACACTGTTACCATAACAAACTATGCGGGCGACAGCGAAACTGTTAAAGTGCCCATTGAAATAGACGGCAAAACCGTTACAACCATTGGTGAAGGCTCTTTCTATCAGAAGGAGAATACAAAGGTTATTGAGATTCCCGACAGCGTTAAATACTATGAAAAGTTTGCTTTCTACGGAATGGCAGCTCTTGAAGAAGCTTTTGTTCCCGAAGAAAACACTGTTATCCGTGAAGGCACTTTCGTTAACTGTTCCGCACTTAAGAAGGTTATTATCCCCGAAACTGTTACGGAAATTGAAGAAGGCGCTTTCTATAACTGCACAGCGCTTTCCACTTTCACACTTCCTGCAGGTCTTAAAACCATCGGCAGCTACGGCTTTGCTGCCTGCAAGGCAATAAAAAGCATAACTCTCCCTGAGGGAATAACAGAAATTGCCTCTTATGCTTTCCGCGAGTGCACAGCTCTTGAAAGCATCACTTTCCCCGAGTCTATCACCACTGTTGCTGACGGTATTTTTTACGGATGCTCATCTCTTACAGAGGTTAATTTCGGCAGCTCCGTTAAAAAGCTTGGCGCGGCAGCGTTCTATGAGTGCATTGCAATCAAGAACATAACTCTTCCCGAATCTCTCACAAGCATTGGCGAATATGCTTTTGCGTATTGCGAAGCTCTTGAGGAGCTTCATATTCCCGACGGCGTAAGCGTGCTTGGCGGCAACACCGTTGCTTACAGCGACAATATCAAAAAGGTGAACATCCCTACCAGTGTTGAAGTTGTTCCTGCTTCTATGATGGCTCTTTGCAAGAATATTGAGGAAATCATCATCCACGAAAACGTGACTGATATTGACGACTACGCTTTTGCAGGCTGTGAAAAGGTTAAGAGTTTGACTCTGCCCGACGGCGTTACGTATATCGGAGCTTATGCCTTTGCTGAAATGAAAGGCCTTGAAGAAATATATATTCCCGATTCCGTAACAGGAGTGGGTGAAGGCATTTTTGCTGAAACGGAAAACGTGACTGTAAAATGTTTTGCAGGAAATATCGTTCACGACTATGCTAAGGCAAATTCAATTGATTTTGAGTTGGTAGACTGATATGGCAAAGGTTAAGAAAAAGAAGAATATTGAGCTTGGGGGCTGGCTTGTTGCTCTGGGATGTTTTGTCAGAATAATTCAGCTTCTGGGAGCATTTTTCGGCGCAGGCTTCGTTTCCAACAGATGGCTTTACGTGGCAATGCTTTGCTGTATGTGCGGCGGCTTTGCTGTTCTTGCCTACGAGAAGAGGGGTAAAGCTTCGCTGACAGCGGTCATTAGCGCGGCTGTGTGCCTGCTTGCAACGGTTATGGGAAATATGTCGGACGGCGGTGACGCTCTCAGGATTTTTGCCGCTTTGTTCCTTGTTCTGACGTTTGCAATTTCAGGCATTCATTGTGTTATTGCGGCAAACGGAAAAACGGTAAAAGCTGTTGGCGGCGCGGTTCTTGTGGCTTTAAGCATTGTTTGCGGCTCATTTGCTTTCGGCGTTTCTGCTTCACCCGTTGTAACATTGCTTGTGCTTCTTGCTGCGTATGTATTTATGGGAATTATGGTAATTTTATAATAAAAAACGCTTCCGTTTTTTCGGAGGCGTTTTTTGTATTCGCGGATAAATTATCGTTTAGCGGTATAATTGTGGCGGATACCTGTAGGGCGGCTTGCCCTGGGTCCGCCGAGAACGTAATTGCTAAGCCTTATGAAACGGCGGCTTGAGGGCAAGCCGCCCTACAGTCATCTAATATAGTTATTACGATAAATTATCGTTTAGCGCCCAAGCCTTCCCCTCGAGGGGAAGGTGGGTATGTTATCATATGAAGTGCAACACTTCAAAAAAAGTAGACGACACAGCAATAATCGTGTAAAATGAATTTGCTACAAAACCTTTAACACA
>JAFXGC010000188.1 GCA_017513325.1 Clostridia bacterium
ATCTGAAAAATCGCTTAAGATAATCAGAAGAATGCAGCAGAGCGAGCTGACAGAAAGCTATATTTACGAAGCCATAGCAAAAAGCGCAAAAGGAGAGAAAAACAAAAACGTTCTTTTAACGCTTTCTGCAGAGGAACTTTCTCACTATGAGGTGTGGAAAAACTATACCGATATTGAAATGAAACCTCAGAAGGCTAAGGTCTTTTTTTACAGAGTGCTTGCCAAGCTTCTTGGTTTTACCTTCGCCGTTAAGCTGATGGAGCGAGGAGAGAGTGCGGCTCAAAAAGAATATGAGCTTCTTGCAGATGAGGTTCCCGAAAGCGTTTCTATAAGAGAAGATGAGGAAAAGCACGAGGATCAGCTATTGGAGATACTTGACGAAGAGAGTCTTAAATATGTGGGAAGCATGGTGCTTGGAATGAATGATGCTCTGGTTGAGCTCACAGGATCTCTTGCAGGCTTTGCATTTGCTCTCAGAGACACACGCCTTGTGGCGCTTTCAGGTCTTATCATAGGCATATCTGCAACGCTTTCCATGGCTTCAAGCGAATTTCTTGCCGCGCGAAGTGAAGGCAGAAGCGATGCTCTTAAATCCTGTTCTTATACGGGAGTTGCATATCTTGTAACGGTTGCGCTGATCGTTGCTCCTTATCTGATTTTTCCCAACACGCAGTATATCGCCGCCCTTATTTGTATGCTTGCGATCGTAGTTCTTATTATTGCAGGATTTACATATTATACATCGGTGGCTCAGGATCTGCCTTTCGGCAGTCGTTTTGCTGAAATGGCGATCATAAGCATAAGCGTTGCGGTGATTTCGTTTGTTGTGGGTATCCTTGCAAAAAAATTCCTCGGTGTTGAGGTGTAAATAAAAAAAGCACTTTAAAAAGTGCTTTTTTTGATGTCATATTAAAGATTTTTGCATTTTTCGTTGATGATATCAGCAAGGCGGAGCATATCTTCCTTTGAAACCTTGCCGGAGTTGATAACGGATTCAAAAACCGCAGGAATTGAACTGTTAGCCTTTTCAACGAGAATTGTTGTAACCAAAGCAATATAGTCGCTTTGAGTGATAGTTGCATAGAAAAGATGGCTGTATGCGCTTTTATCAACACCAACGTAACCCTTTGTCTGAAGACGCGCGAGAAGAACGTGAACTGTCTGCCTCTTCCAGTCTCTTTCTTCAGAAAGTGATCTTGTTAATTCTGATGCTTTGAGGGGACGGCCCTCTTTCCAGAGAACTCGCATTATGTCGAGCTCTGCATTTGGAAGTCGCTCTGTTGCGCTCATAATTTATTCTCCTTTGATGAATACACATAGTCTACATAGTGATTATACAATACAAAGAATCTTTTGTCAATGTTTTCGAATCAGCCGACTGCATTGTTTACAATTTGGTATAGATTTAGTCGTCTTTTGACCGTTAAATCTTCACATATGATCATCAAATAAAAAAGCCGCAGCATTTGGCGCGATACTCCGTTAAGAGTATCACGCCAAATGCTGCGGCTTTTTACACTGCGGTTTGTTTTCGGGGAATTAAATTCATATGAAAATAAGTGTGTAGAAAAATATGATGGGGATAATTCCGCCGCAAACAAACTGCAAAGCAGTGTGCGCATGAGTTTTTAGAGTGGACCACAGGGCTGCTGCAAGAAGAGCGATGCCGATTATAAGAGTTATGGCACCTGCAACGTTTGCTCCCATAAACCATAAGAGAACTCCAACAGGTCCTGCAATTCCGCAGGCGTGTCCGCTTGCTTTGTATCGTAGGCCCTTGTTTATGATAAACAGGGTAAGGCCGGAGAGAAGATAAGTTATGAATATCGTGGTGAGTGTGGTCGAGGTGTGTGCTGTAAGAGCATATATAACGCCTGCAATGTAACCCATCAGGCTCATAATCATAGCCAGAGTGCGCTGACCTTTTCTGCCCTTGTATTTAAAGGGTGGGATTATTTTCTGTAAGGGGTAGGCTGTGAGTGGGAGAACCGATATAAAAACAACAGCCGCAACGCATTCTGCCACATTGTTAAAAACACCGCCGCGCAAAAACATAGTTGTAAAGGCGGCAAGCGCCATAAAAGGAGCAACGGTGATTATTCTCAGCGCCTTTGCTAAAGCGCGTATTCTTCTTTTCCTTTTTCTTTCCTTGTTCATCTGTGTCATAGAAAATCCTCTTTTGCTGTGATATATGGGTGACGTGCCAAATTACAAAACTAACCTTAACACACCTTTTTATAAAAGTCACCCTACTGTGAAAGAACAGGGTTCTACATCTGAAAAAATCAACTCTACCTGCAGTAGAGAAGCCTTGTGTAATAAGGGAAAAGGGCATTTTTCTTGACAGCTTTCTTCTCCTGTGATATACTTAAAAAAACTGATGAAAGGACGGCTTTTTGGCTTGGAACTTAAGAATATAATTGCAAAAAATATAGCTGAACTCAGAAAAGCAAACGGACTGACGCAGCTGGCTCTTGCCGAGAAGCTGAATTATTCCGACAAGGCAGTTTCAAAATGGGAATCCGGAGCGTCCATTCCCGACGTGGTGGTTCTCAAGGAAATCGCAGATATGTTCGGTGTCACAGTGGACAGTCTTTTGTCTGAAAAGTGCAGTAATAAAAGTGTTGAGCCCAAAAGAAAGCGGGTGCACACAATAATCACTCTGCTTTCAGTTATGCTCGTGTGGCTTATTGGAACACTTGCGTTTGCTTTTATGGGCATTGCGGGAATAGAGAAAAATCTGTGGCTTTCTTTTGTGTGGTGCGTTCCTGTTTCCTTCATTGTTTTGCTTGTGTTCAACAGTATCTGGGGAAGGCGGCGCCTTAACTATCTTGTTATATCCTGCCTTATGTGGTCGCTGCTGGCGGCGGTTTACCTATCGGCATTGCAATATAATCCCTGGCTTCTCTTTGTGATAGGAGTGCCCGGACAGATAATAATCTGTCTTTGGTCAGGATTCAAGAAAAATTTTAAAATAAGTTTTTGGTGCTAAAGATAAAAAGAAAAAGGATGTGTTTTTATGAAAAGCAGAGTTCTTGTTGTCAGTTCGGCTAATATGGATTTCGTTCAGCGTATGGCAAAAATCCCCGAAGCAGGTCAAACCATTGTAACCGATTGTACATATAGCTATATCCCCGGCGGAAAGGGAGCAAACAGCGCGGTGACTTTTGCCCGTCTCGGAGCAGATACGGTTTTTTGCGCGCGCGTTGGCAGAGACCAGAACGGAACAACCTTGCGAAGAATATATGAAAAAGAAGGCATCGACACGCGTTTTGTCGTTGAGGATCCCGAGAGCGCAACAGGCCTTGCTTCCATTATAGTTGAAGAGGATGGCGCAAACAGAATAGTAGTGTATCCCGGAGCCAACAGCAACGTGGATGAAAATGAGATAGAAGAAGCTTTCACAACTTATCCTGATGCGGTTTATATGCAGTTTGAGATTCCCTTTGAAGCAGTGCGTATTGCGGCAAACTATGCTTATGAAAAAAACATCCCCCTGTTTGTTGATGCCGGCCCGGTTTCCGATGCTGTTTCTCTTGAACAGCTTCGCCGCGTGGAAATTCTTTCTCCCAACGAATCGGAATGCGAAGCTCTCACGGGTATCTATCCCGATTCCATAGAAAACTGTCTGAAAGCGTGCATTCGCCTTTGCTCAATGGTTGAAATCAAATATGTGGTTCTCAAGCTTGGCAAACGCGGCGCATTCGTTTACGATGGAAAATACTATCATATCGTTCAGGGCTATAGAGTTGACGCAGTAGACACAACTGCGGCAGGTGATATTTTCACAGCGGCGCTCACATATGCTTATCTGAAAAAAGGCGATGTGCTTGAAGCAACACGTTTTGCCAACCTTGCGGCTGCTCTTTCAGTCACAAGAGAGGGCGCGTATTCCTCTATACCCACTCTTGCAGAGGTTAAAGAATTTTCAAAACAAATGAAAAGTAAGGACAGATAATATAATGACAAAAATTTTACTTGGAGTTGACTATGGTGATGCAAGAACAGGTCTTGCCACCAATGCAGGAACGTTTGCTTTCGGCGCGGGATGCGTGAGAGCGGAAGGTATGAAAAAAACAGCGCAGGCTGTTGCTGATGCTGCTATTGCGAAAAAAGCGGAGCTTATCGTTGTGGGCAACCCCCTTAATATGAACGGTACGGAAGGTCCCCGCAGTGAAAAGTGCCGCGCATTTGCTGCTATGCTTGAGGAAATGGCAAATATTCCCGTTGTTCTTTATGACGAGAGACTTACAACGGTCAATGCCCATAACATTCTTTCAGAGCTTAATGTCCGCGGCAAAAAGCGCAAGGATAATGTTGATGAATTGTCCGCAACTCTTATTCTGCAGGCTTATATAGACAGTCAGAAGTAAATAAAAAAGCATTGCAAGCCAAAAGGTCTGCAATGCTTTTGCTTTTTTCAGGTATAGTGCGCTAAACGATAATTTACCTGCCGCAAAGGCTTCTCCTTGAGGAGAAGCTGTCAGCGTTAGCTGACTGATGAGGTGTCTAGGCTTCGTATTTCGTTAGTCTAAGCCCAGACTCCTCATCCACCGCAAGCGGTCCCCCTTCCCCCAGGGGAAGGCTTGGGCGCTAAACGATAATTTAGAGTAATAACTATATTAGATGACTGTAGGGCGGCTTGCCTTCAAGCCGCCGTTTCATAAGGCTTAGGAATTACGTTCTCGGCGGCTTGAGGGCAAGCCGCCCTACAGGTATCCGCCACAATTATACCGCTAAACGATAATTTATCTTATCAATTCACCCCATCATATAGTCTGCCAAAGCGTTGGCAAAAATCCGTGCACTTATCTTTGCTTCCTCAAGAGTGTTGCCTATAGTTCCTATTTCAAGAAGCATAGCTCCTGCGCTTCTGTCCTGATAAAAAGAGGCTTTTCTGAGATTTACGGGTCTCATTGAAGAAGGAGCGGAAAAACATAGTCTGTCCTGAAGATGAAGCACGGTAGTAAGGTTTTCTCTCCACTTTGTGTGACCGCTTCCTCCCTCGTCAGTGCCGACCACAAACATCATCTGCGCTGCATTTCCCCCCTCGTATGTAAAATCTGCACTCACGCAATTATTGTTTTCATCTGTAACACTGTCCCGGTGTATATCAATGACGTATCTCAGGGAAGGGTAGGAATCCATGGCTTTCTTAACGGCTTCTGCGCTTTTGCTGTAAGCTGAGTTGTAAGAGCTTGCATCAAACATATCTGTCAGATGCAGCGTTTTTATACCGCTGGACTCAAGAGTTTCAGCAACGGTTTTTCCAATGGCTATCATATTTCTTTCGGGTGAGTTGCTTCTGAAGGCTCCCGAGTCATTTGTATCAATATAGCTTTCGGTGGCGTGAGTATGATAGATGAGCACCAGCGGCTCGTCTTCCGTGTATTTTTCGAAAAGCTTGTCTGTTTTTTCAATTGGATTGGGTGAATTCCACAGCACTTCAAGATCGGGGTTGTAGGTAGTTTCGTTTTTTAAAGCAAATCCGTGCTCGTTTTTTGTTGAAAGATCCATAGAAATGCTGTTTTTGACCTTGTCGTCAGTATTATCCACAGTTTCTTTAAGATCTGTTGTTTGTGCATCGGCAGGGATTTTCTGCACATCTGTTTTTTCGCTTTCGGAAAAAGCTTCTTCTGTTCTGAATGGTGGGAGTATATTTTCAGAAAGAATGGATCGGAGCTGTTTTTCTTCTTTGACAAACTCAAAAAATGCCGCAGCTATGCCAACGTGAGCGCTGATGGAAATCATTATAAGTACCAGCCCCAAGCCTATAACAGC
>JAFXGC010000189.1 GCA_017513325.1 Clostridia bacterium
GCTCTACTTACTTTTAAGAGCTCATTTTTTAAATTCAAAAGAATTTTCGGAGTCTTTTACATTTTGTCATTGTTGTTCAATTTTCAAGGAGCTTCGCTGCCTCTCTCCTGAGGTGCAGCTTTGTTATTATATCAAAACCTTTCTCCCTTGTCAAGAACTTTTTCTAAAGTTTTTTAAGTTTTTTTGAGGTTTTCGACCTTGCTCCTGTCGTTCCTCTCAAACCCAAGGCTTTTCAGTTTTGATCGCCACAGCTTCTCGCTGTCAGCTTGACTATTATATCCAATCATTCTCCCTTTGTCAACATCTTTTTCTATCTTTTTTCGCCTTCTACTTTTTTAACAAGTTATACTATTTCATACGGTTGGTTTTGTGTATTTTTCACAGCATCACATGTTATCCCCTTAATCAACCAAAAAGGAGCTCTTTCGAGCTCCTTTTATTATTTATCAAATCCTAGCGGCCTTTTGCTGTTCGGCACCATCGGCGGTCTGCCGTTATGGTGAGGCATTGGCGGTATATGAGGGCGTTCCATTTGGGGCTCTTCCCTCTCCGGCATATCACCCTTAGACCGATATCGTGCCGCCTGCGTTGAAAACAGTTTATAGTATTTACCCTTCTGCGCCATAAGCTCCTCATGGGTACCTATCTCTGCTACAGAGCCGTTTTCAAGCACCACGACTGTATCCGCAATGGTTGCGCTTGAAAGTCTGTGAGAAACAAACACGCTGGTTTTACCCTCTCGCAAACGGTCAAACTGCATATATATTTCCTGTTCCGCGATAGCATCAAGAGAAGCGGTGGGTTCATCAAGAATGAGAATATCCGCATCGGAATAGAATGCTCTTGAAACGGACAATTTCTGCCACTGACCGACTGACAGCTCCGTGCCGTCCTTTTCGAAATAGCGTGTGAGGGGTGTGTTATATCCTTCAGGCATTCTTTCGATAAACTCATCAGCGCCCGAGTTTCTTGCGGCGTCAACCACAGCCTTCTCGGTCTTTTCTCTCTCAATATCGCCAAATGCTATATTATCACCTGCGCTTTCGGCATATTTGCCGAAATCCTGAAAGATGATGCCGTAAAGCTTATAAAGAGCTTTGGTATCATACTCTCTGATATCTCTGCCATCAAGAAGGATAACGCCCGAGGTGGGATCGTACAATCTTGTGATAAGCTTAATAAGCGTTGTTTTACCCGCACCGTTAAGTCCGACGAGAGCTACAGTTGAACCTGACTTGATTGTAAGATTCATATTATGTATAACATCGCGATCCGCGCCGGGATATCTGAAAGTTACGTTACGAAGCTCAATCGTGTGCCCTTTATGATCTTCGGGAATGGCAGGCTCTGCAATCGACGGCTTCACCGTCTGCTTCTCTTTCATAAACAAAATCATATTATCTATAAAGAGCGAGCCTTCATATATACTTGACGTTACGGAAATTATAGCAGAAAGAGCACCCGAGATGGAATTAAGCGCACCTGTATACACAGAATAGTCTGCTATCTGACTGACATTGATCGCTATCATATAAAAAAGCACGCCATTCATAACTGCAGTTGCAAGAGAAAGCAGCAAATTCCACGCGCCTTCCTGCCAGATGAGCTTTTTTATTCCCTTGAAATAGCCTGCAAACACATCGTTATATTTGCCAATAAGCAAATCAGACAGATCGAAAAGACGAACTTCTTTTATCATATCACGATTTACAAGAAGATCGCTGTAATAGTTCATCTTGCGTCTGTCCTTGGAGTGATGAAACATATAGTTGAAATTCTTTCGGCGGAAATGGAAAGACACCGCTGCGCTTGCTACCGTGAGAGCTATAAATATAATGAAGAATAAAATGCTATATGCAGGGAGAGTTTTCAGGATCACAACAAGGACGGCAAAATAGCTGACCATTGAAATGATTTTTGAAACAAGCTCAAAGGAAGATCTGAGAATATGAACAGGACGCATTCCAGCCTCGCGATTGGCATTTTCCAATCGCTCATAAAAATCGGGCATATCAAAGGAAGCCAGATCTACTGTTTTCGCCTTATTCATTATTTTCACTTTAACGTGGTTTGTAACTCTTTCGCCCGCGATCTGCGTTATCATACCCGAGAGGCTGTTGGTTAATGTGTTGAGAAACAGATAGCCAAACTGAAGAACAAGGGGCACAATCAGATCAACTTCTTGAGAAAAACTCTTTACCACGCTTTCAAGCAAATGCGCAGAAATGAGCGTTCCTACAAGGGGCATAACGCCGTTGTACACCGTCATAAACATCATAAATATTAAAAGCAGCGGCTGAGTTTCCCAAACCAGTTTAAAAATGTACAAAAGTCTGTACATTGTGCCGCCAACGGTCTTTTTCAGATACGAAGGCACCTCGCGAAGTGATTTAGGCTTAGGCGCTTTAAGGCGATCATTTATTTCTGATGAAGGAGGCCCGAATCTTGGTCCCATAAACAAAAATACCTTCTTTCATAATTCTACATATATTGTAGATATATAAAAGAAGATATTCAAGTGCATTATATTTAATTTTCCATTAACTGTTTCCATTAGTAAACAATCGTGATATAATAGGTGAAAACGAGGTGATATATATGAAAATCAAGCTTAACCGATTTTTTCTGTTCTACAACAAAGCCTATCTATGTTCGTTTCTAGTCCTGCACGGAATATTATTCGCCCTGCCTTTAGCTTTAATTATAATTATGAAGCAAGCAGAAATCTGGAACGTGGGGCTACTGAGTGCAGTAAATA
This sequence comes from Clostridia bacterium, assembly GCA_017513325.1. Classification (GTDB taxonomy): domain Bacteria; phylum Bacillota; class Clostridia; order Oscillospirales; family CAG-272; genus Avispirillum. The sequence continues at coordinate 2,759 of JAFXGC010000189.1, forward strand.
TTCTAATTTACTTTGCAATTAAGCACAATTACCCAAAAAGCTTTGACATAGTTGGTAGCACCATCACATTTATTAAATACGACAATTTAGGCAGAAGAGATGGAAATTTTAAATTTCTTATAACGCTCTCAGATTTGCGTAACATATCCTTTTCTCAAAATCCCATTGAAAAGATTTTCAATGTGGGGCGAATAACTCTTATGGCCACTCCTTATGCCGAAATTATTTCGGAAACCCCCTTGAAAGACGAAATGCTTTCACTTAGTAATAACTATTCGTTTTACGGAGTTACAAACTTCAAAAAGGCAAAAGAAGAAATGTCCAACATAGGCAAATTGCAACACCCTGAAAACGAAAGTCAAACATTATAAACAACACCTCATCCGTCAGCCAATGGCTGACACCTTCTCCTCAAGGAGAAGGCTGTTTGCAATAGCAAAGGCACCTTCCTTTTACGGTTGGTGCCTTCTTTTTATCTCATCTTAGCAAATTCCATAGCCTCTTTACCTGTGATATGCTCGGGGGTGAGAGCTATGATGCGAAGAAAATTAAAATCACGGTCAATGCTCTTTGCAGCAAGTTCTTCATAGCCGGGAGAATATTTTCTACCTATAGCTTCAATGGCATATCTTTTTTCCTCAGGCTCTTCTACTATTGATACATTTCCAAAAACTATAACGCTTTTATATGCAGTTGAAAGCTTTTCGGGAATATTTGTGTTTTCCCATACTACACAGAAAGAAGCTTTACTGTCACGATTTATGGCATCTATTTTATGACCTGACGCAGCACTGTGGAAATATATTTTTTCTCCATCAAAAGCATATGCCATCGGCACAGCATAAGGATATCCTTCATCGCCTTGCAGCGCGAGAGTGCCGTAGCTGCCCTGCTTTAAAATTTCATAACTTTCTTCTATCGGAAACTCCTGTTTCCATCTTCTCATTTTGCGAAACATATTTTACTCCGAATGTTTTATTAATAAGATTGATAATAATTATACTTTAACAGAATATCATTGTCAACTCTGAGCTTTTCTCATTCTTCTCCAATTGTAAAAACCATACAGGTCATTTGCAAGAAAAATAATGAAACATATAACCATAGGAAGATAGGTTATATCACTCGCTGATGCGATTATCCAAAGCAATATGAGCACCACATCGTTTGCGCTATATCCCAGTGCATAATACGGACTGCGCAGCAGCGTGAGCGCACAAGCGAGAAAGCTGGTTGCAATAGAAACCGTACTGAGAAACAAACTACCTGTGCCGAGATATTTTAATATGAAATAAAAAGCAAATGTTACAACGGCACATGAAACAGACATAACAATGATCTTGCCTTTTGTCAGATGCGCCACTTTTACTTCGCCGTTTCCATGTTCGTAGGGGTTTTTCAGCCACTCGACTGCCGCCCATATTGCCATAGGCGAGGTCATAAACAGATAGGTTATCATTTCGCCGTAGTATCTGAAATGCAGAGAAATAACAGCATAGAAAAGCGCAAACACAACCGTCATCACCTGCCCGAAAACGCGTCCCTTTGCTACGAATATAAGTGCGGTTGCTCCAATTAGGGAGGCAACGAGAGTGAGATAATTACCTCCGCCTCCAATAAGAAACGATGCTGCTATTGTGATTATTGATGATATCCAAAGTATCCACTCAAAACGGTCAAGCTCGCTAAAAGGATTAGAAAATCTCATATATACCTCAAAAAAACAAAAAACACCCGATCATTCTCACCTTCTAAGGCCTAACGGTGATATAACCGAATGCTGCGCTTTACCCGGCGGCAAAGCTTTATTACGGTTGTATTATAACACAAGCAAAAATCACTTTCAATATGTTTTTTAAAATATATTTACAGCTCAAACTGCACCTATGTGATTAATGTCTTTTAAATTATAAAAAAATATGATATAATTTTTTAAAAAGTTCCAACCTTTTATTTTTTTTAGTGTCTGTATGGGTGAAAGCTTTCAAAGAGTTACAAAGGAGCAAGTACAATGGATAAGAACTATGCCGAAAAAATAGTAACTGAATATCTTAAGCCCATATATGGCTTTTCTCTGAAGCGTTGTAAAACTGAAGCCGATGCTGAGGACCTTTCTCAGGAGATAGTTCTCAGAGCATATCGAGCGCTGCTTACAAGAGATGATATTTACGACTTTGGCAAATTCATCTGGGCCATTGCGCACAATACTCTCTCCAATTATTATCGTGACAGCGCAAAGCAGGTTATAGGTGTTTCTATTGACGAGTTTGCAGAGATAATCCCCGATGGGACCGCTGATCTTTCCGCTGATATGATACATCGCGAGACCTGCGACAAACTTCACAGCGAGATTGCTTATCTATCTAAGTTGCAGAGACGCATTGTTATTGCCTATTACTACGAAAATAAAAAGCAGGCAGAGATTGCACGCGAGCTTGATATTCCCGTCGGCACAGTTAAATGGCATTTGTTTGAAGCCAAGAAAGAACTTAAGAAAGGTATGGATATTATGAGAAATAACGAACTTAAATTTAACCCCGTAAAATTTGATTTTTGCAGTATCAGCGGTTCTGTTGGTAATAGAGGAATCGGTTCTCTCAGACGCAGTAGCGCACTTTCACAGAATATTATATATGCAGTTCACAAGAAGGCACTCACAGTTAATGAGATTGCTGATCTTATGGGAGTTTCCCCTGTTTACATCGAAAGCGAAATAGAATCGTTATATGATAACGGCTTCCTTTTGAAGCAGGGAGATAAATATCTTTGCAACATTCTCCTTGATGAGCCTACAACAGAGCTCTTTGAGTTGCAGGATGAAATGTACGATAAAGCCGCCGACGTTTTTGCAAACGAGCTTTATGATGCACTTATAAATTCGCCGCTTATTGACGATGAAAGCGTTGTTACGTACAACAGAATGGTGGGCGTTGAAAATGGATTGCCTGTTTTTGAAAAAGATAAAAACTTTCTTATGTGGTCGCTCATTCCGTTCATTGCCACAAGATATCACGGCGAGGTTGAGGATTATTCCGTTACGTTTGAAGAAGCGGCAACCTATCGCCCCGACGGTGGATTTAATATAAGTATGGCAACTGTTATCGACCACGACGTTAAGCTTCCTAAACATTGGGAAAGCATGACAAAGAGCTGGAACGGCCCATGCTTCAACGAAAAAGATAACATTGGTTTGTGTCAGGTAGACACAGAGTGGTCCGGAAATCGCGTTGACTTAGGCTACGGCAATTATTCAACCAGATCGCTTCCTCTTTTCAAGAGAGAGTTTGAGGGAGATAAGCTGAGCTGTGATGAATATGCGTTTCTTGCGGAGCATGGCTTTATGAAAATCCTTGATAACGAAAACGGCTTCTGGGCAACAACTCAGTGTGTTTGGGTGCACGGAGACGAAGCTTGGAAGGCTCTTGCAGATATAGGTGAGAAGATCAGAGAAAAGCATCGCGACGAATTTGAAGCTCTCAAAAAGCCCTATATTGAAGCAGTTATGGAAGCAACGCCTTCTCATCTCCATAAAATGCAGAAGTTTGGTCTCCAGTTCCTTTTCACGTCAGACGGTTGGTTTATTCTCCATTGCATGAAAACTCTTATAGCTAACGGAAAGCTGAAAATGCCCACAGAGGAGCAGAAACAGGCTCTTTCAACGGTAGTTATTTATTGATGGGAATCGATAGAAATCGTGGAAACATTAGATTTGATGATGCGAATTGTTTGGTAGTATAAATTATCGTTTACGGTTGCGCCTGTAGGGGAAGATATCATCTTCCCGTCCCAATGTAAACATACATCTGTTTCGTTAAAATATTTGTCTATGCTATAGACTGGCGGATACTATCCGCCCCTACGAGTTGTACGGCAAACCATCGTTTGTGTCATAAATTCCACAACAAAAGCCACCGAAATCGGTGGCTTTTGTTTATTAAATTAATTCAATGCTCATTTTCGTCAGCTACTATCTCGTCATCCGCGTCGCCATCCATAAATTCTCTCATACCAACACGGCGCTCAAGGCGCTTCTCTTCTACCATTTCAGAAAGCATTTCTTTGATAAGCTTGGGATTTTTGATATGCTTTATATCAAATTCGCCCATACTTTTATCGCCTGAACAGCAATGGATAGTGCCAAGATTGAACAGCCTTTCCCAAAGTGAACGACGCAATGTCATATCCATTATTCTATACAGACGCACTTCATCCTCAGTTCTTGAAAAGAAGCCCGTGTCAATAAGAAGCTTATCGTCTGTGAGATAATATCTTGTGAAGCTCCAGGGAAGTCCGAAAAATATTCTCTTTCTATCCTGCCAAACAAATTTTGTTTCTTTTTTCATAGCCGCAACTCCTTTTCTTTTTCTATATTTATTTTATCACATTATATGCGGCTTTGCAACAACAAGATTTTTCAGAACCTCAAGCAATATATTTATCAGCCTGTGTATGCCACATTTCAGCATACTTTCCGCAAAGCTGAAGAAGCTCATCGTGAGTTCCGTCCTCACAGACGGACCCGTTTTCAAGAAACACTATTCTGTCAGCAAGGCGAGTTGTGGAAAGCCTATGAGAAATGAATATAACCGTGCAATCCTTTGCCGCCTCCGCCATATAGCGATTGAATTTGTATTCTGCTATTGGATCCAATGCACTTGACGGCTCATCAAGGATTATAAGATTGGAATTTTTATAAAAGGCTCGTGAAATTGCTATCTTCTGGCTCTCTCCGCCTGAAAGATTGACGCCCTCCTCTTCAAACTCCTTCGTCAGCTGAGTGTTTATTCCAAGTGACATCTCCTCTAGTCTTTGCTCAAAGCCGCTATGCTTCAAAGCAAGCTGAATTTTATCATCGCTATTATCGGGAATATTTCCCATAACAACGTTTTCCGCAACCGTTGCGGAATACAGATTGAAATCTTGAAAAACCACTCCGATATGATGCCTATAGGCTTCAACATCATATTCTTTTATATCCACGCCGTTCATCAGGATCACACCCTCCGTCGGATCATATAATCTCATTATCAGCTTTATAAGCGTGGTTTTTCCTGCTCCGTTATAACCTACAAGCGCTATTTTTTCCTTGCTGCTGAGCTTCAGCGAAACGTTTTTTATAACGTCTCCCTCAGAATCATTATATCTGAATGAAACATTTCTCAACTCCAGCGTGCAGGCTTCCTCTGAAACGGGAAGATCTTTGACCGACACTATCTCAGGCTGTTTAGTGAGAAAGCTGCGGAATTTTTCCACGTACATACAGTATTCCGATGACGTTGCGATCTTATAAACAATATTGGTGAAAGCGCGGCGTAAGCTATAGGTTGAGTTTATCATAACTATAACGGTTGCATAGCTGATAAGCCCCAGCACGTTCGCTTGATACGCAAGAACAAGAACTAAAATTACATCAAGGAGCACCATTTCTATACCAAGGTCACACAAACTAATTATGGTAGCTTTTCTGTTATGCGCCTTTTCATTTTCCACCAGGCCGTCATAAGCCTTGTCATAGTCCTCAAAGGCTCTCTCCTTCACTGCGCTGTTCAGGCGAAGCTCTTTTGCATAATCCTGAAAATAGAACAGTCGCTTTATATATGCTGTTCTGCGGCTGTATTTCTGACTTGTTACAGATTTGCTGTAATGTATCTTACTGCGCTTGATTATAAATGCAAGATGTACTATGGTTGAAAGTACTATCAGAAAAAATGAGGGCGTACTGACTGTGAAAAAATATACTCCCGTTGTGACAAAGGTTCCCAACGCTCCCCCAAGAACGCCTGCTATATCAAATATATAGTCAACTATTCCGCCTATTTTTTCAACCGTTAAAATAAAATCATTATAATACTCGGGGTCGTCAAAATATTTAAGATCAACATCCTTTGCTCTTTCAAAGATCATATTTTTCATCTTCGTCTGAGCCTTCAGTTTGGCTTTGGGAAGTTGCCATTGACCTACGATGGACCCGAGGATACTCGTTACTATTAAAAGCACCGCAACCGTTATAACGGGAATTATTGCATCGCGGAAGCTTTTGCCGTATTCAATGCATTCAAGAACCGCACGTATCATAAGAGTATGCTCAACAAAAATAAACGCATTTACTCTGAACTGCTCAAGAAAATAGAGAAAAAAGCCAAGGGGAGCTGCAGAAAACATCAGTTTTGTTAAATACCAATTATGCAATAGCAGTTTTTTGGGAGAAAGCTGTGGCGCTTTTTCCATAACAAGTTTGCCCTTTTTCAATTTTCGCCTGCCTCCTCTCCGCATTTCGCCATATAGCTGTTTGCCTGATGAATATACATATTATAATAAATTCCACCCATATCCATCAGCTCCTTATGAGTTCCTCTTTCAACTAGCTCTCCCTTTTCAAGCATATATATGATATCTGCCTCCTTAACCGATGAAAGACGATGAGATATAATAACCGTTGTTTTACCTTCAGTTTCTTCAACTATGGTTTTGAAAAGATCATATTCAGCAATGGGATCAAGGGCGCTGGATGGCTCGTCAAAAACCATACATTTGCCATCTTGCATCAATGCTCTTGCGACTGCAAGCTTCTGGCTCTGACCTCCCGAAAGGACTGCACCGTGATCGTCAAATTCCCTTGTCATGGTTGTATGTATACCGTTTTCAAGGCTTGACACCTTATCCCATAAGCCAACCTTGTGAAGAACTTCTTCTGATTTGGCTTCGCAATCGGGAACATCAACACCCATAACTATATTATCAAGCACGCTCATTGCAATCACCTGATAATCTTGAAAAGCGGCTGAAAAAAGCTTTCTGTATGAGGTAACCTCATATTCCTTTATATTGATCCCGTTGAGCAGTATTTCTCCACTGTCCGCATCGTAAAGTCTCAACAGCAGCTTGACAAGAGTGGTTTTCCCTGCGCCGTTATGTCCTACAAGCGCGGCAGTTGTTCCCTTTTCAAGCTTAAATGAAATATTATTCAGTGTGGGGCTACTCTCTCCTTTATATGTAAAGCATACGTTTTTAAACTCTATGCTCTCGATTTCATCAGGCGCGACAATGCCCTCGGCATTCTCAGGAATCTTTTCTTCATAGGCGAGGAAATCGCGGGCATTTTGTATATAAACGCTTTCGCGATGGATTTCCATCATTGCATTGAACAGATATATGATGCCCCACGCAGCTGAGGTCATAACGCTTGTCATAATAGTCATTTCAGCAAGATCAATCGTTCCGCTGACAAGCGCCCTGTAGCTGCAATATGCGAGAATACCCTCAAAAGTGAATGTGAAGGTCAGCATTGTTTTCATCCAATAAACGCTTCCTGCTCTAAAAGCATACTTGTCATACTGAGAGCAAATATTATCAACGGCTTTAAAGTGCTTTTTCTGCATCAAAGAGAAAATACCCGTCAGTCTTATCTCCTTTGCAAACTGCTGTAAATGGAGCACTCTCAGCACATAGTCTATAACTCTGTTATCTTTGGCGATTGACTTATATCGTTTTTGTTCAATATTATTCAGCCATCTGCCGAAAATAAAATTACCCATAAGCGGAAATACAAGAAATGCCGACACACCGGGATCAATTGATATCATCACCGCCAGCAAAACAATAACTCTTATAAGTGTCCCACTCATATTTGCTGTATGACCGCAAACGTTTATCATTCTGTTTGACGTTGAATCAAGCGCCATTGTGTATTTATTATAAAATTCCGCATCCTCATAACAGGCAAGCTCAACGTTGCCCGCTTTTTTGAATATCTTTTTGTTGAAATACTGAGCAAAGCGGCTGAAAACTATGTCCGATTCATAGCAATAATAGATCCAATCAATACAATCCGCAAGAAATCTCACTCCCACAAAAAGACAAACCACAAATACTATTTTTTCGAAATGTCCTTTGCTGCTTATTGCTTCAATAAGCCACTTTACATAATAGGTGGACTCAAATGCATACATCAGATGAAGGCCTATAACTATTATGAAATTGGCAATAACAAACCGCTTATTGAACCGAAAAAGCTCTGAAACTGAGAAAAATGCGTTTTGCAGGCTTTTCCGCAGATTTACTTTCTTTTTTTCCTTCTTCATCGTGTTCCCCCTATGTTTTTATAATATAATTATATCAAAGCACCTATTCTCTCACAATCAACCGTTGCGTTACCCTGACTATCGTTTTGCGAGAGTTGTTTCTATAAAACGAGAAAACGGAGAATCCTTTCGGATTCTCCGTTTTTATTACATAAGTCTTATTCTTGACTGTACTTCACCGAGAGCACCGCCCTCGAATGCTGCATTTGCGTCCTTCTCTGCTATTTTTGCTGTGATAAATTCAACACAGCCTGCTGGTGAGCCTGCAAGAACTTCAATTTCGCCAAATACAAGGCGAGCCTTTTCAAGAGTTTCGTCAACAGAATCTGTGCTGATACGAACATAATATGCGAAGCTTATATCTCCAAAAGGCAATACGAAATCGTCCTCGGCGTGTTCCCAATCCATCGCAAGTTCCTTTGCGCCAACTCCTGAGAGAATGGAAACAACATCAGAAACAACAGCGCCTGCTGTGGGCATTCTGCCTGCGCCTCTGCCGTAAAGCATATAGTCATTTGTGACAGGGCTGTTTACTCTGATACCATTATAAACATCGTCAACGTGAGCAATGGGGCAGGAATTTGGCACAAATGTGGGACAAACATAAATTGCTGCCTTACCATTTTCGTGGTCTATTCTTGAGCTGCCGAGAAGCTTTACTGTGCCGCCCCAGCGAGCTGCTGCATCCATATCAGCAGGTGTGATCTTGGTCATTGTTTCTGTATATACCTTATCACAGGATGCAAGCTGATTTGTTACGATAGCTGTGAGGATAACTATCTTTCTCTGAGCGTCGATGCCGTCAACGTCAGCTGCAGGATTAGCTTCAGCATATCCAAGCTTCTGAGCTTCTTTTAAAACGTCGGCAAAATCTGCGCCCTCGTTTTTCATTTTTGTGAGGATATAGTTTGTTGTTCCGTTGAGAATACCGTCAATTTCGGAAACTGTGTCTCCGCCAAAGCTTGTGCGAAGGCTTCTTATTTCGGGAATACCGCCGCCTGCGCTTGCCTCAAACATATAAGAAACACCGTTTTTCTTAGCTTCTGCCATAAGCTCAACACCACGGTTTGCAACAAGCTCCTTATTGGAAGTTACAACGCTTTTTCCCGCTCTAAGAGCCTGCATGGAATAATCAAAAGCAGGATTCACACCGCCCATTGTTTCGCAAACGATCTTAACCTCAGGGTCGTTAAGAATAACAGAAAAGTCGTGAACAACTCTGTCAGCATACGGAGAATCGGGAAAATCTCTCAAATCTAAAATATATTTAACATTGATTTCGTCGCCTGTTGCACGGAGGATCGCCTTTTTATTAAGACGAATAACCTCAGTGATTCCGCCGCCAACAACGCCAAAACCGATTATAGCTATATGTGTCATTAAAATACACCGCCAGTCTTCAAAAAATAAATATGGATTATTATATCATATTATTCTCTGCAAATCAACAAAAATCAAAGAAAAATAAGAAAAGGAAAAAACAAAGCCTTCTCCGTCAGAGAAGGCTTTATTACTTTACTTTTTGATCTTCATATCATTAACATTCTTATTAACAGAATGCTTGATAGGTGTCCACTCAACTTTTTTAAAGAGAGCCACTATACCGATAGGAATCCATGTAAACATATATATGGGGAATGTGAACAGGGAGATGATCTTTCTGGGTGTTGTACAGTTTATGTAGTTCCACTCTGTTATTACTGTTACAAGACCCATCAGGAAGAACGTTCCGTATGCTCCTGCAACCGCCTCCACAGCTCCCAAAACCTCTGCCCACAGTGCACCATCACCTGTAACAATTGACTTAACTATCATTGCTATATAGAGCAAAAACGTGAGCATTGTCAGGAAAATGAGCGGGAAGATCGTCACGGAAAGGTCATAGCAGGAGAACTTATTCTTATTTACGAAAATTCCCTTCATCAGACGCTTGCCGTATTTTCCGAACACCTGCAGGAATCCTTTTGCCCAGCGCAGACGCTGATTCCATGACTGCTTAAAGGTTTCAGGCTGTTCATCGTAAAGGATTGCATTATGGCAATAGCCGATCTTTTCACCGTCAATTATATTTGCAATTGAAAACTCAATATCTTCTGTGAGAAGGAAATACTTCCAACCGTTTCGCTTTTTAAGCATATCACGGTGAATAAGGAAGCCTGTTCCGGAAATAGCACAGCTTGTGCCCAGAATCATTCTGGCATTGCTGAGATACTTTGCCTCTCTGAGAAACCAAAGAGCGTATCCTGAAGATATCCAGTTGGTTCCGTAGTTTTTGGAGTTTCTGTAGCTTGTTACAACCTTATATCCTGCAGAAAAAGTTTTATTCATCTGCTCTATAAAATCAGGTTCAAGAAGATTATCCGAATCAAAAACAAAATATCCGTCGTAATAATCCTCACCAAGCTTTTTATGTATCTCGCCAAAGAGGAAATCAAGGGCATATCCCTTGCCTATCTGTTTTTTATTGAAGCGCTCATATACTATCGCTCCGCACTTGCGGCTGATCTCTGCTGTATTATCGTCACAGTTATCTGCTATTACGTACACATCCATCAGTTCTTTAGGATAAGTTTGAGCATTTATACTGTTAAGCAGATTTTCGATTACATCAGCCTCGTTTCTGGCAGATGTTATAACCGCAAACCTATGGGGCTTTCCTTCCTCAAAAATCACCGGTTTCTTGAACAATCCTACCAAAACATAGAAAAACTGATATGAAAAACATATGGTGAACAGTATTCCGATTGCTGCTATTATATAACCCATATCAAAATCCTATAATTCTTTTCTTAATATTTTTTATAACCTGAAGTCGCGCCAACAAGACATAATGCAGGTCTTTTCTTTTTTACCGACACACTATGCCTTAAACACTATGCTATTAAACGAACTATATCAATCATAAGTATTATAGCAGATAGCTGTAAAAAAAGCAAGTGTTTTTATACTTTTAATTACACAAAAGAAAACAGCCTTTAAAGCAAGGCTGTTTTTATCTTTATTTTTTTGTCAGCAACCGTATCTTGCAAGTATCTCTTCGTATTTTCCGTTTGCCTTTATATTTTTCAGACCCTCATTGAACATTTCTAAGAGTTCTGAATTGTGACCTTTTTTAACTGCAAATCCATAGAAACCGGGATTAACAACGTTTCCAATAATTTCAAGGGAAAGATTATCGTTTTTGATGCCCCAACCAACAACTGCGAAATCTTCGAAGCAAGCTGCCGCGCTTCCTGCTATTACCGCATCATACATAGAACGGGAATCTTCAAAATATGTCAAGGTGAAACCATACTGATCCTTTATACTCTCAGCATATGTGGTTCCTGTTGTTCCCTGCTTTGCGGCAACTACCTGCCCACTGAGGTCCTCAAGTGATTTAAATTCGGATTCCTTGCCTACTACGAGAACTATACCATCTTCAAAATAGCCATCTGAGAAATCAAAAGTTGCTTTTCTCTTTTCTGTTATTGTCATCCCGGCGATCATTGCATCTGCCTGTCCTGCCTGCACAGCTCCCTGCGCCGCATTGAATGTATCATTCTTCACTTCATACTTAAAGCCTTGATCCTCAGCGATCGCTGCGAGAAGATCCATGTCTATACCAATATAAGCCTCTGAATCTTTATCGTAAAATTCAAAAGGAGCATAGTTCTTATCAGAATAAATAACGTATACCTCGCTATCGTCCTCCTGAGAACAAGCAGCCATAGTCAAAACACTTATACAAGCAATCACAAGAGCTAAAAGCCTTGCAAACTTTTTCATGGTTATTAGCCTCCAATTTGTGTTTATATATATTTATTATGCAATATTTTGTGTCATATGTCAATCTTTTTTGGGACCTTTTTGAATTTTTGTGGAAAATCACATACATATTACAGCAAAAAACTACAACTAAAATCAATATGTTATTATTTACAAAGCTTATTCTTAGAGTTATAATTAAACTATAAAATTTATATCAACGGAGATTTATTATGGTTAAGCTGACACCTCCTATGGGTTGGAATTCATGGAACACTTTCGGCGCAAATATCAGCGAAGAGCTTATATTTGAAATTGCCGACCGCATGGTTGAAGATGGTTATCTTGACGCCGGATACGAATACGTCGTTATAGACGACTGCTGGTCCCTCAGAGAACGTGATGCAAACGGTCGCCTTGTTCCCGATCCTAAAAAATTCCCTCACGGAATGAAATACGTTGCGGATTATATTCACTCCAAAGGTCTTAAATTCGGCATGTACAGCTGCGCCGGTATGCTCACTTGCGCAGGTTATCCCGGTAGTATGGATCATGAGTTTATTGATGCTGCTACTTTCGCCGAATGGGAAGTTGACCTCCTCAAATACGACTACTGCTTCAACTCCAGAATAATTGCCGGTGAATATCTCTATCGCAGAATGGGCCTCGCCCTTGAAAACTGTGGACGCGATATTCTGCTCAGCTGCTGCACATGGGGCGTTGATCAGACCCACGAATGGGTTAAGACAACTGCTTCTTCTATGTGGCGCTCTACAACCGATATTTTTGACAACTGGGATTCAATCAAGAACCTCATCAAAGTTCAGGAGCCTATCCACGCATACAACGGCGTTGGCTGTTTCAACGATATGGATATGCTTATCGTCGGAATGAATGGAGAAGGCAACGTTGGTCTCGGAGGCTGCACATATGATCAGTACAAGCTTCATTTCAGCGCTTGGTGCTTCTTCGGGTCCCCTCTTATGATCGGCTGTGACATCAGAAAGATTTCCGAAGCTGAAAGAAATATCCTTCTTAACAAAGAACTTATTAAGATCTGCCAGGACCCTGCCTGCCGCCAGCCATTCAGAATGAGACCCCTTCTTACAACAGAGGACGACTATGTTTACGCAAAATTCCTTTCCGACGGTGATATTATTCTAGCTATGTTCAATGTCAACGAAGAAAAAGAAGGCGGCATCCGTATGACAATCGATGAGCTTTCGCTTCCTATGACAACAGGTAAAACCATTAAGATGATCAACCTTTGGACCGGCGAGGAAGAAGAGATCGTTAAAAATGCTGCCATCAACCGCGGAGTTCCTCCCTGTGGCTGCCTGATCTATCGCTGCAAGGTGGTTGACATTCAGTGAGCAAGTGTTGCCAATGTGGCAAAGAGCCCCTGGACAAAATCGAAATAGGAGCAACTAAAAAATTCATTCACAGAGCCGCAACTGAATATTGGTGCAAAGAATGTATGTGCAAACGATTCAAAATATCCGGAGAATATTTCGATCAAAAAATTGAACAGTTTAAAAATCAAGGCTGTTTGCTATTCCTATAATAAAAACGAAAAATCTTGCAAGGGAAAAATCCTTTGCAAGATTTTTATTTATAACAATAAAAACTCAGCGGCCGATTCAATTGCCTCTTTCAACTGACCTTTACCTTTAAACCTGTGATCAGCTCCTTTTATAACCTTTGCTTTAATATTTGATCTTTTTGCTGCAAAGACTTCCATATCCACAGGAGAAACTACATCGTCACGATCACCGTATATCATCAGCGTATCATTATCGAATTCGGCATCAAATACACTATGTTTTTTAAGATCCTCCCAAAAACTGTAGCCTAATTTCATTGTTCTTTCAAATCCGCATTCAACATTGCCTTTCCTTTTAAGTTCGGCAGATGTCAAATTACATATAGGATCCAAAAAAGTGTTTTCCATTTTAACGGCAGGTGATCTTAAAACAGCCTTAACTCCTTTAAAATCAACACTTTTCAGCAAATTTACTAAAATATACGCTCCAAAGCTCGTTGCAAAGAAATCTGCTTTTTCATATCTATTTTTGGCATATGCATAAACGGTTTTCGTATCATTGACACAGTTTTCCACCGTAAGCATTTCATCACTTGTTTCGCTTTCTCCGTGAGATGCAAAATCAAATGCCACAACAGCGCCTCCATTATCCGTTATTCTGTGAGCTAACAGATTTATGGCTGAGCTTTCCTTATCTCCACCAAATCCATGCAGACAAACTATTGAGAATTCAGCTTTCTTATTTTCGGGCTCGTATGCAACACAACTTATACTATATAAAGCTCCCTTTATGCAAAAATGAGATACCTTCATAATCAACCTCCTGTTATTAAATACATTTTAACTTTAATCTGTATATTTTTCAATAGTTTGTTGAGAGCTAACTAAAAGTTTGACTTTTGAAGCAATATAGTATATAATAACTATATATTTTTTTAATAAGGATATAAAATGAAACTTTCACTTGTATGCCCATGTTATAATGAAGAAAATA
>JAFXGC010000190.1 GCA_017513325.1 Clostridia bacterium
TCAATAGTGTTGGGGATAACAATTTCAATTGCGCTTGTATCGCAGCCTGTTATTGTAGCTTCACCGTCTGCTATTTCATATGTAAGGTATAATAAGCTATCAAATATAATATTAGCGTTTATTAAATAAGAATTGTAGTACTCTGAAATATTTATACTATCCCATTCTTCTGCAGATCCTGAATAATATACTGTTGTTAAGTTTGAGCAACCTTCGAATGCTTGATTATAAATATTTGTTACACTTTTAGGTATATGTATTGACGTTAAGCTTGTGCAATCACAGAATGCAGCCACACCAATTTCAGTTACCCCTTCAGGAATATTTATTGACGTTAAACTTGAGCATCCATGAAATGCAGAACCACTAATACTAGTTACCCCTTCAGATATATTAACTGATGTTAAATTTTCACACCATCTGAATACATCACTACCAATATTTGTTACACTGCCGGGGATATTTATTGATGTTAAACTTGAGCAACCTAAGAATGCATCATAACCAATCCTAGTTACCCCTTCAGGAATATTTATTGATGTTAAATTGTAGCACCAATAGAAAGTAGAATTACCAATACTTGTTACCCCTTCAGGTATAGTTATTGATGTTAATTTTGAACAATCATAGAATGCAGAATCACCAATACTTGTTACACCATCTGGTATATTTATTGATGTTAAGCTTGAGCACTTATAGAATGCAGAATCACCAATGCTAGTTACCCCTTCAGGTATAGTTATTGATGTTAATTTTGAGCACTTATAGAATGCAGAATCACCAATGCTGGTTAGCCCTTCAGGAATATTTATTGATGTTAATCTTGAGCACTCATAGAATGCAGAATCACCAATACTCGTAACAGGATAGCCCTCGATAGTATCGGGGATAGCAATTTCAGCTGCTCTTGTATCGCAACCTGTTATTGTAACTTCACTTTCTTCGATTACATAAGTTATATATGTAAGGTATGATAAGCTGTCAAATACAATATCAGCATTTAGTAAACAGGAGTTGCCATTTTCAGTAATATCTATATTATCCCAATCGTTTGCAGTTCCTGAATAATATACTATTGATAAACTTGAGCAATCAGAGAATGCAGAATCACCAATACTAGTTACCCCTTCAGGAATATTTATTGATGTTAAACTTGAGCAATTATAGAATGCAGAATTACCAATGCTGGTTACCCCTTCAGGAATATTTATTGATGTTAAATAGTAGCAATAATAGAATGCAGAATCACCAATACTTGTTACCCCTTCAGGAATATTTATTGATGTTAAACTTGAGCACTTATAGAATGCAGAATCACCAATACTAGTTACCCCTTCAGGTATACTTATTGATTTTAAATTGTAGCAATAATAGAATGCAGAATTACCAATACTTGTTACCCCTTCAGGTATATTTATTGATGTTAAACTTGAGCAAAGTGCAAATGCAGAATCACCAATACTTGTTACCCCTTCAGGTATATCTATTGATGTTAACTTGCGGCAATAATAAAATGCATCATTACCAATACTTGTTACACTATCAGGAATATTTATTGACGTTAAACTTGAGCACTCAGAGAATGCAGAATTACCAATACTTGTTATAGGATAACCCTTGATAGTATCGGGGATAACAATTTCAGTTATACTTTCATCACAATCGGTTATTGTAACTTCACCATCTGCTATTTCATACGTAAGATACTGCAAGCTATCCTCAGCCGTTATGGCAGAAGAATGCATAGCAGGAAATATTGCAATTATCATTAATGATACGAAAATTGCGTAAAACAATTTTTTCATTTTGTTTCCTCCAAGCTAACTTGATATTTTATATATTTATTATACTATTTTTCAAATCTCCATTCAACTGCGGGGGGCATTTCACAAACCAAACTTTACCTGATGATTTTGGTTATTACTGCCAAAAAAGTGAGCGATTACAGCAAAAAGCCTTCCCCAAGGGGAGTTAGATTACGTTTATCTTCCAATTTCATTTTAAAATAAAACAGACACTTTCTGTTTGAAAGTGTCATAGTGGGTTACATACTTTAAAAACAACCTATCTCAAAGATAAGAACGATTAAGTGCTATTGTGAGACAGGTCTCACAGTGATATTTTGCCTATCAGCAAAGTGATATTGAAACCTTGCGGTTTCAGTGTTATTATATTCGCTCAAAAAACTGTCCGATGGACAATATCACGATGCGAAGCATCATATAACTGCGAAGCAATATAACTCGCCTTTAGGCGAATATAACTGAGGCACACTTCCTTACGGAGTGTGCCTCTTCAGCTGGTTTTAATTTGCGATTAATATCTGCGGCGTTTAGGTCTTCTTGCGCGAAGGTATGCGTTTCCGAATATATAGATAACTGTGAATATCACTGCGGAAACGATCGTTGCTATGAAAAATTTGCTTTTCGAAAACTGTTCTATTTTATAGAAAGTATAGAGAAGCTCGCTTCGTGCAACGTCTGCTGTGGTTATCATATCCGACGTGCCGAGGATCTCACCGTTATATATGGCGGTAACGCTTCCGCACACCTGTCCCTTTGTAACAGGTGCCTGTAGCTCCTCCGTATACGTAACGTAGCTCAGTTCTATTGCTGTTTCGGGGTCAACGTCTGCAGGAAGGTAGATATTGAGTGTGTCTTCCGCAACAAGGTTTACCATATCTGTCACGGATGACAGCGTTACGGGAATATCGCATATTATCTGATTGGGAGAGAGCACCTCTATATAGTTGAATGATGCAAATGCCCAGTCGATAAGCTGAGATGCGGTTGTATAGGAATATATGGTTCCTTCAACGGTTTGTCCGCCCATGACGATGATTATATAAGAAAGTTCTCCGTTTGTGGCTGTGGTAACAACGCTATGTCCGCCCTGAGGTGTTGAACCTGCGTTCATTCCGCGCGCCTGTGAGTCGAAATAATTCTTATCATAATAAACTGTGAGCAGGCAGTTTCTGTTATGAACCGTATGGTTGAAGGATTCCATCGAATATTTCATTGAGGAGCTGCACTCCATAAACAGAGGTAGTGTGTATGCATGGCGGGCGATGATTGCTGTGTCTTCCACGGTTGTATACATATTTTCATCGTGCATACCTGTGGGGTTCACGTAGTTTGTATGTATCGCGCCCAGCTCTTTTGCTCTTGTATTCATTCGGGTAACGAATTTTTCAACGCTGCCCGACACTGTGTATGCAAGCACGTATGCGCTGTCGTTTGCTCCGTTAACGAGAAGTGTCCAGATCATATCCTTCACAGTTACAATATCTCCGGCTTCCAGCTTTATATTATTTCCCGAAACTCTTGATATCATTTCATTTGTAACGGTTATTTTTTCTTCAAGTCTGTCGCCCAGGGCTTCAACTGCAAGAATACCTGTCATTATTTTAACTGTGGACGTAGGAAAGATTTTATCTTCAGCTTTATATTTATAAACAGTTTTTTCGTTTTCAACGTTATAAACGAGAGCTCCGCCGATATTATTTATAACGGGCTCTTCGATTGCGGCAGAGGGCATTGCCATTATTGCCATAGTTGAAAGCAGGGTTGCAAGGCAAAGAATGAACGAAACTGTGCGTTTCATTTTTATTGATCCTTTCTTTATATGAAAGCGCAGCACGTTTTGCGCTGCGCCGGTATATATTTTTTATCCGCCGTATAGTCGGGCAAAGAAATCTTTTGCGCTTTCTATATCTGCTTTTATCTGCAAAGCAAGCTCGTCAACAGAGCCAAAGCGCATTTCGTCTCTTAAATATCCGTAGAAATCTATTTTGACTTCTCTGCCGTAAAGGTCTCCGGCATAATTGATAATATGTGTTTCGCAGTTAACGTAATTTCCGGAAACGGTGGGGCGTGTTCCCACGTTTGTAACTGCTATATAGATTTTTCCGTCAACTGCAGCGGTGCATGCATAGATGCCGTGTCGGGGTACGATATGTCCTTCGGGAAAATTCTGATTTATTGTGGGGATGCCCAATGTTCTGCCCAATTCTTTTCCATGGCAAACAGGGAAATTAACAGAAAAAGGGTGCCCCAGAAGATCAAAAGCTCCGTCCATATCTCCAAGCATAACTGCAACTCTGATCGCGCTGGAGGAAACAGTTTTGCTGTGGCGGAAAACGGGCTGCATAACGTCAACGTCAACGCCTATTTCAGAAAGCAATGAGCGAAGCGTTTCCGCGTCTCCCACGCCTTTATACCCAAAACGGAAATTAAATCCGCAAACAACTCTTGCAGGAGAAAACTTTTCCACAAGATATTTCTGGGCAAAGCTGATATAATCAAGTTCTCTTACAGATTCAAACTCTTCAAAAACGGCATAGTCCAGGCCGTAATCCTTGAAAAGCGCAAGCTTTGCCTTCATATCTGTAAGATAGGGCACAACAAGGCCGGGCTTTGCCAGCGTTGTGAAAGTCCACGCAGCTTTTTTATGACCTTTTTCGCCTGCAAGCTCAAAAAGCTTCTGATGCCCTCTGTGAACTCCGTCGAAATTTCCCAAAGCCAAGGCGCAGCCTTCGGGAAGTTTTTCTATCACCCGGCATTCAGGCAGTTTGTATATTATCAAAACTCCGTTCCTCCGAGTTCTTTAGAATGGATCTTGTTTTATCTGATGCCGAGATAATTCTTAACAAGGCTGCCCATCAGTTCGTCGCGGTCGATGCGGCAAATAAGCGCGCGGGCATTTTTATGGTTTGTGATGTATGTGGGGTCTTCTGAAAGAATATATCCAACGATCTGGTTGATGGGGTCGTAGCCCTTTTCAAGAAGTGCTGAGTATACTGCGCTGAGGATCTCTCGTGTTGTACGCTCGCGCTCGTTGGGAATTTTAAAAGTCTGGGTCTTGTCGTATGCAAAATCTGCCATTTTTCTCTCTCCTTTGTGATTTTATATTTTAGCCGATCTGGTTAATATCGTAAGGTGTTGTCTGATATACGAAATAGTTGAGCCAATTGGAGAAAAGGAGGTTTGAATGTCCTCTCCAGGTAACAACGGGATTTTTCGTATCATCGTCGTTGGGGAAATAATTAACGGGAATATGCGGATTAAGTCCTGCCGCTTTATCTCTGAGATATTCTCTTTTCAAAGTGTCGCGGTCATATTCGGAATGTCCTGTTATAAACACCTGGCTTCCGCCGTGGTTCATAACGGCATAAACTCCGGATTCTTCTCCGGATGCAAGGATCTTCAGTCTGGGTTCGTTTTCTATATCGCAACGGCGTGTATAAGTATGTCTTGACTGAGGAACCATAAATTCGTCGTCAAAGCCGCGGAGCAAAATTGCGTTTTCTTTATCTTTGCGGTGTTTATAAACTCCGGAAAGCTTTTCGTCAAGGTGGAATTTTTTGATTCCGTAGTGGTAATAAAGTCCTGCCTGAGCGCCCCAGCAAATATGGAACGTGCTTGTAACGTGAGTTTTGGACCACTCCATAATTTTGCAAAGCTCGTCCCAATATTCAACGTCTTCAAACTCAAGATGTTCAACGGGAGCTCCTGTTATTATAAGGCCGTCAAATTTTTCGTCCTTAACGTCTTCAAAAGTACGATAAAATGATATCATATGTTCTTCCGAAGTGTTTTTAGCTTTGTGGGAAGCTGTATGAAGCAGTTCCAATTCAACCTGAAGCGGTGTATTGCCAAGCAGTCTTGCCAGCTGTGTTTCTGTAACAACTTTTGTGGGCATCAGATTAAGAACAGCTATTTTAAGCGGACGGATATCCTGAGTTATTGCTCTTGTTTCGGTTATAACAAAAATATTTTCGCTCTGCAAAACCTCTGTTGCAGGCAGAGCTGTCGGTATTTTTATAGGCATTTATTATCCCCTTCCGCTAAATATCGTTATACATAATATATTATACAATATGCTTTTTATAATTGCAAGAATTATATGACTATTTTAATAATTTAATAAAAATCAAGGCTCGCAGAGAATAAATTCTCCGTCTTTGGGTGAGATGCTTTCGTGATCGCAGAATATTTGTGCATCGGGAGAAAGCAACACGTTTTCTGCAGCAAAAGGTAAACCAAACGGTTCTTTATATTTTGGTCCGTAGTCACCGATCCATATATAGTCGCTTTCATATGGCAGGATCTCAGCTTCGCTTGCGGCGGCGCCTATATAGCTTAAGTCTTTGTCATTGCTTTCTATTTTCAGCCGTATGATCGGAACAACGGAACGTGAAAGATAAACGTCCTCGTAGGTTGAAAGAGAGAATCCTTCCGTTTTGAATTCTTTGCCCTGCAGGTAGTATTTGATTTCCACGCCTTCGGGCATTTCCTTGGCAACCATATAAGAATCCTCTTCGTCGGGCATATAAACAGTGTTTACCTTGGTCCCGTTTGTCAGCTTGTTGAGATATTTTGCGTGGGAATAGTGGGGATTTGTGATGATCAGGCAGTCAATATCTTGACTTTTCAAGTCACGGGCTGTATAGGAGATGAGTGTATAAACGGTGCTTGAGCCGTTTGAGATGTCAACGGCTATGCAATCGTTGCGATGATTTACAACTATGGCTTCTCCCGAATTTGTGCAAATGGGCACGGATATAACGCTGTTGAACTGTTTCCATCCCAGATATACCGAGCATATTATAAAAGCTCCGAGGAAAGACATGGATATCCCAAGTGTTATTTTGCGCGCTTTTTTGCTGTCAAGCACGAAGATCAGCATAAACGTTAGGGAAAATAAAAAGGCAAGGCATATGTGCCAATCTTCGGAAACTTCAACGGTTATTCTGCTTGAAGAACCGAACATAAGCGCAAATCTGTCAAATGCGATGCAGGGATAAGAACACAGTGTGCAAATGATGTTCCCTATAAAAGGAATGCCGCCAAAAAGCAGAACAATGGGCGACATCCAGAGAATAAGGTCGCCAAACCAGGCAAAAGGAACTGTTGCGATTATAGCGGCAGGCGTTATGTAGCCGAAATAGATGACAACGGGTATCATAGTGAACGCCATGGAGATAAAGCTCATTGCAACAGGCAGTATGAGTGCTTTTATGGTTTTTGTTTTGGCGTCGTCAAAGGCGATATCTCCGCCCATAATTTTCAGCGTTGCAAAAACGCCAAGCATTGCGGCAACGGATAATTGAAATCCCAGATCGCAAATGGAAAAAGGATCGAAGAGAACTATCAGAATGGCAGAGATTCCAAGATTTGTAGGCTGATCGGTGGACCGCCCCGAATATGTTAAAAGATTATAGCAGGTGAGCATAATACCTGCTCTCACGATAGATGCAAAAAATCCTGTCAGGATAATGTAAAGCGCAACAATAAAAATGGTGCACAGTCTGCCGGCGCGTGCTCCGATATTTGAAAGAAAGATACCAAGCATTGCGCAGATAACCGTCAGATGCATTCCGGAGAGGGCGATAACGTGGGCAAGGCCCAGATTTCTGACAGCGGTGTAAAAATCGTCTTTGAGATAGTCTCTGTTTCCCAGAAACATTGAAGCGGCAAGCCCGCCGTTTTCTTCGCCCATATAAATAAGAAATTTTGCGCTGAGGCTCTCGTTTATAAAAGAAAGCTTATCCACAAAATCAATATCCTGCCCTGTGTAGACCAAATCGTCGGTATAGGCTGAAAGGAAAGCGCCTTGGCTGAGGTAGTATCTTTTTGAATCAAATTCATCGGTGGAGCGTATTTGTTCAATCACGGCATCAGCGCGGAACAGGTCGCCTCTTTTCATAACGTCATTACCTTCAAGAGCAACCTTGAAATCAACAGCGTCCCCATCCATTTCGTTTATCTCGGCAAGGTAGCCGCAGCTATAAGGAGTCGTCCATTTAACATCGCATATTTTGCCCGAAATCTGATGCTCGCCCTCATAGGTAAGGCATTGTTTCATAGGTCTGTCAATTCCGAAAGCGACAAAACAGAGCGAGGCGCAAAGCGCCAGAGCGATAATGGCAGCAGTGCGCACATATAGATTCCTGTCAGTTTTTCGGAAAATAAAAAACAAGAGCGCCGACAACGCCAACAAAGCTGCCGCAAAGGGCAGCTTATTGAACGTGTTTGCGCTCAGAATTATTCCAAACAAATAAAATGAAAGACAAAATAGAGCCAGTGGTCTCAGGTTGATAGGTTTCATTTATGCTTATACGGAATTAAACTATTTCCTGCTCCAAACTTTCAAATTCGGGTGAGGAGAAAAATTCGCCCAATGTGATATCAAGACCATCGCATAATTTTTTGATGGTAACGATGGAAATATCTCTGCGGCTATTATCAAGCATACTGTAAACTGTAGAAGGCGTAACTCCTGCCCGATTTGCAAGAGCATTAGGTTTTATATTTCTTTCGTTGCAGATATTCTGAAATCTTTCTGCCACTTTATCCTTGACGCTCATATTATCACCTCAAGGATATTTTATTATTATATTCGCTATTGCGTATACGCACGTGCGTCTACGTTGGCTTTATACTACAAATCCTTCTTATAAAAAATCCCTGCAGAAAAACTGCAGGGAAGTTATACAAAATCATTTGAATCTTCTTGCGTATCCGCATCTGCGGCAAAGCTCTTCAGTTGCGCATCTGCGCGAAAAACCGTCTCTCATATCAGTTGCCCTTTTGCCTGAAAGGATGTCTTCAATATTTTCGCTAAATATATTTCCAAGTGAGATATCTCCTTCATGATCGAGGCAGCAGGGGATAACGGTGCCGTCGCAGAGAACGCCGAAATGATCTTTAAGCCCGTAGCAGAAAACGTCGTTTCCGTAGTTATCTGCCGTCATATCGGGCCAATCGAATCTCTCGCCGTATTCCAGATGCAGCTTGTTTCTGATTCTATATCCTCTCGTTCCCTCTTTCCATTCTCCTATGAGTTTTTCTTTCATGAGCAGGAGGGTTTCGTCATTGAGTCCGCCGTCGTGGCCGTTATTCCAAAGTCTCAAAACGGTCAGAACACCGTTTTGGCTGGCCCTATCTGCAAAATCAATGCAATCGTTTATATAGGCGAGATAGTCTTCCTTTGTTCCGTCCTCAAAGCTGTGAACGGAAATATTAACCTTATAAACTCCGCTTTCAATGAGCCCGTCTCCCTTTTCTCTGAGGAGAGATCCATTTGTTGTGACGGCGCTTTTAAAGCCCATTTCATTTGCCGTTTTTATAAAGCTGCAAAGTTGTGGGTGAGTCAGGGGCTCTCCCATAACGTGGTAGTACAGATAATCTGTCACGCTGCGCAGTTTTTTTGCAATTACGGTAAATTCTTCTTCTGTCATTCTTCGCTTGGGGCGATTATTCTTGGGGCAGAAGGAGCAATTTTTGTTGCAGATATTTGTTATTTCAACGTAAGCTCTTGAATATTTCATTTCAGCGACAAATAAATGACGAGAACGGAGATGTCCGCAGGGTTAACGCCTGAAATTCTTGCGGCCTGTCCGAGAGTTGCGGGGCGCATTTCCTGAAGCTTTGCGGCAGCTTCCAGGCGCAGACCTTTGATTTTTGTATAGTCAATATCTGCGGGAAGAAGCTTTGTTTCGATCTTTTTCTGTTTTTCGGCTTCGGAAAGCTGACGCTTGATATATCCCTCGTATTTGATTTCGGTTTCAACGGTTTCGCAAACGCGCTCGGGCAGCTCCTGTCTTTCTCTGTCGCACTGAGCAAGTGAAGCGTAATCAACTTCGGGGCGGCGCAAAAGGTCTGCCAGCTTTGCTCCCGTTGAAATGGGGGTGCTTTTGCATTTTTCAAGCATGGGATTAGCAGCTGTTGGCGAAGCGGTGGTTTTCTCAAGTCGTTCTTTTTCTTCTTCTGTGATTCTGCGGCGTTCAAGAAAAGCTTCGTAGCGTTCGTCGTCTATAAGTCCCACGTCGCGTCCCATCTGAGTAAGTCTCAGGTCGGCATTATCCTGACGGAGAAGAAGTCTGTATTCACTTCTTGAGGTCATAATTCTGTAGGGCTCATTGGTTCCCTTTGTAACAAGATCGTCAATGAGAGTTCCCGTATAGGATGAGTATCTTGGCAGGATAAGAGGCTGAGTGCCCTTAACGTAAGCGGCAGCGTTTATTCCTGCAACAAGGCCTTGCGCGGCTGCTTCCTCATATCCTGAAGAGCCGTTGAACTGTCCTGCGCCGAAAAGACCTGAGATGTTTTTAAACTCAAGGGTTGCAAGCAGCTGTGTGGGATCACAGCAATCGTATTCAATAGCGTAGGCGTATCTCATAATTTCCGCATTTTCAAATCCGGGCAGGCTGCGAAGCATTTTGTACTGAACTTCTGCAGGCAGTGATGAAGAAAAGCCCTGAAGATACATTTCGTCCGTATCAAGACCCATAGGTTCAACGAAAAGCTGGTGACGTTCCTTGTCTGCGAAACGAACAACTTTATCTTCAATCGAGGGGCAATAACGGGGACCTGTGCCGTGGATCTGTCCGCTGTAGAGGGGAGAAAGGTGCAGATTATCGCGGATGATCTGATGAGTGTCTGCGTTTGTATAAACTATATGGCAGGGGATCTGATCGATGGAGTTAAGCTTTTTGGAATCGCTTCGGGTTGAGAAGGGAGTGATATGCTCCTCTCCCTGCTGTTCTTCCAGCACGCTGAAGTCGATTGTTTGGCGATGGATTCTCGGTGGGGTTCCGGTTTTGAATCTCATCAGCTTTATTCCCATATTTTCAAGTGACTGTGAAAGAAAGGCTGAGGGGAGCATTCCGTCGGGTCCGCTGGCTCTTTTCACATTGCCAACGTGAGTTGTGCCTCCGGGATAAGTGCCCGTTGCAATAACGACTGCCTTGGCTTTATGCTCTCCGCCCGGTGCACTTATAACGCCGCAAACTCTTTTTTTATCGCCTGCCTGCTCGTAAAGGATATCTGTTATCTCTCCCTGAATAAGATGGAGATTTTCTGTTTGTTCAAGAGTTGTTTTCATAAAGGCAGAATAGAATTTTCTATCCGCCTGAACTCTTTTGGAGCGAACAGCCGCGCCCTTGCCTGTATTAAGTGTGCGGGACTGTATAGTAGCGGCGTCTGCTGTAAAACCCATTTCACCGCCGAGTGCATCTATTTCAAAAACCAGATGTCCCTTGCCCGTTCCTCCCACGGAGGGGTTACAGGGCAGATTTGCAAGGCTGTCAAGGCTCATGGTGAAAAGCGCCGTTTTAAGGCCGCTTCTTGCTCCTGCGAGAGCAGCTTCAACACCTGCGTGTACTGCTCCCACAACGATTATATCGTATTCATATACTGACATATATGTTAGTCCTTTTTATTCTGATTGTTATGCTTGTTCTTCAACAACAGCCATTTTGGTGTATATTTCCCAGCCTGTTTTTTCGCTGTACGCTGCAACAAGGCCGCTTGAAATATTTGAAACGTAGCTGTATTTAAAAGGAATAACGGCTTTTCCTTCCGTGTCGATCATACCCCAGTTGCCGGCTCTGTTCTGAACCGCAGCAACTCCTTCAACGAAGGGACCGCCGTATAAAAGGTCGGGCTGAACCACCCATTTTCCCGTGTAATCAAGATATCCGTATTTTCCGTCTCGTGAAAGAAGCAGCATTCCGTCGGAATAAGCTTCGAGCTTATATCCCGCAGGGATATAGAACTGGCTTCCGTCGCTTCTCACAAGGATATCATCGTCAGTTCCCACCATAAACATATCAAATTTTATATATTGATATCTGTCGTAGGAAACAAGGCGGATCCTGAGAAGACCGTGATCAAAATAATAGCTTCCGATGGAAGAGATATCTTTGAGGAGGGGGTCTGTGTAATATTCGTTGGCGTTCCAGCCAAGGTCACTTGTGAAGCTCTTTCTGGAAGTGAACATCACATTGCCTTCTCTGTCGATAACCTGCAATTCAGGCCACTTCACTTCTGTAGGTTCGGTTTCTGCAGCCTCTGCCTTGGAAAGATCGGGATCTATATAGCTCCAGGTAAGTTCCTTTTCAACAACGGCGTATCCGTCTCTGTAGTCATATGCTTTTGTGTATGGCAAAACGAGTTCTTCTGAGGAAGGATCAAAGGCAAGATCGCCTTCTTTTCTGAACGTCCAGTTTACAATTTCAACAAATTCCGTAACACTCTGCAATTCCTTTTTAACCATCACGTCGTGGGTAAGTATCTTGGGAGTGTATTTGTAAAAACGGATCAGCTGTGGTATTTCTTCATCGGAGTCTTCATCGGGGATTATTTCCTGTGGGGTACCGTAATATGACGGGTAGTCAAAATAAAGACCTCTGTTGTCAACTGCGTCGATATAGTCGCTTTCAACGAAGGTTTTGCCGTCAACGTCAAGATAGTAATATTTTTTTCTTTCAACTTTCAGCTTATCTGCTTTCAGCCATTCTCTGTGCCCTTCTTCGTCGGGCTCAGCCAGCTCTGTGGGGTATTCGATCTCTTCTTCTGTCGTCTGATAGAAAAGAGGTCTGTTTTCTCTGTCTCTTGTAAATGCAGGGATATATTCCTTGTCGTCATATTTTGTGAGGGCTTGTCCCTGGGAGTTGAGAAGATAGAGCTTTCCTCCGTCATCAAACATAATATAGCCCATATACAGTTCAATTGCGGGGCGCTTTTCGGTAACTTTTTCTGTTTTTATATCCGAGGGTTTACCGTCGTCATAATGAACGACTGTTTCTTTATTATATGTTCTGTCTCTGAAAGAGAAAAAATCGGGGAGAGGAAAAGAAGTTTCAAGCAAAGCAAAACGGTTTCCGCTTTCATAAACCTTATCCGTTGCAGCATAGCCTTCTTCTGCAAGCTGACTCACAGTCGGCATAACAGTATACGGCAGGATTATAGAAGTGTCCTGCTCGCCTTGTGTGGGGCGGTCAACTCTGTTGGGAGTGTCAGGCTTTGTTTCGGGGGTGTCTGCGGTATCGGAGGCTTCGGGTGGGTCTGTTTCGGATTCGTCCTTGCTTGTTTCCTCTTTTTCTTCCTCTTCTTTTTCGGGGAATATTTCTTTCATGGCATCGTGAAACAAAGTCAGATTGTTCTCCCATGCCTTCGGACGTTTTATAAAGGAAATATCATAAATACCAAAGTAGTAAAGACCAAAGGTGCACAAAAGGAGAACACAGGCAAGGATTGCCGGTATTCTTCTCTTTATATGAAAAAACAGGTTATGAAAGAAGTTTTTCATCATATTGCTCCTTTTATTTATGATAGTGCGATCCTTTTATGATCTCGCCTGCGCGGTAAACCGCTTCATACAGCATAACTCTTGCAAGCTGATGAGGGAAAGTGAGCGCAGACATTGAAAGGCGCAGCGCTGCAGCTTTTTTTACTTTATCGGAAAGACCGTGGGATGAGCCTATAACAAAGCATATCTCCGAAACTCCGCCCGTTGCTTTGTTATCAATAAACTCAGCAAGCTGAGGGGAGGAAAGCTGCTTGCCTTCAACGCACATTGCCACAAGGCAGGCTCTGGGAGAAACGTTTTCCAGAATAATATCAGCCTCGCGGTCAAGCACTGCGGCAATATCCTTTTCCGATGGGTTTTTAGGGGTGGGTATTTCCTTCAGTTGTATTTCCGCAACCTGATAGGAGGCGCCCATTCTTTTTTTGTATTCGTCGCAGGCGTCCCTCCAGTGCTTTTCGCCCAAGGCGCCCATAACTATAAATTTAACTTTAAGCATAATTATAAATCTGTTATCTCGCTTCGTTTGGCGATTTTTATTTCAGTGTGAAGATTTCCGTCATCAAGCATTGACTGAACTGCTTTCAGCGCAAGCTCGGGAGTGTTGTTTTCCATGCTCAGGTGAGATAGCAGAAATCTTTCAGTACCGTTTTCTGCAAGTCCTCGGCAAAGAGCTGCACACTCTTCATTTGATAGGTGTCCTCCGCGGCCCAGTATTCTCATTTTAAGATAATGGGGATAGGGGCCGTTTTTAAGCATAGGTATATCGTGATTTGCTTCAAGAACAATATTTCTGCAGCCTTTGAGCTTTTCGAATGCTTCTATAGTGGCAAAGCCCATATCCGTTGCAACACCTGCTCTGTCCCCGTCGTCGCTTGTGGCGATGTAGCCCACGTGCGCTCTGCTGTCGTGGGGCAGAGGAAAGGATGCGATCGTGATATCGCCAACTCGTTCTTCAAACAAAACTCCGCTGTGAACAACTGCGTTTTCAGCAGCGCTTCTGCCTTTGCAAAGCTCAGGCGCAGAAGGTGACGTAACGTGAATTGGTATGGGGCATTTTCGCATCATAACGTCAAGTGCGCTGATGTGGTCGCTATGCTCGTGAGTGACGAAAACTGCCGAAATATCAGAAAGCTCCAGTCCTTCCTGCTTTAGTCCCTCGCAAACAGCTTTGCAGTTTTTGCCGCAGTCCACAAGAATTGCGGTGTTATCTGTGCGAAGCAGGGTGCAGTTGCCCGATGAGCCTGAAAAAAGTGTTGAAACCTTTATCATTTAAACAATAACTTCTCCTACAAGGTCGTAGTCAAGAGCTTCTGTTATTTTAACGGAAACGAATTCGCCTTCTGTTACAGGGCGGTGAGCAGTGAACCAAACTTTGCCGTCGATCTCGGCAGCGTCTCTGTAAGTTCTGCCAAGGTAAGCTTCGGAAACAGGGTCAAAGCCTTCGCAAAGAACCATCTGTGTTGTGCCAACGAACTGCTCGTTGAAGTTTTCGCTGACGTCAAGCTGATGGCGCATAAGAATATCGTATCTGTCCTGCTTCACCTGTTCGTCTATCTGATCGTCGAAATCGTATGCAGGAGTGTCTTCTTCTCTTGAATATGTGAATGCGCCAAAGCGTTCAAATTTAGCTTCTTTTACAAATTCGCAAAGCTCGTTGAAGTCTTCCTCTGTTTCGCCGGGGAAGCCAACGATAGCGGTTGTACGGATAACGATTCCGGGGATGTTATCTCTCAGGCGGCGGATAGCATCGCGAACGCAGGCGCTGTCGCCGTGGCGGTTCATAGCTGTGAGCATATGATCGCTTATATGCTGAATGGGAAGGTCGATATATTTAACGATTCTGTCGTTATCTCTCATTTCCGCAATAAGCTCGTCTGTGATCTTATCGGGATAGCAATAGAGAATTCTGATCCAGGGGATATTTGTTTCGTCTGTTATAGCGCGAAGCAGTTTGGGGAGAGCAAGCTCACCGTAAATATCGCGTCCGTAAACGGTTGTGTCCTGAGCGATAACAACAAGCTCTTTTATGCCCATGGCGTCAAGGTCCTTTGCTTCCTTCACGCAGTCTTCGATAGTGCGTGAGCGCAGTCCTCCGCGGATGGAGGGGATAGCGCAGTAAGTGCATCTGTTGTCGCAACCTTCGCTGACTTTAAGATAAGCGAAAGTTTCACCCGTTGTAATGATTCTGTCGCCGCCAAGCGCGCAGGCATCCTTTGCGGGAAGACAAGCGTACTTTTCGCTTCCGAACAGCGCTGTGTCAACGGCTTCTGTGATCTTATCAAGGGCGCCAACGCCGATGATAGCGTCTATCTCGGGCATTTCGTCCATAAGCTGCTCTCTATATCTTTCGGAAAGACAGCCTGTAACGATAAGCGCTTTCAGTTTTCCGTTTTCCTTAAGCCATGCAATATCGAGAATATTGTCAATGGATTCTTTCTTTGCGCTTTCAATAAAGCCGCAGGTGTTTATAACAACGGCATCAGCTTCAGTTTCCTCAGCAGTGATCTCATAACCTGCGCTCATAAGGGTGTGAAGCATAACCTCGGTGTCGCACTGATTCTTGGGGCAGCCGAGGCTGATGAAGCCAACTTTTTTCTTTGATCTCATTTTCTTGTTCATTTTGGTATTCCTTAATATTTCGATTAGATTTCTGCATTATCTGCGTCAATTTCTTTTAAGGCCTTAACTATATCTCCTGCCGAAAAGCCTTGTCGCATAAGGGCAGCAACGCGCTTTTCCGTTTCTTTGCGATCGGCGGCGGGAGTTTTGTATTTTCTTTTTATATGTTCTGTGAGAATATCATAAAATTCTTCGTCGGAAATGGATTCAATAGCGTGTTTAACGGCAAATTTTCCGTAGCCTTTCTGGACAAGCTCAGCATAAATACGCTTTTTGCCGCGGAGTTTTGTTTCTGCCAGGTATCTTGCCAGATCAGCCGCCTGCTCAGCCTCGCGGATATATCCGCGATCTTCCATATACTGAGCAGCTTTTTCTGCGGTTTCTTTATCTATACCCTTTTCCGTGAGCTTTTTTTGCAGTCTTGCAACGCTGTAGTCGCCTGCGGCAAGAAGATCGGCAGCCTTATAGACTGCAATTCTCAATTTGTGGGCGTCTTCAATTTCGGAGTAGAGGATCTCGTCAATATCCATTCCCTTTGAAAGCCCCATTTTTTTTAGGGTAGCGGCGCCAACGTAGAAAATGATATTTTCCACGGAAATATCATCGCTCATAAGCTCGATGCCTATACCCCGTCGGCTTTCAAAAATGTCTTTTATAAAATAATTATTCATTGTTCGATTATTTTTCCGCCCGATGCAGTTATAAATTTCACATTATCGCCTTTGAAGTGGTCATTTTCGCAGGATGTCACGATGATTTGTCTGTTCTGCAGACAGCTGAGAATGTAGCTTCTTCTGTTGCTGTCAAGCTCGCTGAGCACGTCATCAAGAAGAAAAACGGGAAATTCTCCGGTTGCTTTTTTGGAGATCTCTCCTTCTGCCAGCTTCATGGAAAGGGCAAGAGATCTTCTTTGACCCTGAGAGGCATAGAGACGGGCGTCTTTCTGATTTATCCTGACAGCTATATCGTCGCGATGGATTCCACGTGAGTTCACTGAGTATTTTATGTCTTTTTCAAGGGAAGCTGTTATTGAGTCAAACAGCAGTTTTTCGCCTTCGGTTATTATATCGTCGAAGGTCATATCACCGTCAATGGCGTCGCTTTTATATGTAAGAGCAGGAGTTTCTTTGCCTGAGGTCATCTCGGCAAAAAAATCCGAAACGGATTCGGAAAGGCTTTTAACATAATCAAAGCGCTTTGCGGCAATTCTTGCGCCGGATTTTGCCAGCTGATCGGCATAAATCTCCCACATATAAGAGTCAACTCTCTTGCCTGCGGCTGCATCTCTGAGCAACGCTGTTCTCTGAATAAGAGCTCTGTTATATTGGGATAAGTTATCAATATAACCGGGATAAAGCTGAGAAAGTGCTATATCAAGAAAAGATCGGCGAAGGGATGGTCCTCCGTCAACAAGATTAAGGTGCGCGGGGCAAAAAAGAACTGCTCTGAAGGTTCCGATCATTTCTTTGAGTGAGGAAAGCTTGGCGCCGTTTCTTGTGATAACTTTTTTTCCCTGAGATGGGATGATGGCTGTTAGAGTTGTTGTCCTCTCGCTTTCGTCGCGGGTGAAATCAAGAGAGAGAGAGGCTTCGCTCTCTCCGAATCTGATAAGCTCTTTATCCTTTGAAGCACGGAAAGAACGCCCTCTGGCAAAAAAATAGATGCCTTCAAGCATATTCGATTTTCCCTGAGCGTTCTCGCCATGGATCACGTTGACCCCCGGCGAGAGCTTCAGCGTTTCATTTTCGATATTTCTGAAATTGTTATAGTGGATTTCTTTACAGATCAAGGCTTATCACCCACAGTTTAAAAATTTTATTCGTCAAGATCAAGGCCCATAAGGTCGATTTCGAGATCTTCATCGTCCTCGGGGAGCTCAAGGTTTTCGTCTTCATTTGCTGTCATCGCTGCTTTGATCTTTGCTTCGATCTCAGCTGCAAGCTCGGCATTGCTTTCAATAGCTGCGCGAGCGTTGTCCTTGCCCTGGCCAAGTCTTTCGCCTTCGTAGTAGAACCAGGAGCCGCTCTTTTCGATAACCTTGGTTTCAACGCCCATATCAACCATTTCACTCATTTTGGAAATACCCTTGCCGAAGAGAATATCAAATTCTGCAACCTTGAAGGGAGGAGCAACCTTGTTCTTTACAACCTTACATTTAACTCTGTTACCGTAAGGCTCGCTGCCTGCCTTAAGCACTTCGGTTTTTCTGATATCAAGACGAACAGAAGCGTAGAACTTTAGCGCGCGGCCGCCTGTTGTTGTTTCGGGGTTGCCGTACATAACGCCAACCTTTTCACGAAGCTGGTTGATGAAGATAACGATACAGTTTGTCTTATTGATGGTTGCGGAAAGCTTACGGAGCGCCTGGCTCATAAGTCTTGCCTGAAGACCAACGTGGGAGGAGCCCATATTGCCTTCGATTTCCTGCTGAGGAACGAGAGCTGCAACTGAGTCGATAACGATGATATCGATGGCGCCGGAGCGAACGAGGGCTTCGCAAACTTCAAGAGTCTGTTCACCGGAGTCGGGCTGGGAAACAAGAAGGTCGTCGATATTAACGCCCAGATTCTTGGCATACTGAGGGTCGAGAGCGTGCTCTGCGTCAATATAAGCAGCCTCGCCGCCAAGCTTCTGCACTTCTGCAACTGCGTGGAGTGCTATAGTTGTTTTACCTGAGGATTCGGGACCGTAGATCTCAACGATTCTGCCTCTGGGGAAGCCGCCTACGCCGAGTGCAAGGTCTAGTCCGATAGAACCTGTGGAAACAACGGAAACGTTCATTTCGGGGCTTTCGCCCATTTTGATGATAGTTCCCTTGCCGTATGCTTTTTCTATTTGTGAAATAGCGGTAGCAAGCGCTTTTTTCTTGTTTTCAGCGCCGTTATCTTCTGCTGCCGCAACTGTGATCTTTTTCTTTGCTGCCATAATTCTATATGCCTTTCGTTATAGTGAAAATGTTTATAAATATACATAATAATTATATAACAAAACGCACTCATAGTCAAGCAAAATTAACAGGTAATATGAAGAAAAAAGAACAAATGTTTTTGGGTGGAATGCTGTTAAATTTGAAAAAAGAAAAAAACTGCAGCGGCTGTTGAAAAGCCGCTGCAGAATATTATTTTTTATATTTTAAGTATATCCATTATTTCCTGAAGGCTTTCTGCCTGATTGATGGCAGCGCGTATTTCCGCGGCGCCTCTCAGCCCTTTTATAAAATGGGCGGCGCGGCCTCTGCTCTCGCGAACGCCTGCAAATTCGCCCTTTTCAGAGCAAACTGCGCGGATAAGCGCAGCGGCTGTTTCGATTCTGTCCTCGGTTGTGGGGGGATAATAATTTTCGCCGTTTGAAGCAATCTCAGCAAACGCCCAGGGATTACCCAGCGCCTCTCTGCCTATCATAACGGCATTACAGCCTGTGTAGTCCACCATACGTTTTGCGCTCTTAAGATCTTTAACGTCTCCGTTGCCGATAACGTAAATGCTTTCGGGCAAGGCATCGCGCACGGCTGCAATAATATCAAGGTCAACGCCGGGGGCGTACATCTGCTCTCTTGTTCTTCCGTGAACGCAAACTGCGGAAGCACCTGCTTCTGTGCAAGCTTTTGCAACCTCAACTGCGTTTTTTGTTTGGGCGGTTATGCCTGCTCTTATCTTTACAGTTACGGGGAGGCCGCATTTTTTTGCGCCTTCAACGAGGCGTGCGCAAAGCTCGGGGTCGCGCATAAGTGCGCTGCCGTCGCCTGAAGAATATATCTTTTTAACGGGGCAACCCATATTTATGTCGATCGCTACGGGCGGCTTGGCAAAATCGCAGCCCTCAAAGCTGCTCTCTGCCACCATACACGCTGCTTCTGCCATAACGTCGGCTTCGTGTCCGAAAAGCTGAATGGAAACGGGAGCTTCGCCCTCTGCAATTTTAGCAAGAGTGGCAGTTTTTTTGTCCCTATATACCATTGCTTTTGCGCTTATCATTTCGGAAACGGACATTCTGCAGCCCAATTTCGTACAAAGAAGGCGAAACGGCGCATCCGTGAATCCTGCCATCGGGGCAAGAAAAGCAGGGATAGAGTTTGTGTTATTAAAAATTTTGTTTATCATAAATTGCCTCAGACTGATTGATTAATGATGAATGATGAATAATTAATAATGAACAATAAATGTTCAAATCCGCATAGTGCGGATTTGTTCCATAATTTTTCATTATTCATTTTTCACTATTCATTATTAATTTTGAAGAAGGCGGTTTCCCGCCTTCTTCAGTTTATTCTTCATCCAGTTTAAGCACAGCCATAAACGCTTCGGGTGAAACCTGAACGCTACCCAGCTGGCGCATCTTCTTTTTACCCTCTTTCTGCTTTTCAAGCAGTTTCTTCTTTCGGGTGATGTCACCGCCGTAACATTTCGCAAGAACGTCTTTGCGGAGAGCTTTAACTGTTTCTCTCGCGATGATCTTCGAGCCGATAACTGCCTGGATCGGAATTTCGAAGAGCTGACGCGGAATATTTTCCTTCAGCTTTTCTGCAATTTTTCTTGCTCTTGCGTAAGCTTTTTCACGGTGAACGATAAATGTGAGGGCGTCAACAACCTCGCCGTTAAGCATAATATCAAGTTTAACAAGGTCGCTTGTTTCATATCTCTTAACCTCATAGTCAAGGGAAGCATATCCTCTTGAGCGGGATTTCAGCGCGTCAAAGAAATCGTAAATAATTTCATTGAGGGGCAGATCATAGTGAAGCTCAACTCTTTCCGTGTCGATATATTTCATATCAAGGAAGATGCCGCGTCTGTCCTGACAAAGATCCA
>JAFXGC010000191.1 GCA_017513325.1 Clostridia bacterium
TCTGTTGGAAAAGCAGAAGGAATATGGGCATGAAATATATATCATAGCTGACGAGCCATACAGAGAACTGGCGTACGATGTAGATGTGCCATATATACCAAATTATTATGATAATACTATTGTTTGCTATTCTTACAGCAAGTCTCTGTCTCTCCCCGGTGACAGAATAGGCTATGTGTTTGTTTCATCAAAAGTGGCAGAGTCTAAAAATGTGTTTGCAGCAGTGTGCGGAGCAGGCAGAAGTTTGGGGTATGTGTGTGCACCTGCTCTTGCTCAGCTTGTGATTGGTGAATGTGTTGATGAAGTCGCTGATATTTCTGCGTATAAAGAAAACAGAGATCTGCTGTATAATACTCTTGTCAGCTATGGATATGAGGCAGTCAAACCGGAAGGCGCATTTTATCTTTTTGTAAAATCACCTTGCAGTAATGCAGCTGTATTTTGCGAAAAGGCGAAAGAATACGAAATTCTTTTTGTTCCAAGTGATAGCTTCGGGTATGAAGGATACGTCAGAATTTCTTATTGCGTTTCAAAGAAAACAATTGAAAAATCTCTCCCTGCGTTCAAAGCGCTGATGGAAGAATATATTGGAGCATAAAATGACAGAGCTTGAAAAGGCAAGAAAAATAATAAACGAAGTTGACAGTGAAATGGCTAAGCTGTTCGTTAAGCGTATGGATGCTGTCAAAAAGGTCGCTACTTATAAAAAAGAAACAGGAATGCAGGTGACAGATATAGCAAGGGAAGAAGAAGTTATTGCTAAAAATGCAAGAATTCTTGAAAATAGTCCATATAAGTCATATTATGTGAACTTTTTGCGTAGCAATATGGAAATATCCAAGAAGTTCCAACATCGTCTGCTTGAGGGTATGAAAGTTGCTTATAGCGGAGTGGAAGGTGCTTTTGCCAATATTGCGTCGCAGAAAATATTTCCCGATGCGTTGACCGTTGCTTATTCTGATTTTAAAAGTGCTTATGATGCGGTTGTAAACGGAGAATGTGATTGTGTTGTTCTTCCAATCGAGAACAGCTATAACGGTGATGTGGGACAAGTTATGGATCTTGCTTTTTTTGGAAGTCTGTATATAAACGGACTTTACGATATAAGCATTGTTCAAAATTTGCTTGGAGTAAAGGGAGCCACCATAGAAAGCATTAAAGAAGTGATCAGCCACCCTCAGGCTTTGGGGCAGTGTGCTGATTATATCCGCAAACACGGTTTTAAAGAGACTCAGGCGGTGAACACGGCTGTTGCTGCTAAGATGGTTGCGGAATCCGGCAGAAATGATGTTGCAGCTATCGCAAGCGAGGATGCGGCAGAAAAGTATGATCTTGTAAAACTTGAGTCTCATATAAATGAAAGCAACACAAACACAACGCGCTTCGCGGTGTTTTCAAGAATTCCTAAGGCTTATGCTTCTAAGGACAGTCATTTCATTTTGCTCTTTACCGTTTCAAATGAAGCAGGAGCGCTTGGACGTGCTATTTCTGTAATCGGTAAATATGGATTTAACCTTAGGGCGTTGAAGAGCCGTCCTACTAAAGAGCTTATATGGAGCTATTATTTCTATGCTGAGGGAGAGGGTAATATAAACACTGATCGTGGTGAAGAAATGATAGAAGCTCTTGGAAAATATTGTTCAGATATAAAGATTGTAGGTAGCTTTGAAAAAGAAATCAGCCTCTAAAGTCTTTCTTACATAGGAAAGTGCAACTGTTTTGCATGTCAAAATGGTGAATGAGGAGGAAAGGACAGATTAGCAATGATAATTCCCGTAAAAACAAGAAACGGCGGATACAATATATATTTTGAAAGAGGAGCTCTGGGGCGTGTCGGTGAATTGCTCAAGCTTGATCGAAAAGTGCTTGTGGTAACAGACAACGGAGTGCCTGCTCAGTATGCTGAAACGGTTGTTTCACAAGCCAAAGAGGGTTATATCGTAACAATAGAGCAAGGAGAAAAATCTAAGGGGATAAAGACCTTTGAACTGTTGCTTTCCAAGCTTGTTGAATATGGCTTTACAAGAACGGATTGTGTTGTAGCAGTGGGCGGTGGTGTTGTTGGCGATCTTTCAGGATTTGCAGCATCCTGCTTTATGCGAGGTATAGATTTTTATAATATTCCAACAACCGTTCTTTCTCAGGTGGATTCCTCCATAGGGGGAAAAACTGCAATAGATTTTATGCAGTATAAAAACATTGTGGGTGCATTCTGGCCTCCTGCGGCAGTTATAATCGATCCTGAAACTCTTTCAACTCTTCCTCCAAGACAGATATCAAACGGTCTTGCTGAAAGCGTGAAAATGGCGCTGACATTTGACAGCGATCTTTTTGAACTGCTCGAAAGAGAAGATATATCAGCTCATATTGACGAGGTTATATATCGTTCAATTTTGTTGAAGAAAGCGGTTGTGGAAGAAGACGAAACTGAAAAAGGCCTTCGAAAGGTCCTCAATTTCGGTCATACAATTGCTCATGCAATAGAAAGCGAAAAAGCAATGGAGGATTATTTTCACGGAGAATGCGTTGCTGTCGGTATGATACCAATGTGCTCAGATAGAGTTAAGGCAAGACTTGTTTCTGTTCTTAACAAGCTGTCTCTGCCTACATCAGTACCTTGCGATCTTAATGTCATAACGGAAGCAGTACGTCACGATAAAAAAGCATCGGGTGAAAATATAACTTTCATCTGGGTAGAAGAAGCGGGCACGTTTGAAATGAAAAAATGCTCATTTGATGAGTTTGATAATTTGGTAAAGGAGAAGCTGGCGTGAAAAACACATTTGGAAATAATGTTTCGGTAACACTGTTTGGGGAGAGCCATGGAGCAGCCATCGGTGCTGTTGTTGACGGGCTTCCTGCAGGAATTCCCGTGAGCGAAGATTTCATTTGTCATCAGCTTTCTCTTCGCCGTCCCATAGGTAAAATATCAACTCCTCGCAGGGAAGCTGATAAATTTCATATTCTCAGTGGTGTGTATAACGGATATACAACGGGAACTTCCATTGCAATAGTGATAGAAAACACAAATACTCATTCTTCAGATTACAGTGATATGAGAAGCATCGCTCGTCCCGGACACGCGGATTATACTGCTTATTGCAAGTATAAGGGATACGAGGACTATCGCGGTGGTGGGCATTTCAGTGGCAGAATAACTGCAGCTCTCGTAGCGGCTGGGGCTGTTATTTTAAGTGCCCTTAAAAACAAAGGAATAACCATAGGCACTCATATTAAAAGCGTGCATGGGGTTTGTGACAGAAGCTTTGGGAATATAGAAGAGGATATACTTGCTCTTGCAGATAAAGAATTTGCGGTTCTTGATGAAAGTGTCGAAGAACAGATGAAAGATGAAATAACCAAAGCAGCGGATCAGGGAGACAGCGTTGGCGGTGTACTTGAAAGCGCGATTTGCGGTTTAACTGCAGGAGTGGGTGAACCTTGGTTTGATACTCTTGAGGGATGTCTTTCTCATATACTTTTCTCTGTACCTGCAATCAAAGGCGTTGAATTTGGTGCAGGGTTTGATATCTCCAATATGTATGGAAGCGAAGCAAACGATTGTCTTTGCTTTGACGGAGAAAAAGTCATAACGAAAACAAACAACAACGGCGGGATAAACGGTGGTATCACCAACGGTATGCCTGTGGTATTCAGATGTGCAGTGAAGCCTACGCCTACAATATTCAAGGAACAGGAAACTGTTGATTTCAAAACAAATGAAAACACTGTAATTTCTCCCAGAGGTAGACACGATCCTTGTATTGTGCACCGCGCAAGAGTTGTGGTTGACAGCGTGGCAGCGATTGCTGTTTGCGATATGCTTGCGGCAAAATTCGGTTCAGATTGGCTTGCCTGATCCGATAAAATGGAGCGAAATATGAAAATATCAGTTATAAACGGTCCCAATCTCAATATGCTTGGCATAAGAGAACCAGGGATATATGGAAATACTAACTATAATACTCTTTGTGAAATGATAAAGGCTCATTGTGCCGATAAAGGTGTTGAAGTGACTCTTTATCAATCAAATCATGAGGGTTGCC
The DNA here is from genome assembly GCA_017513325.1 of Clostridia bacterium. Lineage (GTDB taxonomy): Bacteria > Bacillota > Clostridia > Oscillospirales > CAG-272 > Avispirillum. Next base: position 4,047 of record JAFXGC010000191.1, read on the forward strand.
TTGTGGATGAGATACAGAATGGCTATGGTGAGGTCGACGGAATAGTCATCAATCCCGGCGCGTATACCCATACCAGCATTGCAATTCTTGATGCCGTTAAGGCGGTTGGGATCCCCACTGTTGAGGTACATATTTCAGAAGTAGATAAAAGAGAAGACTTCAGGCAAATCAGTTATATTCGTCTGGCTGCTAAAAAGACTATTTCGGGGCACGGTATTATGGGATATATTGAAGCCATTGATTATCTCATTGAAAACTACGGAGAGGGAAAATGACAGTAACTATCAAAAAAGGCATAGCAGAAGGCGCGGTAACAGCACCACCATCTAAAAGTATGGCGCATAGAAGCCTTATCTGCGGAGCTTTTTCAAGCGGAAGTAAGATAGGTGGCGTTCATATGTCAAAGGATATTGAGGCCACTCTTGCGTGTTTGAAAGACCTTGGAGCCAATGCGAGCATTGATGGTGATGTTGTTTCTATCGGTGGGCTTGATGTTTCCTGCTCGCATTCCGGAATTAGCATTTATGCCAACGAAAGCGGAAGTACATTGCGCTTTCTCATTCCTATTGTACTTCTTTTTGATGACGAGATCACCATAACAGGAACGAAAAGGCTCTTTGAACGTTCACTTGGTATTTATGAAGAAATGTGCGCTCAGCGTGGGCTTGGTTTTGAGCTTGTTGAAAACGGAGTAAAGCTTAGAGGCCCTCTTCAAAGCGGAGTTTTTGAAGTGAGAGGAGACGTTTCCAGCCAGTTTATCAGCGGGCTTCTTTTTGCGTTGCCGCTTTGTAAAGGCGATAGCATAATAAGAATAGTAGGCGAGCTTGAAAGCGCTTCGTATATTGATTTGACGCTAGGCTCACTTAAAGAGTTCGGTATTGCAATAGAGCGTCCCGACAGTAAGACTTTTCTGATAAAAGGTAATCAAAGCTATAAGCCAAACGATACGATCGTTGAAGGGGATTATTCAAATGCTGCTTTTTTTGAAGCACTTAATTTTATTGGCGGCAGTGTTGAAGTGAGTGGTCTTAATCCAGACAGTATGCAGGGGGACAGAGTTTATAAAATACTGTTCTCAAAAATAGAGAAGGAAGAATTTCCTATTGATATTTCTGATTGTCCCGATCTTGCACCGATTTTATTTGCAATGGCTGCGTATAAGGGCAGAGGCGAGTTTGTTGGAACAAGAAGATTAAAAATCAAGGAAAGTGACCGCGCTGAGGCAATGAAGCAGGAGCTTGAAAAAATGGGAGCTGAGGTTACGGTTGGCGAAAACAGCGTGAATATTGTATGCAGTGAACTTGTTGCACCCAAAGAAAGAATTAACGGTCATAACGACCATAGAATAGTGATGGCAATGTCAGTTCTTGCTACATTGACAGGCGCAGAAATTGAGGAAGCTGAAGCTGTTTCCAAGAGCTTTCCCGATTTCTTTAGCCGCCTTGAAGCACTTGGAATTGAGGTGATTATAAATGAAACTGAATAAAAATATGAAAATTCTGATCGTAGGTCTGGGACTTATGGGCGGCAGCTATGCGAGAGCTCTTCATCGCCGCGGATACAGTGTCAGTGCAATTACAAAAGATCAGTCTTCAATCGATTTTGCCCTATCACGAGGAATTATTGATAAGGGCTCGACAGAAATAGATGCAGATATCATAGGTGAAGCAGATTTGGTTGTTTTTGCGCTATATCCCCACATCTTTTTGAAGTGGCTTGAAGAAAATCAGCATCTTTTTAAAAGCGGAGCTGTTATAACTGACGTAACAGGCGTAAAATGCAGTGTTGTTTACAAGGTTCAGGAGATGCTGCGTGAGGATGTTGAGTTTATTGCGGCACATCCGATGGCAGGTAGAGAAGTGTATGGAGTTGAAAACAGCGATGACAGAATTTTCTGGGGAGCAAACTATATCGTAGTACCAACGGAGAAAAATACTGAAGAAGCTATAGAGCTTTGCTGCGAGCTTGGAGAGGTTATGGGATTTTATGATGTATCTGTCCTTTCTCCTGAAAAGCACGATGAAATGATTGCGTTCCTCTCCCAGCTGACCCATTGCATTGCAGTTTCACTTATGTGCGCAAGTGACAATCCCGATCTTGTTCATTATACGGGCGACTCTTTCCGTGACCTTACGCGAATTGCAAGAATTAATGATGAAATGTGGAGCGAATTGTTTCTTGAAAATAAGGAAGCTTTGCTTTTTGAAATGGATAGATTCAAAAGCTCTTTTGATAAAATGTATAATGCCATAAATGAAGGCGACAGAGAAAGCATGCGTGAAATGATGCGTCTTTCAACCGCTCGCCGAGGTAATTTTGATAGGAAACTATGAAAAAGATTATTGTAGTATTGTTACTGATTGCATCAGTGCTTTCACTTTCGTCCTGTTCTGTCACAAACGAATTCCTTGCAAGATTGGGCTTTGACACCCATGATTATGAAGGGGAAGCAGTAGTAGAAACGTATGATAACGAGAGTGAACAAACTGAAAAGATAAGAGAAATGGTAAGAACACTTTCTATCAATTCTCCACATATTCCAACTTTTGATGGTTCTAAAGATGCTGTTTCAAAATGCAGGGATTCACTTTTGAACTATATGCTTAACACACAGTATTCAAAGTATACCGGTAATCTGGATCTTCTTGATAAGGCTATTGAGCAATATCCTTATTTGAAGGTTGCAACCGTTATTCCGGCAGAGGATTTTGAAGATGAGGCATATAGATATTTTGGTGGAAAACAAAAAGTTCAGAATCAAAGTGGAAACCTGTTCACTTATCTTGATAAGGTAAGTGCATATACAACTGTAACAACACCTGTAGAGAGTAAAATAAATATAGAATGTATTTCTTTGGAAGAAACGTTAAATACATTTCGTTTTAAATTCAGATGTTCTTTGGGTGAAGAAACAAGTGATGACTATTTTGCCCTTATAATAAAGAGAGCAGATGGCAGTTGCTATTTCAAATATGTTGAAAAAATTGCACAATAAATAAGCATCAAACCGAAAAGGATAGTGCAATGGGGAGAATTTGTAAAATATCCCTTGTAAAAAAAAGTCATATTTGTTAAAATCGGGTGTAATTTAAAATGAAAGCTGTGTGATTAATTTGAAATTCACTTATTTCAGTGATTTGAAAAAAGAATTCAAAGGCTACAATCCCTCTAAATTTATGGGCGACCTTATGGCAGGTATAACAGTTGCCGCAGTTGCTCTTCCTCTTGCTTTGGCTTTTGGTGTATCTTCAGGAGCCAGTGCTGCTTCAGGTATGATAACTGCAGTTCTTGCAGGTATCATTATCGGTATTCTCTCGGGCGCTTCATATCAGATTTCAGGCCCCACAGGTGCAATGGCTGCCATTCTTGTAGCAGTTTCAGCATCTTACGGTGTAAAAGGCGTTATGCTTGCAGGATTCTTGTCAGGTGTGATGCTTTTGATTATAGCCGTGCTTAAGATAGGTCGTCTTGTTTCCTATATTCCGGCTCCTGTAATAACAGGATTCACTTCTGGTATTGCACTTGTAATTGCAGTTGGACAGATAGATAATTTCTTTGGCACAACAAGCAATGGTTCAGGCGTAATAGAAAAGTTTGGCAGCTATTTTGAAAATGGTTTTCACGTGCATGTTCCTACACTTCTTTTCGGTGTTGGTGCAATGCTTATAATGATATTCTGGCCCAAAAAGCTGAATTCAAAAGTTCCCGGTTCACTGGTGGCTATTATAGTAGCTCTTGTGGTTAATATGATATTCAAGTTTGAAGGTGTTGCAATCGTAGGATCTATTCCCAAGACACTTTTCCTTGAAGACAGACTCACTTTCTCTTATCTTTTCGATATGGATTTTGAGCTTGTGAAGAATATGCTTCCCACAGCATTCAGTATTGCAGCTCTCGGTATGATCGAAAGCCTTCTTTGCGGTGCATCTGCGGGAAAAATGAAGGATGAAAAGCTTAATGCCGATAGAGAACTTATCGCTCAGGGCGTGGGCAATATGATCATTCCTTTCTTTGGCGGTGTTCCTGCAACCGCAGCTATCGCAAGAACCAGCGTTGCAATCAAGAGCGGACAGAGAACGAGACTCACAAGCGTTATCCACTCTGTGATCCTTCTTGCAGCTATGTTCCTTCTTGGTTCTGTTATGTCTATGATTCCCCTTGCAGCACTTGCCGGTGTTCTTATGGTAACAGCATGGAGAATGAACGAGTGGAAGCTTATCAAGTATTTCTTCAGTCATAAATTCCTTATGGCGATCATTCAGTTCCTTGTAACAATGGTGGTAACACTGTTCTTTGATCTTACAGTTGCTATCATAGTTGGTATCGCAGTTTCAATGATACTGTTCGTTGTAAAAAGCGGACTTTCAGTCAGCACAAGCGATATTAAGGATGACGAAGGCAATATTCGTGATCATGCAAAGATCGTATATGTTGAAGGACCTTTGTTCTTTGGAACACAGGAAAAGCTTTTCAATGAGCTTTACAAATATGAGCCTGAAGTAGACACCATCATTATCTCAATGAGAGGTGTACCTTCAATTGACGAATCTGTAATTGAAGAATTTGCATCATTTTTCGGAAATCTTCACCGTGCAGGGATCAATATTCACTTCTGTGGAATTATGCCCGAAGTGAAGAAAATGTTTGAACGATCCGGTCTTACAGAAACACTTGGCGAAAGCAAATTCCATTATGACGTAATTGCCGCTGTGAACAGTCTTTAATAATCTGAGCTGCTCTATGAGCGGCTCTTTTTGTGACTAAGTTACAGTATATTCTTTGTATTTTGCGTATAATATAAACATAAGAATAAAAAACAAAGGAGATACTAAATTATGAAATATGTATGTGATATTTGCGGATGGATATATGATGAGGAGCTTGGTTGTGAAGAGCATGGAATTGCTCCCGGAACAAAGTTTGAAGATCTTCCTGAAGATTTTGAATGTCCTCTTTGCGGAGTTGGCAAGGATCAGTTCAGTGAAGAAAACTAAGAATAGTGATATGTAATTACAAACAAAGGGCGAACTTAGTTCGCCCTTTGTTTGTAAAGATAATTGACACTTTGACAATATAGTGCTATAATACTGTCATACTAAAATATTGGGGATTATTATGATAAAGTTAATATATATATCCATTATAATGATAGTTGGCGCTATAGTTATATTGGCAGGTATCGGTAAGCTTAGGTTTGCAGTCAATTTTGCCGAGGACAGACCTGAGTATTCAGAAAAACAGCATAAGATCATAGGCGTTGCAGTTATAATAGCAGGGGCTCTGTTGGTTCTGATAGGTGTCAGTATGATTTTTTCAAAGCCTGATAGCACAGAAATTGAAAAAAACAAGAAAACCTATTGCAATGCTTGCGGCGGAGATTTGCTTTGTGATATTTGCGGAGAAGATGGAGAGTTTTGTGAATACTCTGTGTTCAAGGCTGGTGACGGCGCCCATTATTGTTCTATTCATTGGTCCGATTGCGCTGCAAAATATAAAAACGATTAAAAAAGGGACTGTAAAAGTCCCTTTTGTGTTTATTTTCCTCTGAAGTCCATGTCAAGCAATTCATATAGAATATTCTCATGGGAGTTATATTCAATGCACCACACCATATAGTTGTTTTTATCTGCAGGGAAATTTGAAAAAGTGTGGTCATATTTTTCACTTATTACAAAATTGTCTTCTTTTTTTTCTACAAAATAATCTTCGCCAAACTGTTTATAATACTCTTTGAGTTCATTTTCAGAAAGATCACTTGTGATGAGAATAGCACCGAAATATTGCATACCATTGCCATTGCCGAATATTTTTTCTGCAATTGAAACAGAATCTGAAAGCACAGTGCTTTTTGGAAGATCAAGAGAAATAAGCTTGTCTTCAATGTTGTTGGCAATGCAATTATTGGCTATGGAGATAGTCGAATAAAATAAAACGGGAATTAAAACAAGACAACAAATGAAAACTGTTAAGAATCTAAGAAACATTTTCACAAACCGCACCTCCAAACGCCATATATCAACATTGTAGCATATTTTTTGCGAAAAAACAATATTTTCAAAGATATATTAAAAATCCAAACATACAACAATGTTACAAAATGTAAAATTTGAAAGCAAATATATTTTTATTCTGATACAGAATTATGTCAACTTAATTTACACATATAATTTTAATACGAAAATTAAGGGGTTGATAAATTGAGAACTCGCAAAAGTGAATATGGAAATAGCAATATGATTGGCAGAAATATAGAGCAGTTGCGAAAAGAAAAGGGAATAAGCCAAAAGGATTTCATATCAAAAATGCAAACCATGGGCTGTGACATCAATCCCACCAGCTATTCAAAACTTGAAGGACAGGTGCGAATAGCAACTGATAAAGAACTGTACGTAATAGCAAAAATATTGAACGTAACAATTGATGAATTGTATGGTGATAAATAAAAAGAGCTGAATTTCAGCTCTTTTTTGATTTGCTCATAGCAGAAAACAAAAGATATGCTATCTAATGATAGCATATCTTTAATCAATTATTAATTATTTACCAAAATATCTCTCAAGAAGACCTGCGAAAGCGCGACCGTGTCTTGCTTCGTCGCGTGCCATCTCGTGTGAATGTTTCGCTTCGCTACACATTCCCAAGGGGGAGATTCTTTGTTGAAAAGTCTTTAATTTCAAGGCATCTTTCAAAGCAGATTATAACATCTTTTTAACAACTTTATTACCACAATGGTACTTCTTTTATTATGGATTTATTGAAATAATACCATTTTTAGTACTATTATTTGAGGTGCTAAATGGCAACTAAAAAAGATTCAGGTGTATTCAAAAACAAAAATGGGCTTTGGTATTACCGATTTTCGATTATTGTAGATGGTCAGAGAGTTTCAAAGAAGAAAACTACTGATGAAAATGGTAACAAACTTTTGACGAAAAAAGCCGCTATTGCTGCAAGAGAAGCCGCGATTTTTCAAGCTCAGACAGAACGAAAAAGAACTCATACTATATCCAAAAGGACAGTAAGA
>JAFXGC010000192.1 GCA_017513325.1 Clostridia bacterium
AAATAACATAAAAGCTTTTCACGATGCCTGCAAAGCAGCATTTGATGGAAAAATAGAATCTTATGAACTGATTTTCGTAAACGACGGAAGCACCGACGAAACCTGGAAAAATCTGACTGAACTTTGCCGCACTTCCGAAATAAATATGAAAATCATCAACTTTTCAAGAAATTTTGGCAAGGAAGCCGCTATGTACGCAGGTCTCCAGAAAGCCGAAGGTGATTTTGTTACTCTCATTGATGCAGATCTTCAGCAACGTCCTGAAATTGCAATTGAAATGGTTGAATTTCTAGAAAACAATCCAGACTATGACAGCGTTGCCGCTTATCAGGAACAGAGACGTGAGGGTTTTGTTCTTTCTTTCTTCAAAACGATGTTCTATAAGATTATAAACAGAATGTGTGATATAGATTTTAAGCAAGGCGCCAGTGATTTCCGCACCTTCAGACACAGCGTTGTGGAAGCTATTCTTAACGTACCCGAATATCACAGATTTTCTAAAGGTATCTTTTCCTGGGTTGGTTTCAACACATATTACATTCCCTACGTTGCGCAGGAACGCAATGCCGGAAACACTACATGGTCCTTCAAAAAGCTTTTCAAATATGCACTTGAAGGCATCATAGCATATTCTACGCTTCCTCTGCGTATTTCATCAATCGTTGGAATATTAATGTCCTTTATCGGCGCACTTTATATGATCGTGGTCGTTATTCAAAAGCTGACATTTGGAATCGCAATTCCCGGTTATCCCACAACAATTGTCCTTATTCTGTTTATCGGTGGCTTGCAGCTCACCTCATTGGGAATCATCGGTGAATATATTTCAAGAATTTATATTGAAAGCAAACGCAGACCAATATGCATTATCAAAAATTATGAGACCAACGAGGAATCAAAATGATTAAAAAGCTTTTTCAGAAATACCGCGAGATAATTATGTATCTCATATTCGGAGTATCTACAACTTTGGTCAACTGGATAGTATACACAGTTCTGGTTTCAATGCTGAACGCCGGTGTTACTTTATCAAATGGCATAGCTTGGTTTGCAGCAGTTTCCTTTGCATATATAACAAACAAACTATATGTGTTTGAAAGCAAAAGTTGGAAGGCATCTGTGCTTATTCGCGAAGTTTTATCTTTTTTCGGAGCCAGAATCGCTTCAGGCGTTTTTGAAATATTCCTGCCGGCCTTTCTTATGAAGATTGGGCTTGATCAGGCTATTTTCGGAATAGAAGGCTTTGCAGCAAAAATCGTTGTCAGCATTCTAGTTATTGTGCTTAACTACATTTTCAGCAAGCTGTTTGTATTTAAAAGCAAAAAGTAAAAAAACTGCAGGGAAACCTGCAGTTTTTTATTTGACTTATTAAACAATAACTTTTGAAAGGAATTCTTTGAGACGCGCACTTTTGGGATTGGAAAAGAATTCTTCCGGCGCCGCTTCTTCTGCTATAACGCCTTCATCTATAAAGATAACTCTGTTTGCAACCTCACGGGCAAATCCCATTTCGTGTGTTACACAGACCATCGTCATGCCATCATGAGCAAGCTCTCTCATAACCTCAAGAACTTCTCCTACCATTTCGGGGTCAAGAGCTGACGTGGGTTCGTCAAAAAGCATAACCTCTGGCTCCATACACAAAGCGCGAACGATCGCCACTCTCTGCTTCTGTCCACCTGAAAGCTGATTGGGATAGCTCTCTGCTCTGTCACCAAGACCGACTCTTTCAAGAAGTTCTTTGGCTTTCTGCTCTGCCTCTTCCTTACTCTTGCCCAAAAGCTTCATGGGTCCGATAGTAAGGTTTTTCATAATCGTCATATGAGGGAAAAGATTGAACTGCTGGAAAACCATGCCCATCTTTTCACGATGCTTATTGATATTTACACCGGGAGATGTGATATCCTCTCCATTGAAGATAATGCTGCCGCCTGTGGACTCTTCAAGGCGGTTAAGGCAACGGAGGAATGTTGATTTTCCTGAGCCTGAGGGGCCAACAACTACCACCACGTCTCCGCGATTGATATCAATATCAATTCCGCAAAGAACATTCATTCCACCGAAGGATTTCTGAAGGTTTTCAACCTTTATAAGTACTTCTTTAGTGGTCACTCTTAGCCAACCTCCTTTCAAGAATACCTACAAGCTTTGTCAGGATCATAACAAGAATAAGATATATAACCGCAACTGCTATAAGGGGCATAAAGTTACTATATGTAATAGAACGGATTTTAAGATCGCCTTGTGTAAGATCGGCAACACCTATATAGAAAGCAACTGAAGATTCCTTGAGCAGAGTGATAAACTCATTTGCAAGAGCAGGAAGGATAGCTTTGAATGCCTGGGGCACTACAAAGTTAACCATTGTCTGAACATAGTTGAATCCAAGGCTTCGACCTGCCTCGATCTGTCCCTTATCAACTGACATAATACCGCCACGAACGATTTCTGCCACATACGCACCGGAATTAAGACCAAAGCAAAGCACTGCCGCAATGAACTTGTCAATATGCAAAGGAAGCAGAAGAACAAAATAGATAATGAGAAGCTGAACCATAAGAGGTGTTCCGCGGATAACTGTGAGATACAAACGGCACACCGCATCTATTGCTTTCAGCTTTCCTGTCATCTGATTTGTACATCTTACAATTGCAACAATGAATCCGAGAACAACACCAAGACAAACGGAAAGCCCTGTTATAGCAAGTGTTGTTCCAAGTCCCTGAACAAGATACATCCATCGGTCAGCTTCGATAAAGTTACGATAGAATTCATCCTTAAAATCGTTTATAAACTTAATGACAGCATTTGCATTATCAGGAGCTTCTTTTGCAAAAGCTTCAAGGCTGATACAGTCTACGATACCTGTTCTGAGAGTGTTCTTTTTTGTGATATCAACGGTTTCACCTTTATAAGCAACCTCTGTTGTTTCTTCAATAGCACCTGCAACCTTAACAAGACCACCTGTGCAGATATCAACGTCATTCTCAGAAAGATACAGCTTCATGCCTTCATCAGTTTCATAGATCTTAAGTGTAATTTCTCCACTGATTTTGCTTGCAGCCTCAAGATATGTTTCGATCTTGTTCGTTACCTGAATATTTACCTTTGTTGCATTGGTTTTTTTGCCTGCTGCCTCGTTATCAAGATAGAATCCGTAGGCATCAGCCATAATATTATTTATATTATCGGAAAGCGCACCGGATGTGTCAATGGAAGAATATATACATGAAAGGATAACGTCCTTTTCATAGCCATACTCCACTTCATTTACCGTTACTGTTGTTTTTTCTATAACCTTTTTTGCGCCGCCCGCTGTTTTCTTAGCTATGGAAGCAAATGTTTCATCAACAATAGTCTGCGCTTCTGACACGCTGATTTTGTTGGAAACCTGCATTTCGCCTGTTTTCCCGAAAACGGAAACTGCTGAAATCACAATTGCAGCAACCACTGCAACTGCAACTACTACGGCTATCAGGCTTTTTTTGTTCATCTTTTTCACTATTATCGCCGTTTCCTTTCATTTTCAAAAGAAAATAGGAATGGATGCCATTCCTATTTTCTCATATAAGTGACTTAAATTACTTGATGTACTTAGCGATTATAGCTTCGATTGTGCCATCAGCTGTGAGCTCATAGATAGCCTCATCGATTGCCTTGAGAAGAGCGTCATTTTCCTTAGCGATGCAAGCTGCATAGTCTTCATCAGCATAGGATGTTTCAAGGATTACAAGACCTTCGTTTGCAGCAACGAATGCCTTTGCGGGCTCATTATCAATGATAACGCAATCAACTGCGCCGCCGATAAGCGCGGAAACAGCTTCGTTACCTGTTGTGTACTGAGTTACTCTGTCAGCGCCGAAATCGTCAACACAGTAGATATCGCCTGTTGTACCGAGCTGAACGCCTACCTTGTAGCTTGCGCCTTCAGCATAAAGATCGTCAACAGTTGTGATAGCAGAACCTTCCTTAACGATGATAGCCTGAACACCGGAAGCATAGCTGATAGAGAAATCAACACTTTCAAGTCTTTCATCTGTAACTGTCATACCTGCAAGGCCCATATCTACGGAGCCCTCTGTTACAGCTGTGATGATGGAATCAAAAGCCATATCCTTGATCTCAAGCTCAAGACCGAGCTTTTCAGCGATCTTTTCAGCGATTTCTGCGTCGATACCAACGATCTTATCGCCTTCGTAGAATTCGTAGGGGGGGAAGTAAGCATTTGTTGCCATTGTAAGCTTGCCCTCTACTACTGTTGTGAGAACGTCTTCGTCCTCTGCTTCTGTTGTGGAAGCATCTGTTGTTTCTTCTGCGTTGCCGCCAACGGGTGCATTGTTATTATTATCTGCATTGTCATCCTTAGCGCAGGAAGCAAAGCAACATACAAGCATCATCATTGCAAGCATAAGTGCAAGAATCTTCTTCATTTGGGTTTCTCCTTATATAAAAATATATTTAGTAATTTACATCACTGATTCATAATTATACACCTTTTTTTGTATAAATCAAGTGTTTTTTCAATATTTTTGCCTCATATAGCAAATGAATATTTATTCATTTATGCATATAAAAATAAGCCTCATCCGATAACCGTAAAATAGTTTTCGGGTGAGGCTTCATTTCGCTAATACAACTCTGTTCCAATCAATCCCACTCTGCTGAAATCCTCCGGATATTTGCGTATGATATAGTCAATATATGAATCTATCAATTTTGCTGTGAAAATATATCCTGCAGGATTCTGATGAGAATACAGATTGAAACGTCTCTTAAACTCTTCATCATATACGGGCGCGTATTTATATAGATCTATAACATAAGTATTATCAAACTTCTCTGCCATTTCATACATAAGGGCTGCATGGGCAGACTTCAGCTCATCCTTCGGGACACCTTCTCTTGTCATTGTTATAAGAAAGAACTTTGCATCAGGCTGGATCTCTTTATATCGGCTGATTATCTGCCCGAAATATCCTGCAACGGTTTCTTTGTTAAGCTTATAATCCTCAGGATGGACATCATCAATAGAACCTATTTCAAATCCTCGGTTTAAGAGGTCGTTTGCTCCAAGGGCAATAACATATGCCTCAGAAGCATATTGGGGATCCCAATATCCGTTCTCTTCAGCAAAGGACGTCATATATTCAAATGTTGTCATTCCACCGCGTGAAAAATTATAGGCAGTAAGTCCGTTATGACGGGCAATAATCTGTCCCCAGGAATACTCGTAACGATCCAGATGGCTGTGGATACCATCGTCATTCACACTTTCAAATTCACCTGAAGAAAGACTGTCACCTATAAAAGCTATAGTTCTGAAAACAGCCGTGTTGCTGTAGCCTTCAACAAGCCTGTCCAGTGGCAATTCATTCTCTCTGAAAAATTCGTTTTTCCAATCCATAATGACCTCACGTTGCTTTTTCTTTATTTTATCATAAAAAACAATCAAAAACAATATAATAAAATTTCATCTAATCATTGAAAATATATTATAATTGTGGTAGAATTTATTTTAGAGAAATATGTCTCGTAACATTGTAAATAATACTGAGAAAGGTATGGTATACTAACATGGCAGACAAGAAACTCAAAATAGGTATCGTTGGTTGCGGCGGTATCATGAAGTGGGCTCACCTCCCCGCTTACGCTCACGTTGACAACGTTGAAATCGTTGCTCTTTGTGACATCGTAGAAGGCAGATGCGAAGAAGTTCAGGCTTACGCTAAAAACGAAGTTGGCACAGATGTTCTCGCTAACGCTAAATGCTACACACAGTTTGACGAATTTATTATGAACCCCGATATCGAAGCTATTGATATCTGCGTTCCCAACTATCTCCATGCTCCTTTTGCAATCAAGGCTCTTGAGCTTGGCAAGCACGTTTTCTGCGAAAAACCCGACTCTGTAAGTGTTGAAAAGGCACTTGAAATGAAGGCTGCAAGCGAAAAGGCAGGCAAGGTTCTCATGATCATGAGAAATAACCGCCATGTTGCAACATCCAAGAAGCTTAAGGCTCTCGCTGACGCAGGCGAATTCGGCGACATCTATGCAGGTCGCTGCGGTTGGATCCGTCGCCGCGGTATTCCCGGCAAGGGCGGTTGGTTCACAACTAAAGAGCAGTCCGGCGGCGGTCCCCTTATCGACCTTGGCGTACATATGATCGACCTTTCTATGTACCTTATGGGTAACCCCACTCCCGTTGCAGTTTCCGGCTCTATCTTCACAAAGTTTGCTGACGACGATGCTCAGGCTTCCTCCGAGCACGCAGCATTCGGTGAAACTCAGGCAGACGGCACATTCGACGTTGAAGACCTTGCAATGGGCTTCATCAAGTTTGATAACGGCGCATGCCTCCAGATCGAATTCTCCTGGGCTTCTAATATTGAAGAATATGACCTGAACTTTGTTGAACTTCGCGGCTCCAAGGCAGGCGTTAAGTGGCAGCAGAGCGGCACAACATGTAAGGTTCTCAGCGAAGTTTACGGCAAGCTCATCGACGTTGATATGACAGGCGAAGGCTATATGACAGGCCACGAAGGCAACCTCCGTCACTTCCTGGACGTTGTTCTCAACGGCGCTAAGCCCGACTTCGTTCCTCAGCAGGGCGTTAACATGATCAAGATCCTCTCTGCGATCTATGAATCTGCTAAGACAGGCAAGGAAGTTTCTCTTGTTGACTAATTGACATAAAATAAAAATGACCGCTACAAGCGGTCATTTTTTATTTAAACATCTCACTGTTATTGAGAACAAGAGTACTATAAAGGAAAAGCACATCCGCTCCCTCAAAATCTATCAGCTGACCAATATAGTTTGAGCTGATATATCTGATATCAACGAGAGTTATTTTTGAATATCCCTCAACCATAAGAGGCGCAATAGCTGAGCCAAAAGAATCCCTGAAAATAACGAGCTCTTTATCTGTTTTTGCGCTCGGATTATTTATCTCCATAAGGGAAATAGGTCCGGAAAGAAACATTTCATAAGGATCGTTTCCTGCGGCCTTTTCCATATCATAAATATCGCTTTCCTTGCTATGCTCATAATTATATACTGTGCAATTATCTATAATATCAGAAGTCAGATATTTGATCTCATCAGGTTTCACCGGCATTGCAGACTGGCCGTAATATACTCCGTAAAAATCACGGTCAAGAGTTTGTACAACAAAATTATCTGTGAAATCAGAACCCATTTCGCTGCAAAGCTTTTCTGCCACGTCAACAAGGCATTCCTGACGCCAGTGAGTGTCTGTTTTATAATAGTCTTCAAGTGCGAGCATATTAAAAATATCAATATACTTTGCCCCATCAAAACTATCTCTCATATGCTCAGTGAATGCGTTATAATCCATAGAAAGATACTTATCACCAGCAGTGAAATAGTTCTTATCGGGAATAATTGAAAAATATACCTGATTGTTTTCATTGAGATAATTTTCACAAACGAACTCAAAACGGGACACAGCATTCTCAACAGAATCTTTCTTAAACGGATACTCTACCTTTGAAATATATCCGTCCTTTATATACAGATCATTGGTGTCGTTCTTAAGAAAAGCATAGTTATCCCACATAGCACGAACTCTTCTGAATGCATTTCTGAAAGAAAAGCTATCTGTTGCATAACCTTCAAAATTCGCCATAAAGCTTCCATTCATTACAGTTTCAACAGAGAGAGTGGGGAATTTTGCCAGGTTGCGTCTTTCCCATAAAGAATGCTCATCCTTAGGAGCAAAAAAGGATAGAAGAGAAAAAACTCCTACAAATGCCGCCATTATTATACATATAATTCTATTCTTCATATCTTTTAAAACCTGAAATACAAAAATGGATTGAATGATCCGTCTACGAGATAAGCCGTCATAACGACAACTGCCAACAGCAGAACTACGGGCTCAGTCCATCCTGCAATCTTTCCGAATCTTGTTTTGCTGATACGCTCTGCAATAACTTTTGGAGCAGGTGTTGCTCCAACGATTGCAGCTGCAAAAATGACGAGATAACTTGAAAGATAATAAACAGCCTCTCTGCTTACAAGAGGAACTCCACCTGCACCGAACAGACCGCCTATATCGCTGAACGCTTCCTTCATATCAACTGCATTAAAGATAATAAAGCTGATCATAACTGCAAAGAGCACATATATTCTGCCCAACACCACAAACTTTTTAAGCCATTTGGAAAGGAATAATTTTTCAATTATGAGAAGAATGGCAAACATAATGCCCCAAACTATAAAATTCCAGGAAGCACCGTGCCAAAAACCTGTCAGCAACCATACTGTGAAAATATTGAAAATGTGGCGCGCTGGACCTACTCTGTTTCCGCCAAGGGGAATATAAACATAGTCTCTGAACCATGTTCCAAGAGACATATGCCATCTGCGCCAGAATTCTGTGACGCTTTTTGAAATATAGGGATAGTTGAAGTTTTCAAGAAAATCAAAGCCAAGGATCTTGCCAAGGCCTATTGCCATATCGGAATAACCTGAAAAGTCAAAATATATGTGAAGTGAAAAGGCAATTCCATACATCCAATAGAACAGGACTGACTTTTCATCGCTTGCTCTGAAAATGCTGCAAAGCTCGCCAAGCTGATTTGCTATGAGAATCTTCTTTGCAAGTCCGCACACAAATCTTCGGATTCCCTGCGCTGTATACTCAAAGCTGTGCGTTCTGCTTTCAAGCTGACGTGCGATATCGCAGTAACGAACAATGGGACCTGCAATAAGCTGCGGAAACATCGTTACATACGCCGCAAGATTTATTGGATTATACTGAGCCTTATCTCCTCTGTATACATCAATCGTATAGCTAATGATCTGGAATGTATAAAAACTGATTCCTATTGGAAGCGCAATTTTAAGAAGTGGCAGGCCAAGTCCCGTTACCGCATTGAAATTTGTAATAAAAAAATCGGCATATTTGAAATACAGAAGAAAGCTGAGGCTTATGGCAACAGACACCAGACAAAAAACTTTAGAAATGGGCTTGCCTCTGAATTTTTCAATCAGTATACCGAAGATATATCCTAATATAATTGTTGCCGCCATCAAAAACACGTAAACAGGTTCACCCCAGCCATAGAAGATCAGGCTGAAAATAAGAAGTGTTGTGTTTTTCAAAGGTTTAGGGCTGATTGTATACACAAGCAACGCTACCGGCAAGAAGTAGTATAAAAAAGTTATTCCTGAAAATAACATATTTTTCTCCCTTTGATTTGCTTAAAAGGATTATGTGGGAAATGGTTAACCCATTTCCCACATTTTATGGCTGATTACTCTGTTACTGCTGTTTCAACAACAACTGTTGCGCTTGCATACTGAGCTGTTGTATTTGTCTTAAGAGTCTGGATGATATCATCTGCACCGAATGCGCTGATAACAAATTCACCATCAACATTGATGATAACAAGAGTTTCAGGAATACCACACATCCACTGACGAGCAAGGATGTTTGTCTTGAGTGTTTCAGCGAAAGCAGCTACGTCTGTGCCCTCAACGAGCTCATAGCAAGCACCTGTGAATGTGTTAGCATTCATCATATGCATAAAGGAAGCTGCGCTTTCAAGGCTGCCTGCAAGATCAGCAGGGAGGCCAAGTGTACCGTCAAGCTCTTCTGTCTTTGTGATGTCAAAAGCAGCAGGGCCTTCAAAGTTCATATTTTCGCTGTCGCCACCGCCGCAGGGGAACTTTTCTTCTTCTGCGTATGCGCCCCAGATCTTACCAACAACTGCAGCTGCGCCTGTTGCAGGAACTTCATCTTTAGCTTCTGTTTCTTCGTCTTCAACGATTTCTTCGTTTTCTTCGCCTACTGTTGTATCCTCAACTGTTGTTTCAGGATCAGTTGTTTCAGCTCCGTCATTCTTGTCAGAAGCACAGCTTGCGAGTGTGAGCATCATTGCTGCTGCGAGCATAAGTGTGATAAACTTTTTCATTTTCTTTGTTACCTTTCTTTATTCTTTCTTTTCACTTTCGGCTAACTTTATTATGTAGCCACGTTCTTTGCTTTCCTCAAGGGTATAAACCGAATGCTCATTATCACTGTCTATAATAAGCATAAGCTCTGATTCTGTTGCTCCTGAAAGATTCCAATAAACCAGAACATCTTTACTTGTTGTGAAATTTGTTCCGATAAAAAGCAATTCATCATAGCTTTCATCAAAGATATACAGTTCTCCTTCGGTTACGGAGACTTTTGTAACCACATCTGTTTTAATTTCAAGAGGCAGGCCGCTTGTTGTCAGCGATTCCCTGCCAAAACTAACAGCTTTGGCTCCACTTTCTTTGATATTGTTTGCTTTTTCAGTTATTACGCTATCGTTATAAAGCACTTCCACACGTCCGCTTGGGCCGAAAAATGTTGTGAAAGTTCCTATACCGATTGCAAGCGCGGCACAAGCCGCAACTGAAACCGCTGTTATTTTACGAAGGATCAGATTTGATCTTCCCTTCTCGTTTCGGAAGGTTACATCAGCCTGATCTTTTATTCTTTCTTTTAAAGCGTCTGTTGTTTTGATGCTTTTATACGCTTTTACATATTTATCATCAAGCATATCTAAACCTCATTCTCAAGTAATTCTTTCAGCATCTGGCGCCCTCTGGAAAGCCTCATTTTTACGGCAGATACTGAAACAGACTGGCTTTTTGCCGTTTCTTCAACAGAAAAGCCTTCCAGATAATGTAGTATGATAGTCAGCCTGTATTGTTCCGGCAGCTTGCGAAGCGCATCAAAAAGCTCTGCGCTGTCACCATACATTTCATCATCTGAAGCAATTTCTCCTATCTCATCATATGAAACACCGGTTCTGACACTGTTTCGACGCGCCAGATCTCTGCATTTGTTTACCGTTACCTTCAACAACCAAGCCTTTCTATGTTCTTCATCAATGAAAAACGGCGAGGAATTGATATATGAAACAAACACATCCTGAACAACATCTTCTGCATCTTCCCTATGTTTCACATATGAAAGCGAGAGTCGAAGCAGAATATCCGCATAATTATCGTATACAATGTCAAAGTCATTTTTTCTTTTATGCAATATACTCATTTCAACCCTCCTATCTATTAACACGCATATGTATACGCTTTGGTCACATTAATTTATTATTTTTACAAAAAAATTTTTTTAGTCACTATGATGGGTTATTGTTTATAACGTTAAGGCTTCCCACAACTGTCCTTCGGAAAGTTGGTGGGGAAGCTGGCTAGCACGAAGTGCGGTGCTGATTGAGGCGTCTAGGCTTCGTTTATTGTTGGTCTAAGCCCAGACTCCTCATCCACCGCAAGCGGTCCCCGGCGGAATGTCAAGCAAGTGCAACAAAAATTTCTTTAGGAGATTTCCAACCGAGACATTTACGAGGACGATTGTTGATAAGATCAACAACAACGTCCAACTGTGCTTGAGTTAAAAGGCGGAAATCAAAGCCCTTAG
>JAFXGC010000193.1 GCA_017513325.1 Clostridia bacterium
ATGCAGAAACCTTAGCAACTACGCCTTCAGCCCAACGTACGATTTCTGTACGCTCTTCGAGAGAAATCTTCTTACCACCGAAGATAGCAGGACCACCGTTTACATAGTAGATGTCGTCTTCAAGAACGTTTGTGCCAGCTTCCTTGAGGATTTCAATGAGAGTCTTGAGACCCTTGCAATCCTTAGGACCGTCAACAAAAATAGCAACATTTACAGCTCTATCCTTTGTGAGCTCGCGAGCATATCTTCTGAGCTGGTCGTTGGGTTCATCCTTAAGTGTAGCGCCGATGAAAGCAACTCTTTCCTTGTCGCAGGGGAATGCGGGAGGAACATCGTCAACACGGCACTTGAAAGCTTCAGCAATTGCTGTTGCGAATGTTATAACCTTTGCCTTTTTTGTAGAGTGCATAACTCTAACTTTAACCTTGGGTGCAGCCATTATAATCTCCATTCCGCCGCTTTATAAAGCAGCATATAATAATATTAGTTAGTTCCGTATAAACTTACGGATTGCATTTTAACTATTATATCACAATTTTGTATTAATTGCAAGTGCTTTTAAGATTATTTAATAAGCAGCTTTTTGAAATGTTTACTTCTTGCAAGAATTGATACAAGAATAGGGCAGCATATAGCGTTCATGGCTACTTCTACAAGGAAATTTACGATAATCATCATAAACACTGCACCAATTACATAGAAAAACGTGGAATCAGCAGCAAATCCGCTGTATTCTTTAAAGAAAACGTATACACCAAGAACGTAAAGACCTGTATTTACAACAGGCGTTACAGCCGCTGATATAAGAGCAGCAGGGAAGAGCTTGTTCTTGAAAAGTTTCATAAGAGCTTCATATACAACTGCGCTTAAAAATCCTGCCATAATACCTTTACCAAGGCAGATTACAGCTGTCGCAAGTGGCTTATATAAGAACAAACCGTTAGTATAAGCGTCAAACCCAGTCACACCCAAAAGTAATGTAATAACGCCGAAAACTCCGCCTAAAATAGCGCCGTATTTTTTTCCGAAAGCCGCAGAACCAATGTAAAGCGGAATCAGAACGAGCGCAGGAACTGTAATTGCAACTCTGACAAGAGCTGCTCCGAAGATCTGCAACACTACCATGATTGCGATGATCATAGCTAACTGTACTATACGCAGATTCTTCTCGTGCAAATTATTTCTTGCCATAAAAACCTCCGGGACTTTAACCCAATGCTGCCTCCTGTGGCGCAGTGAAGCGCATGTATTTGAATATATAATCAGACCTTAGTCGGATTATCATAAAAAGATTTTGTATAATTGGGCTTATATCTTATTTTTTATATAAAGAAGAGCGGCGCCAATTAGTGTAAGATCGTCAATGATCTTGAATTTGTTACGGCAATGAGGAATTATAGTGTTGCAATATCCGCCCGTAGCAATAAGACTAAGTTTTATATCTTCATCGCACAATTGTTCGCGCAGATTTCTTACAAAACCGTCAATCATAAAAATATTGCCATTGATAACGCCTGATGTGATGCTGTCTGCTGAATTTGTGCCGATCAGTTTATCGGGACGCTTGAATGAAACCTTATTAAGTAATTCAGCCGTATCAGACAAAGCGTTCATAGATAAACCTGCGCCCGGTATGATTATAGATCCTATGAGCTCATTATTTCTGTTAATAGCAGTCAAAGTTGTAGCTGTACCTAAATCTGCAATAACAATAGGTCCATTGGTTATATTCAAGGCTGCTGCAGCGTTTGATACCATATCAGCGCCAAGTTCACAGGGATCATCAATTCTAATTTTAAAACCTGTTCGAGTTCCGCTACCAATAAAAAAAGGCATTTTCGATGATATTTTACTGGCGGCATTATAAACAGAATGAGTAATCGAAGGAGCAACTGAAGAAATAACACAATGATTGATCTTAGGAGAATTATTAATTAAGAGAAACTGACGAATCAAAAGTTCATATTCATCAGCAGTTCTTGACGTGCTTGATGATATGGAGAATCTGTATTTTATACCAGACAGATCGTTAATATCAAAAACACCGAATTTGATACTTGAATTACCTATATCTACAGCTAAAAGCATAAATATCCTCCAAACTCATCGTTTTCAATTCCCTAAATTATACAAAATTTGCATTTTGTATAATTAGCTCTCTGCCTTTCGCTCTCCCTCTCGCCGCGCTCAGAACGTTGTTCTGCTGCTTCAGCCTTACTCGATTGTCGGCAAATGTATGTTTGCCTTTCAAAAATTACAGACGACCACTCTGCAACGAATATTCTATCACCATAATTAAAGGTTGTCAATTAGTTTGTTCGCGCGAGCGCGCAAATAGTGCGCATTACGCGCACCGTTGCGCACAACGCGCGGCGCTTAATAAATTGCCTCTCAACGCGTAATAGCCTCCGCTGTCTTTTCATTATAACGAGCGCATAAAGTTATCCTTATACGCTTGGTCGCAACAAATAGTTTGTGAACTTTTGCTTAGTTTCACGCAATTAGAAGTTATCATTCTCCGCGCAAAACTTACACAAATTATTTATTGCGGGTGCAGCGCTCGTTCCTTAATGAAAAAAAGCGGCGGCAGCCGCAGAAAGAGGTTTTTATGTGCAGCAAATTTCACAAAATCAGAATGGGAACAGACAAAGGGTTGGAACTGGGCGCCCTGCTCTCGCGATTCAATCAATGGTGCAATAACAAAGAAGTATACGTATATTGCTCTCGCAATCCCTCGAATGAGCGCAATTTTTCCGCAATATACGAAAATGCAGTTCCAATTGAATCTGCGATCCGCTGTGAGCACGAACGCGAGATCAGCCGCGCCGCCGCAGGCCTCAAAATGCCCTCAGGCTTTTATATTAGCGAAGGCGAAGCAATCATTGGCAGCGATCTTGGATATTTTATATATCATCGCATCGAATATAAAGGGCATTTTGAAAGTCTTCGCGGCTTGGTTTATGAAGTGATCTGGTTTCCGTTCGAAAACAGGAAAATTGTTCAGCCGGAATGCCGCCCCGGCTATAGATATCCATGGTGGCTCAAAAGCTAAAAAAAGGCTGTTTTCAGCCTTTTTTTTGCGGAGTTTCATCCATTTTGAGAAGATTTTCGCCGTTTATGCGCTTTACAATCAAATCTAAAAGTTCGTTAATTTGTCCCCATAAAATAGGAGCTTCGGGTGCTGCACCGGCGTATGCGTCTGCATACGCATATATAGCGGTAGTGAAGCTATTCGTATGCTGCAAAGCGCTTTGCACCGCCGCTAAACCTTTTCTGTGCATTAGCTCAGTGGCGAAAGATTTACGCAGAGAATGAGGGCTGCAGCCTTCTATATCTATTTTCGCATCTTTCGCAGCGGCTTTGAACCACTTCCAAGCCGCTTGACGCGTAATATGCCCGCTTTTTGATTTAAGCGAAGAAAATATATACCCTTTGTATCCTTTCGGTTGATTTAAGAGCCTTTTTGCGACTGCGGGACTTTCCACAAATGCGATTGACCTCTTTTTTGTTTTCTCAGCCAAAAAACGCACTTCACAACGCCCATTGGGCGCTGCGGAAATGTCGCGTTTTTTGATTTTCAATACGTCACCTATACGGAGACCTGTTTCAAGCGCTATTTCAAAAATCAAGCGCTTTTCAACAGGCATTTTTTTAAAAATAGCGGCTATTTCTTCGCTATTTAAATACCTTGATTTCAAAAAAATTTTCCTCGCGCGTTTACAAACCTAAAATGTTAACGTAATTTTAGTACCGGCAGCGCACATGGCTACAAATAACTGTTTATATACAATGTCAATTACCTTTTCTGCAGAGTAAGCAGCATTGGCTAAGTCATCATTTACCATACCGCTATTTTCTCGTGTTATTTGCTCGCAAATGTTTTTAGCTTCTCGCAAATGATCACAAAGTTTTTCGCATTGTTTTGCTGTTCGTATATTCATTTCAAAAGTACCTCAACCGAAGGATAACGCATCACAATATTTAATTGATCATCAGATATAACATATGAAAATGTTCTTACAGAACCGCTCACAGCTTTGCAAAACTCTTTCACGGTATCAAAACTATCAGACGCCAAAACAAACTCATAATCAAAACCACCGCCCGAGGTATTATATTCTTTAAATACCTTGTACTTCCCTGATGTTAACCAACCAATATTTTTTATATTATTGCCATTTATTTTTTTATTTGAGTTCAACTAATCACCCTCTTTTAGAAATGTATCTATTTTTATAAGTTGTGCGTGATTTAACAAAATCGTTCCACTCTTTTTCTTTTTGGAGAACATACTTAAATAAATGTTCAGCGTCATTTGCGGCTGCGAGTAATTTTTCAAAAGCTTCTCTATCAGTCATCAAATAAAATTCCATTCGTAAAAACTAAGCGCTGAAGTAATCTGACACGCTTTTTTGCTTTTGGCTTCGCGACCCTCAAAAAAATCGGAGGCACGCTCGCCAAAAGCATAAGTCGGCAAAGTAAATTTTCCGCCATGCAGAAAAAATCGACCGCCGATTTTTTGATTCAGTTGTTTTCCCATATATTTGAAAATATATTTCGCAACTTTGTCTGTAGAGCTTTCGCCGGTTATAAGCTCGCACGAGGTGAAGCCGTAAGGCCAATCGCTTATGTTATAAAGTTGTTTTTCAACACCACCGCGCCTAGTTTTAAGCAACCGGTTAGAATTAGCGCTCCGCGCTTTTCTAAGTTTCAAGGATCCACTATTAAAAATACAATGAAAATGTATTTTTTCGCCATCTTTATGATGTTCAGGACAAAGAATATATTTTAATCCATTACGCTGAACGCGGTTAGAAAGCCAAACTTTAAGTACTTCATATACTTCGGAATAACTTTTGCTATCAATTTTTTTGGGATCAAAAGTAAGTGTTGCAAAACAGTCTAAATCGTGATTACACTCTATAAGATCAAAAGCTGCAGTCTTAGCGCGCCTAATAGCTCGCTGCAAATTCTCCTGTTTTCTTATATTATCATATTCTTCCTTAGTCATAGGGAGATCGAAATCGCCCTCATTGTCAGCGATATCATCAATGTTTTCAAAATATTTTCTTTCGATATCGTTCAAACGTTTGATGAGGTAATTCGCTCGATGCTCGTCATTATTATTACGGGCATCAATCAATTGAGATAAAATGTGCATATAACCGGGGGGCAAAATTTCGCGTTTTTCAAAACCACCCTCAGAGAAAACAGCGAGAGAAAATTCCTGTACAGAAGCTAGGCGAAGATTGCCGTCTTTGTCGGGATAATATTTAGCTTTGCATTTGTGTCGAAAATCATCTTCAATAAAACCCGTTAAACCCTTATCAGATAAGGGATTTAGTGAAATATCCGTTTTCACTTTTTGATGACATACAGTCCGATATATCAAGTAAGAAAAAAAACCTAAGCCCCATGTAAAAAACTCGCTACGCTCGCACCGCTAACGCGGAAAAATTCGCTACGCGAATTTATTTTAAGGGGCGCGCCTGCGCCCTCGCGTGCGCTGCGGCTTTGCCCCTCTTGCCTGCGGCGGTCGCAGGCGAGCCGGCTTTGCGCCTTGGCAAGTGGCGCGCCCCTTGCTGCAGACTCAAAGAGCTTCAGCGGGGTTTGTTTTGGAGAGACCCCCGCTGCGCGCCCGCCGCCGCTGCTGCGGCGCCCCGCTGCCTCGTACCTCGGCAGCCCCCGGCTTTTGTGTGCCTGCGCCGGTTGCTGTGTGGGTTCGTGCATCTGCGCTTGGTGTGCTGCGCTGCGGGTCTGCTGTCCCCTGCTGCTGTCGGCGGCAAGGCGGCGGGGTGTACCGCCGCAGGATTGCCGCCTCAAAGCGCTCGCGCGTGTTTTTGTGCAGCTGCAAGGGGAAGGAGATAAACCCCCGCGCGTGCGCTTTGCAGCTGTGCAGGGGGCAGCGCCCCTTCGCTCCGCGTGCATCTGTGTGTGTTTGTGTTTAGTAGGGGTGTTCCGCTGCTGCGGCAGCGTCTCTGCCGAGGGCCCGCTCGCCGCGGGGGCAAGGCTCAAGGGTATTACTTATAGCTCGCTGACGGTCAAATAGCCGAAGAACAACGAAAAAAAGACCACTGTATACACAGTGGTCTTGATTCCGCATTGCTGATGCTAAACCAAATATCGCGACTTATTCAGTTTACGGATAAAAGCATCAGTTGAAAGTATTCAAAGAATACCCTCTCGCCTTAAACTCATTATACAACCCTGTTCATCGTATGTCAAGTGTTTTCGGCGTAATTTCAAACTAAAATAGTCGGTACGTATCCTTTCTTTTAGATTAAAATTAATTAAAAATATTTTTGTTTTTCGCTTTATCCGTAACCGAAATTATTTTGATAAATAGTTGTCGCGCAGCTTCGCCAAACTTGAACTTTGTTCAGCTTGGCGCATGCTGCTTAATCCGCGCGACACGTGCTCGCGCGAAAAGCTCCGCACCAATTACAAGGGCTAGCCGCCTACAAAATCCAAATTTTGTATAATTGGCAGGCTCTTCTTTCAAATTTGAAAGTTAGTTGTAAATCGCGCCCACCAATTAAACAAAATTTCAGCATTTTGTATAATTGGCTCTCTGCCTTTCGCTCTCCCTCTCGCCGCGCTCACAACGTTGTTCTATAGCTTTTGTGCGACACAGAGACCATTAAAATGCTCACTATTTTGCATTATAACGCTGTTTTCTTTATTTGTCAATTTAATACAACACAATAATTATATATATAAAATGTTAAAAAAATATTATTATGAAAAATATGTAGAAAAATATTTTCTTTTATGATATAATAAACTGATTTAGTTTGTTTTATTTCCGAAAGGATAATTTATATAATGCCCAGATATATAGAAAAAGTAGAAAAAGTATCTTTACCTGTACTTCCCACAAGAGGTTTAATTGTTTATCCCTCTATCCCCGTGAATTTTGAGGTTGAACGCGATTTTTCTCTCAAAGCTTTGGAAAACGCAGCGGACAGCGATATGTATGTATTTATGGTTTGTCAGAAGGATGTAAATGTGGAGTCCCCTTCTGCCTCCGATTTTTATACAACAGGAACAGTTTGCAAAATTAAACAAACTGTAAAAACACCTTCCGGTAATACAAGAGTTATAGCTGAAGGTATGTGCAGAGGCTCTGCAGTATCCTACACTGAAAAAGATGGCTGTATTTATGCTGATATAATGACTAAAGCTGTTTCAATAGCACGAGATGAACTCAATGTGCGCACAGAAGCTTTAATGCGTGAGGCTATAGTTGCTTTTGAAAAAATATCAAAACTTATGCCTAACGATGCTTCTGATATTATACTTACGGCCAAATCTATTAAAAATCCTGGTCAGGCTGCGGATTTTATAGCATCTGCTGCTCTTGTAAAATATCAGGACAAACAACGTATTCTCGATATTTATGAACCTATAGAGAGACTGGAAACTTTAATTTTAGTCATTGAATCTGAGATCAAATTGCTCAAAACAGAACTCAAAATTCACAAAAAAGTTCGTGAGGCAATTGACGAAAATCAAAGAGAATATTATCTTCGTGAACAGCTTAAAGTTATTCAGAATGAATTAGGTAATGATATCGGTGATGATATTGATGAATATTACGCCAAAATAGATGAAGCAAATTTACCGAAAGAAGTTAAAGAA
>JAFXGC010000194.1 GCA_017513325.1 Clostridia bacterium
AACTGATCATCGGAGACCGCCAAACCGGTAAAACGGCCATTGCCATAGATGCCATTATTAATCAGAAAAATTTACCGGAAGATCAACGCTGTTTGTGTATTTATGTAGCTATCGGTCAGAAAAACAGCTCAGTTGTACAGTTGGCAAATGAGCTGACAAAAGCGGGTGCGATGGAATATACCATAATTGTTTCTGCTTCTGCATCCGAATCTGCGCCTCTTCAGTACGTTGCGCCTTATTCAGGATGTGCAATGGCTGAATACTTCAGAGAGCAGGGCAAGGACGTTCTCATTATCTATGATGATCTGTCAAAGCATGCGGTAGCATACAGAGCTCTTTCTTTGCTGATCCGTCGCCCTCCGGGACGTGAAGCATATCCCGGCGACGTATTCTATCTTCATTCCCGTCTTCTTGAAAGAGCCGCTTGTGTTGCTCCCGAATATGGCGGAGGTTCTATTACAGCACTTCCTCTTATTGAAACTCAGGCAGGTGACGTATCGGCATATATTCCTACAAACGTTATTTCCATCACAGATGGGCAGATATTCCTTGAAACGGAACTGTTTCACGCAGGCGTTATGCCCGCTATAAACCCCGGTATTTCTGTAAGCCGTGTAGGTGGCTCAGCACAGTTAAAGGCCATGAAAAAGGTTTCAGGCGAGCTTAAACTGCTTTATTCCCAGTATAGAGAGCTTCAGTCATTTGCTCAGTTCGGAAGCGACCTTGATGCTGATACAAAAGCAAGACTTGCACTTGGTGAGAGAATAGTTGAAGTGCTCAAGCAGGGAAGAAATTCTCCCGTCAGGGTCGGTTGTCAGGTTGCAATAGTATATGCAGTTATCAACGGATATCTGAATGAAACTCCCGTTAAGAAAGTCAAGGAATATGAGAATGCTCTCTATGAACTTCTTGAAAATAAATATCTTTCTTTCCTTGAAAGAATAGAAGGCGGTTCCTGGGACGAAAACGACATAGAGGAACTAAAATCTGCGCTTTCAGAAATGAAGAGGTGAATGTATGGGTGCTGATATAAAACAGCTTCGTACGCGAATAAAAAGCGTGGACTCAACTCTCCATCTTACAAAAGCTATGGGCCTTGTTGCATCTTCAAAAATACGCAGAGCAACGGAGTCTATGAATAAGGGCATAGAGTATTCTGACGCGCTTGAAGAAACAGTTGGAATGCTTTCAACTTATGAAGAGTGCAGAAAGAGCCCCTATATGGCAAAACGTGACAGTGAACGTTTGTGTCTTGTAGTGGTTGCCGGAGACCGTGGTTTAGCCGGAGGCTATAATGCCAACATATTCCGACTGATGCGTGATTATCCCGATGCAAAGATCATTCCTATAGGAAAACGTTCTTGTGAGAGATATGGCGGAGAGATTATTTACGCAGAAAATTTCAATTATGAAAATGCCAAATCTATAGCAGAAGAAGTATGCCGAGAATTTGCAGAAGAAAAGTATGATCGATTTGGCGTGGTATGTACGAAATATCATTCACTTATGTCTCAGGAAGCGTATGTCAAGTGGCTTCTCCCACTTGAAAGAGCAGAAGATAAAGTTTCGACGGGAGCGATATTTGAACCCGATGAAATAACGGTGCTTAACGCAGTTATTCCTGAATATATTGCCGGAATGATAATTTCCTGTGTTAAGGAAAGTTTTGCATCTGAGGTAGCGGCGCGTCGTGTTGCTATGGATAGCGCAGGAAAGAACGCACAGGAAATGATAGATAGACTTGGGCTTGAGTATAACAGAGCAAGACAAGGAGCTATCACACAGGAAATCACCGAAATTGTAGCCGGAAGCGGCGTATAAATTGGTGAAAGGAGAAAAATAAATGTCAGAAATAGCAAAGGGAAGCGTTTCTCAGGTTATGGGACCTGTTGTAGACGTTTGCTTTGAAGAAGGCTTTCTGCCTTCAATATATAATGCTTTGACAATGAAAATTGGAGAGAAAATTCTCACAGTTGAAGTTGCTCAGCACATTGGAGACAACGTTGTGCGTTGCATTGCAATGTCTTCCACCGACGGCCTCAAGAGAGGAACTTCTGTTATTGACACAGGAAAAACTATCAGTGTTCCAGTCGGACGTGAAACTCTTGGCAGAATATTCAATGTTCTTGGCGATACGGTTGATAACAAGCCTTTTGATGATAGTATTGATCGTTGGAATATCCACAGAGCTGCTCCCTCATATAGTGAGCTTGCTACTTCCACTGAGATTCTTGAGACTGGTATAAAAGTTATTGACCTTATCTGTCCTTATTCCAAGGGCGGTAAAATAGGTCTTTTTGGCGGCGCAGGCGTTGGTAAAACCGTACTTATTATGGAGCTTATCAATAACGTTGCAAAGCAGCACGGTGGTCTTTCTGTATTCACGGGTGTTGGAGAAAGAACAAGAGAAGGTAACGATCTTTATAATGAAATGAAGGAGTCAGGCGTTCTTTCAAACACAACTCTTGTGTATGGTCAGATGAACGAGCCTCCGGGAGCCAGAATGAGAGTTGCTCTTTCAGGACTTACAATGGCTGAGTATTTCAGAGATGAAGAAAATCAGGATGTGCTTCTCTTTATAGATAATATCTTCCGTTTCACCCAGGCAGGCAGTGAGGTTTCTGCTCTTCTTGGACGTATGCCCAGTGCTGTTGGTTATCAGCCTACGCTGGCAAACGAAATGGGAACACTTCAGGAGAGAATCACCTCTACAAAAAATGGGTCCATAACGTCTATTCAGGCAGTATATGTGCCTGCGGATGACTTGACTGACCCAGCTCCTGCAACAACATTTGCTCATCTTGATGCAACAACTGTTCTTTCAAGAAGCATAGCATCGCAGGGTATTTATCCGGCGGTTGATCCTCTTGAGTCAACAAGCCGTATTCTTTCTCCCGATATACTCGGAGAAGAACATTATAACGTTGCAAGAGAAGTTCAGAGAATTCTTCAGCGATACGTTGAGCTTATGGATATCATTGCAATTATGGGTATGGATGAACTTTCGGACGAAGATAAGCTGCTCGTAGGAAGAGCAAGAAAAATCCAGAGATTCTTATCACAGCCCTTTGATGTTTCAGAGAAGTTTACGGGTATACCCGGTACTTATGTACCTCTTTCCGAAACTATCCGCGGATTTAAGGAGATCATTGAAGGTAAACACGATGATCTTCCCGAGTCAGCATTCCTCTTTGTGGGAACAATTGATGAAGCTGTTGAAAAGGCGAAGAAGGTGGCAAGATGAAAACCTTCCCATTGAAGATATCTTCTCCTGAGGGTGACATTTTTAACGGAGATGCAGTTATGCTCAGTGTTCGTGGAACGGAAGGCGAACTGGCAGTAATGGCAGGCCATATTCCGTTCGTTTCATCTGTGAAGCCTTGTCAGTGCAAGATTCTTTTGGAAGATGAAAGCGAAAAATCAGGTACAACTGATGGTGGAATGCTAACTGTTTCAAAAGATAAGGTAGTCTTTCTTTCAGGCAGTTTCAAATGGAGTGAATAAAACAAAAGCAGACACGTTAGCGTGTCTGCTTTTTATAGTTGGCAGTATATGATTGTATATTCTCCGGAACGTGTATCCTTTATAAACAAAATAAAATCTGAATTTTCGCTTATGATCAAATCGGGTGAAAAATCTTTTTCAACTGCTATACTGTATACTGTGTAATTAAACATTGCTCCGGACATATCGGTAAAGCGGATTTCGTCACCAACGTTAATGAGCTTAGCAAACCCCAACTGATAGTCCGTGCCGCCCATAATAAAATCGCTTGAGTAAATGCTTCCGCTATAGCGGCAAGGCTGATTTTTGATATTCTCATTGTTCCAGTGAAATGAAACAGGACATATAGTTTTATATTGAGGAACTTCAACAACACCAACGTAATCAGTATTGTCAATTACAACAGTTGACATGGACGTGTCAAATCTGTCGTCTATGAAACCACCGTGAACTTCAGGCATAAGTGAACGTAGCTGTTCAACGGTTTGAGGCATATCTTTAATTAAATAGTTCCTTCTTATATAAGATGATCCGGCAATCACTAATGAAATGACTATCAGAATTATTCCTGTACATAGGATAATATTAGTAAGAGTTTTTCTCATTGTTCTCTCCTTTTAATAAGGAGTGCCATTATCATGAGAAGAATACCTGAAATGCTCATAGTGAGGACGTAAGGCTCGGTTGTGTTTATGTCTCCTGTCTGTGGCGGATTCTCAGGGGCATTAAAGCAGGTATTTGTGACAATTATTGTTGTTTTATCATATTCCACCGAAACCACATATTCTCCTAAAATATTGCGTTCAACAGCTTCCCATTTGCTGCCGTCATCTTCGCATTTCCAACTGTAGCTCCAGTTGTTGCTTGAGTTAAGAATAATTGAAGAGTGAATGCTGCCGTTTTTTAATATATCTATTTCAACGTTCTCGGGTCGGTTTGCCGCATTGCCTTCATCTTTCCATTGCTTGACTATTTTGTAGTCAAGCTCTTTTTTTGTGGGAGTGTAAGCTGAATATTTTGGACGTGCAAAAACGTCGTATAAATGGTCTTCTTCATCCTTTGGGGAGGGAACAGCTGTAAGGAAGTTTTCAAAAGTGATAACAGTTTCACCGGAGGTGACTTTTTTTTCTAAAGTCAGATACATTCCCGCTTCTATATTATCAAATTTTGCGCACCCGTTTTCGTCAGTAGTTGAGGTATATGTTGGTTTGATTGAGTCAGCTGAAATATACGATGCAAGTGTTGTGGAAACCTTTTTCCATTCTGCTTGTGAAGTGATACCATAGATATTTACGGAATAATCGGCAAACTCTTTTGTCATATTGTATGTTCCATCCTCACAAACGTCA
The DNA here is from genome assembly GCA_017513325.1 of Clostridia bacterium. Taxonomy (GTDB): domain Bacteria; phylum Bacillota; class Clostridia; order Oscillospirales; family CAG-272; genus Avispirillum. The sequence goes on from JAFXGC010000194.1 coordinate 4,854, forward strand.
GCGATTTTGTAGGTGGATATTTCAAGTCCTTCAAAAAGCTCCCCGGAATAACCGTATTCAATTTTTAGAGAACAGGCTCTGTCAACGTCTATGGGATTTATGGCATAAACCGGTGCCGCAGATAAAATAGCAGAGAAAATGATCAGGCAAGCAGAAATGACAGATATTATTCTTTTCATCATAAATCATCTCCTAAATCGTCTTTTTTAACAGGCTTGAAAAGTACTATCATCATCAGAGTAAACAGCATAGGTAACGCTACGATCGGGGTAACTATAAGGGAATCAATCTGGTACGCATCTGAAGTGATGTAGATAGTTTTTTGCTGAGTGGAATCTGTTTTAACGCCTCTCACAAGGAGTCGGTGAGTATTGATTCCGTAAGGTGTGCAGGTGAGCAGAGTACAGTATTCCTGCTCGGGATCAATTATAAGATCCTGAGAGTTTGAAGGATCAACTGTTTTTATCTGATCAACCTGATAAGTTATAGTTCTGTCAAGAATTGTGAAATAAAAATAATCTCCAAGTTCAAGATGATCAAGGTTAGTAAACAGCGTCGCTGAGGGGAGGCCTCTGTGGGCAGAAACCACGGCATGAGTGCCTGGTTCGCCAACGGGAAAACTGGTTCCTTCAAGATGACCTACAGCGTGGCTGAGAACATCATTGCTTGTCCCGTGGTAAACAGGAAGCTCCAGAGCAATCTTATCAATTGTAAGATATCCCATCATTCCGTTGCCGCTTAGGTTTAGTATTTCGTTATATCCGTTTAAGGTTGTGTGTTCCAGCAAAGGGAATGCAAGAGAAGCGAGCTGCTTATTATAGTCGTGTGCTGCATCAAAAACAGAGGTGTAGTCTTCCTGAGGAATATTTTGCAGGATTTGTTCGTAGTCAACGATTGCTTCAGATTGGGTTTTGGAGTTCCAATAGCTGCTGATCGCAGGGTATAGCATTACGGAGAGACCTATGAAGAAAAAAAGCAGCAATATGAAAGTGGACCATTTGTTTTTCTTTTTCATAGACATCTCCCTAATGTTATTTTTTATCTGCCACGGGGATTTCCCCGTGGCAGATATGTAATAATTAAAATTTTGCTTATTCAGCAATCTGGGACATTCTCTTCTTAGCAAAGAGGAGAACACCGCAAGCAAGAACAACAAGTCCGCCGAGTGTGAAGAACATTGTTGAACCGAAACCACCTGTTTCAGGAAGCATAGAACCTGTCTTGTTTACTACGTGTACACCGGAACCTGTGGAGAAGATACCGTCATTGTAGATCGCATCAAGGTTTGAATCAGAGATAATGAACTTCTGACGAGCTGTGAGTTTGTTATAACCCTGAGGAGCAATTGTTTCTTCAAGGTAGTATGTACCGTTATCAAAACCTACAACTCTGACCTGTCCATTTTTTACAACGATAGAAATGCCTGTTTCGTCAGCTCTTGCTCGGCGATATGTAACGTTGTCATCCATAAGAACAACAGCAACTTCGTTTCCACCTGCAGCTGCATCGTAAATTTTGAATTCAGCACCGTCGATAAGTGTATTCTGAGAGTCTGTTTTAACAAGATCAAATCCGTAAGTCTTAGTTACAACAGTATCTTCGGTTGTAAAGTGATCTTCACCGTATTCAAGCTTTGCTTCGTTTGTGTTACCTTCGCCTGCAACTATCGCATTGCGGTTGAGCATTGCTTCGTAGTAAACGATAACCTTGTCATTTGTTTCAAGAGTGTTGCAGAATGTGTTGGAGAATACAACTTCAAAAGTGCAGTCGTCTGTGAGCCCTGTTGTGTTAACTGTGTATGCGCTGGGATTAACAGTTGTTGTTTGGTTAACGCCGTCGATTGTTTCAATATGTTCGATCTTGGAAACACTATTAAATGTAAGTCCTGCGGACATTTTATCGTGGAGAACATAGTTTTCAGCACCTGCGTGAACAGTAATAGTTACGCGGTAGTTAATTGTCTGTCCGATATCAGCATTGTTAGTTGCGCCCCACTGTCCTGTGGAGTCTTCCTGAACCTGCTTATCAATTGTGGGGCTTCCGTTCTTTGCATTGATGGATGCGTTGGGGTTAGTAGTTGTGAGTCCGCAGAGAGCACCCATAGTGGAGTCTATAAGGAAGTAACCAAGTTCGAGATCAGAGAATTTACCGCTTGTAACGCCCTCTGTTGTTACAATAACAAACTCACCTGCGTTTGTAGAGGATTTAACGGGGGAGATGCCGTTTGCTTTTGCATAAGCAAGAGCTTTCTTTGCGAAAGCAGCAACGCTTGCATCATCTTCGCCATTGATCCATGTTACGTAACCTGCACTGTCAATAGCAACGTACTGGAGTGCTTCAGCTGTAGCGAAGAAGCCTGTCCAGTTGGAATTTACCTTGTAGGAATATGCGCCGCTTACAGTGTCATAACTTTCAAGGTCGAGAAGCTTATAGATCTCATAGGTGTTGGCGGTGCTTACGCCGTTAATAGTAATGGATCCGGTTTCTCCTGCTGCGAACGCGGGAGCTGCAAGTGTAAGAGTCATCATAACAACGAGCAGAATTGCAAAAAGTTTTTTCATTTTTTTGTCCCTTTCTTTTTTGTTTTTGTAAATTAATTTTATTATTATACGTTTTTTAGGATGATATCTCGGCTAAAACTAAGCCGGAGGCTTTTTCTTCCTCCTTTCCCGCTTATGCCTTAATATGCATCCTGTCAGTAGTGATCCGAGCATAAGCCCGTATCCACTAAGTAACCAAGGTGGGTATCCGTATGCGCCTGTTGAGGGCAATTCAACGCCATATCCTGCGTTGTTACGGTTTGTGATAAGCGTGTTATAAGATCCGGGAGTGCCTGCTACATGGTTCATATCTCCGTAAACTATTTCCCATCCGCTTTCATTGAATTCTTCCTGAACAGAGTAGATAATAGTATTTCCATTATCATCCCTGAATGGAAGTCCTCCAAAAGTAACGGACCAGCCGTTTTGCAGGGAAAGGATTTCCGTTCTTCCTGTATATACACCATTGGAGTATAGTTTTACAGGAATTTGATATGTGTTATGTATCTGAGACGGGTTTATTCCCATATCCCAGTTCTTGTTAACTGTAACAGAGGTGAGATTATCCGGTGGTATGGGAGTGTTGGTTGCCTTGTAAACAAAGGTCCCGTCGCTCACCAAAATCTCTTCCTCTTTTTCAACGAGTGGTTTAAATATAACGGCTTCCGCTTGTTCAGCTGCATAAATGCCGTTGTATTCAAGAACGTTGCTTCCTATATAATACCTTGAGTTGTTCCAGGATTCACCATAGTCGTGGTATATTCGAACGCCCTGGTTATTTGCCTGTTCATACCTCATGGTGATGTGGTTATTATCTGTAACTGTAGTGAATATTGATTTGCTGACAATTTCTCCTCGGTAGCTCAGATGCAGATATTGATCTGCATCGTTTTTGAACGTAACCGTTCCGTCAGTTGAGACCGTTGCCGTCCATAGAGCGTAGGGAGAGTTCTTCGCGGTTTCTGTATCCACCCAAATCAGACAAGAGTTTGAGCTGCTTGTTGAGAGGGCACCATATTGAGAGGAGAGTACGTATTTTTCTCCGCTTTCAAATTGGTAAGCTTCAGCCCAGGACTTGTCTCCGCCGGTGGTTTTTTCAACCTTTTCGACTTTTGAAGTATATCCGGGCAGATAAGCTTCCTCAACTATGTATTCAATAGTTTCGGTAGTATTTCCGTCCTTGTCAACATAATATTTGGGAAGATTTGTCCATGTGTATTTCCAGTCGTTATCTTCACCCAGTCTTATTTCGCGGATCCTTCGGTAAGTTCCATCGGGATCCTTAACGAGCAGATAAAAAATCGGAAGGTCTTTCGAGTGATCAGCTGAGTCGTTCCATTTTTTGGAGATCTCTACTGATGTAACCTCTCGCACCCAATCTTCAGCATTTGTAACTACAACGTATGCTTCTTGTTTGTCAACGTCAACTTTAAGACCATGAACCGTGAAGCCGAGAGAAACTGTACCCGTGTAGTCTTCAATGATGTCAACTGTGTAGGATGCGTAGCCTTTATGGTCAAGTGTCAAGCATATTATTCCGTTTGCGAGACTGTAGTTATCTGCATCAGGAGGTCCTGTTTCTTTTATGTAGTATATCTTTCCTGATGTCATTCCCCACATATGGGCAAGACCATCGGTAACAGTGAATACGTTCTTTGAGCCTTCTCCGTTTTCATAGGCTTCTTTTGATGTCCATAGCTGGGCGGGAATTGTGCATTCCTTGTCAAGATAAACAGAGAATTCTGCTCCGTTGAGGGTGTTCTGTGTAAGAACATCTTCTTTTCTGATTTCGAAGTCGAATCGTGGAGCAAGGTTGAAATACAATTCACAGTTGGATTTTGAGCTTCCTCGCTCAAGGTAATAAACTGTCAGAGTATGTTCTCCGGATTCAATTCCGTAATCTGCAAGATTTCCTGTAATGTTTCCGCCCTGTGTGATATCTCCTGTTGAGAAGTTTATGTCACCTACCATAATGTCATGGATACCGCCGATGTCGAGAACCAATTGTCCGTCAATGAGGATCCATACGTCGTCGTCTCCGGAAAAATGGAAGTGCATTTCGTTTCCGTAGATATCATGGTTTCCGTTGTCGCCGGGATTATCGGGAAGGAAAAAGTCTATATCAATATCCATTCCGTACCAGTAGTTGGAAACCACTCTGCTTGGGCTGTTGTTATTACCGCTGTAGGATGAGTCGTATGCATAGTGTTGAATATTCTTTCCTGCAAACTCATTGTCGTCACCATTGTAGTTGTATCGACTGATAGTCTGTCCGTTGGTATTTGCGTACGGTGAGTTGAAGGGAAGAAAATCAGAGTAGCCTCCAAGACCACCATCTCTGAGCGAGTCTACGGTGCATTCCAGATAATCATACACGTAGAATCTTTGTTCGCTCTGATTATACGAGGCGGCGTTCATTTTAGAGTCATAGAAGTAGTATCCAAAGTGTGGGCTGTCGGGATCATCGTCAAATCTGAAGAGATAGTCACCGGTTCCGAGATATGTTTTACCAAGAACGCCTTCTCCTGTTTCGCTATTCATTGAGTTGTTTTCTCCAAAGAGCATCTCAATGAGTCTGGGATTATATATTCCGGTTGTAACTCCGTCCTGGTTAGTGTTGAGCGTGCCTCTGTTATTAACGTAAGTCAAATCTCCGTTGGCATCATAGTCAACAAAAACAATTCCCGTGGATGTATAGCCCGATGCGCTTGTTCCGCTTGTAGCCAGAGCCCAGGTTTCGTTGTGCCCGTTAGCATCAACTGAAACAGAAACTGTGGACGAGTTAGCGTTTATAAGGGCATTATAGTCGAATAGTTTAACTGTAACAAAGTTTTCAGTACTTTCTGTTGGGTGTGTATATTCGTTATAAAAACCTATGTCATATGAGGCAGGGATCCAGTCGGGATAGAACACCATGTGTCTGTCTACCGTAATTTCTTCTCCCGGCGCATAATACTTTCCGCCTGCAACATCAAACCAACCTCGAATCTTGTATTCATATTTAGTCGGAGATTGCCAGGATTCGGGCAATTTCAGCACATTACCCTGAGTGACAAAATATGCTGTGTTGGGAGAGCCTGCCAAACTTCTGTTTACACCTCCGCAAGTTCCGTCAAACCAGACGGCATATTGGGGAAGTGATTTTCCGAAATAGAGTGTTGATGCAGAGTTTATATTAGTTGTATTTGTAAATGTGGAATTATTCTGCAAAACAGCATATGAGCTTTGTCGCGCTCCTCGTACTCTGACTCCGTTTCCGTTTTGGTACAGAGCACTTTCCCATTTGCCTGTCAGCAGTGCTCCGTGATCGTTTCCATTAACATATGGATGCAGGTATCTGCCGGAAGCAGAGTTGTATATATAATAAGTTGGTTGGTAATCATAGGAGGCAGTGCTTTCAAAAGTCCAGTAAAGCAGACTTGAAGCGGTGCTGTCGGTCGAAATATTCCCTGAAGAATCAACGAATACCTCAACAGCATTTCCATTTCCACTGAGAGCGTAATATTTGCCGTCCGTACCTTGGGTGTAGAGAATAAAGTTACTGCCTGAGGTGAACATTCCCGTGCTGAAGTTTTGAGTTTGTCCGATTGAATACTGCCCGGATTGTTCAGCCAGAGGAGCGCTCATTAAAGGCGGCATTGTATTTGGTGCTATAACACCGTATCCTAGGATGCTTTCATCAAAAACAGGGTAGGTTGCTTCCTGAACTGTGTTTTCCAGATCACCTTCTATAACGTATAGTTGTCCGTCTGCAAGAGCGGTAACTATTGCTGTTGTTTCAGGTGAGCCGTTAAGATTTTTATCAAGAAATACAATATCTCCTGCAAGAGGGACATAATCGCCACTTGGCTTATAAAGATCCATCTCTTGCCACTGTATTTTCATTGCATCCGCACCTGCACTTATGGGGACGTCGCTGAGACCTCCGTATCTGATACAAAAAGCAGTGAACATATTTGACCAGTCTCCATACTGGTTTCCGAACCATTCACCGTATCGTGTATACCCATGCTTCACGTTATCAGAATCGACTATGAAGTTTAATGTACTTTCTGTATATCCAAGCTGAGACTTTGCAATCTCAACAATAGTTTCACCGACAGAAAGCCCTGTAGGAACGCTGCTGAGAGTTTCTTCCCAATCTTCTTCTGTTTCCAGATCGGCATTTATATCCGAATAACAGGAAGCTATATGTATATGCTCTTCAAGTTCACAGGTGAAGGATTTTTCATAGCATATATCTGAGTGTTCGTGTTCCTCCTGGCAGATCAGGGTTGCAATTTCACATTCTTCAGAGTGAATATGTTCGCTATAACCGCAGAATGCTTCTCCTGCAAGGGTTATGCCCGTAAGCTTCAGCCACCAGAAAACTCCCAGAATAATAAACAGAGAGAGCAGGGGCAAAACTGCAGCGATATTCTTTTTTATAGATGAGTTGCGTTTGGAGGCAATGACATATTGCCGGATATCATTGTTTATGACTGCTCCCTCCTTTCTGTTAGTTTGTTAGGTGAGACTTAATCTATTATTGATAAATCGGATAAAGGCCAGACTTTCAGAATAATCTTGCCTATTATCTGCTCCTGTGGAATGCAGCCGATAACGGAGCTTCGGCTATCAATTGATGTGCTTCTGTGGTCTCCCATAAGAAAATACTCTTCGGGAGGAACTTCATAGGGAAATTCAATATCGCATTCTCCAAGACCTTTTTCTGTTATATAAGGTTCATCAATTTTTTCATTATTGACAAAAACATTTCCTTCGTTGTCAACCACAATGAAATCTCCCGGGAGACCGATAACTCGCTTTATGAGTATCTTATTGGAATATGAAAAGCCGCAAAGATCGCCTCTTTCCAGTTTGGCTGTTTTGAAGAGAACAACGATTTCACCGTTGTTGAGAGTTGGCTCCATACTTGTTCCTGAAATTTGCAAAACAGGAAGTACAAGTGTAGCAATAAGAACGGCTATTGCTGCCACGAGAATAAGGGCGTATACAGAGCTTTTGATGATCCGCCTGAATCTTATCCTGTTTCGCTCATATTTCAGTTCTGAGCTGATTTCACTTGTTGTTGGTAGATTCTTTAAGTTCGATTTTTTCATTACTTTGTTTTTCTTTCAGTTGTACTGACGTTAGTGAACATACTGTTGAATTCGCTGCAAAGAGCGCGAAGCTTTGTGATTTTTTCTTCTATTTCTTTCAGCCTCGCTTCAGAGCGCTGTTCACGTTCATAGCATTTGATTTCTGCTTCTGCCAACATATCCTTGGCTTTCTTCTTTGCTTCTGCTTCTATCGCGGCAGCTTTTTCTTCAATGTTAGCACTTTGAGTGATAACGTTTTCAAGATATTGATCGGCTGCAGCCTGAGCAGCTTCAAATACATTATTAAGTCTGATTGAAGCTTCTGCAATATTTCCTGCCTGCATTTCAGTCAATTGTCTGTTTTGAAGCATTTCCTCAGCTTTTTTTAACTTTTTTTCCAGTTCATCAGCTCGTTCTGTCTGCGTCAGCAGCAGTTCAAGCAGTTGTTTTCTGGTGAGTTTTCTCAATTCATTTTCTTTCAAAACGTACCTCTGTAATAGGGAATATAATTTAAACAAAAAGTATGCAATTTTAGGTTGTAGATACAATTATATCATTATAATATCATAGCGTAAAAAATTATACTATTTAAGTCTATAAAAGTCAAGTTTTAGGAGAACTTTAATATAGAAAAAAGCCGATAAAATCAAGGTTTTTTAGAATAAAAAAGCTGCCAACTTTTGTTGGCAGCTTAAAAGATGAGAATTTTTATTTTATTATCTTAAAAAACAGTTCGCGCACGTGATCTGCAGCGGATTTAACATCCTCGTAATTCTTTCTTTTTTCTGTATTCCATGTGTTTTCAGCGATAAAGGGAAGTCGTTCCGAAACGCTCTTAAGACCGTCGGCACGGCCAAGAGCACCGGTTGCATAATAGTCGGTCTTTTCAACGAAATCGCCCCAGGAGTTAAGCTGACCGCCAATGAGATTTTTGCTTTCGGGCATTCTCATAGCGCCGTTGTGATAGGGGGACGCATCATTGATTGTGCCGAAGGAGCGGATATCCCAATTATAGCAATCCTTTTCGCTGTATACCCAAAGAGGCGTAACAACGTATGTAGGCAGCCATGAGCAGTTGATAACGTCAAATCCGTCGGCGATAAGAGAGGATGCCAGCTGGAAGCTGGAATCCCAAACCATAACCTTAACTTCTTTAGGGATCATAGAATTTGTGGTTTTATGGAAGCCTTCCCAAACAATAGGAGTTTTGCCCATTTCGATAACCTGCTTGGCGTTTTCGGCAATGTAGTGAGCAAGGAAACGGAGCATAACCCATTCGGGCTGAGAAATTCCGGGAGCCTCGTCTTCCATATTGAAGCCAAGACTACGACCGTATTCGAGGCATTTTTCGCAACCAAGCCACCATCCGAGACGACCTTCGTCACCGCCGATATGAATATAATCAGAGTGTGGGAACATTTCGCAAATTTCGCGATATATAGCCTTTGTTCCTTCAATTGCTTCTGCGTGGAAACCGAGAATACCTTCTTTATCGAATATTTCAGGGTAACACTTCATTATAAGTGTGGTGTGACCGGGAGTGTCAACCTCGGGAACGATCTGTACGTTTCTCTCTGCAGCATAGCTGTCAAGCTCAGCAATTTCTTCAGGAGTGTAGCTAGAGCCCTGCTGAGAAAGAAGCGGAAATGCTTTGCAGGGAAGTGTGAAACTTTCGTCATCAGAGAAATGAATGTGAAGATATTTGATTTTGTAGATCCAGCAGAGATCAACATAGTTTTTTAACTCAAAAAGGGGATGGAAACTGCGTGCTGTGTCAACAAGCAGTCCGCGATAGTCGCAGTCGGGTTTGTCAGTAACTGTGATCTGAGGAAGCATAAACTTTCCTTCAAAAACAGAAGCAAGCTGAAGTAATGCAGATAGACCGTATGCTGCTCCGTATCCATCACCTGCAGTGAGGGTCACTTTTTCAGCAATAGCGAGTCTGTATTCACCTTTTGCCATAAAATCAGCAGCTTCGATTATGATATCAGCATTCTCGCTGTCAATTGTGAAGTCAAATCCAAAAGCTTTCTTTGCCTGGGTGGCAAAAGTCTGAGCCTGAGTGGTAAAATCATTTGTGAAAATAACGGGAGAAAAAGCCTTGAGCTCTCCGCTGCCCCACTGACCCTTGGGGGAGGGAATCATATTGTTTATCATAGCCTTAAACCGATCCTTTCCAGAATATACATTATTTTATCACAACCTGTGAGAAAGTGCAATAAGATAGGCATTTAAATCAGAAAAAATTGACATAAAGGGTATAGTAGAGTAAAATATATATGGATTACCGGTACATAATGAGGTGCTAAAATGACAAATGTATTTGACGTAACAGAATTCGGTGCTGTTGGAGACGGTGTCACGGATTCAACTGCAGCTTTCCAGCGTGCCATTGATGAGGCAGGAGCGGTGAAAGGAGCGGTAACAGTACCGGCGGGAACGTATCTTTGCGGAACCCTTTATATGAAGCCCAGCGTTTGTCTAATGGGCTACAGCGGCTGGGGATACAGAGAAACAGGCGGTTCGGTTATAAAACTGAGAGACGGAAGTTGTACTTGCCTTATAGATATGACCGGTGCATTCGGTGCTCGCATAAGAGATATTCAGCTGCTTGGCAATCATTGCGCAGGGGAGAATGTGCACGGTGTATATGTAAAGTGGCAGGATCAGATAAGCCGACTTAATGACGACCCCATTCGTGAGGATAATGCTTTGCCTGAAAAATGTCAGATAGGTTTTCGAGAGGATAGCGTTACAATTGAAAAATGTTATATAAAGAATTTCAGCGGAGATGCTGTACACCTTGAGAGAATATGGGCATTCACTATTAAGGACAGTATGTTTGTTGCCAATAAAGGCAATGCCGTGTATATTAACGGTTGGGACGGATGGATAACAGATTGCATAATGCACACAAACCACGGAGCTGGAGTGTTTACAGATGTTGTCTGCGCCGCCGTCACAATGACTGGGAACAGAATTGAATGGAACAGAAACGGCGGTATAAATCTTGTGGATTCTAATCTGCTTAATATAACCGGTAATTATTTTGACCGAGCTTACGGTCCTGCAATAAAGCTTGTAGGTGAGAAAAATGCTTGCCATAACATAACAGCAACGGGGAATATATTTAACCGTAGCGGAAAGCCGAATGGAGATTGTTTTGAAAACGAATATGAAAACAGTCATCTGTATTTTGATAATTGTTATAATCTTGCAGTAACAGGAAATACGTTTATAAGCGGCAAGGATGATTTTGGGGAGGAAGGCGGATATGGTCCTAACCATTGTGTTGTGTATAAAAAACTTGGCTCTTGCGTTATTTCTTCAAATACAATGCAAGGAGGATCGTTGAAAGAATCTTTTGTGGACCTTGGTGAGCATACGGGGGAAAACTGTATAAATAACAATGCAGGCGTACGGTAAATAGCGTCGTGCTATGGTTGCGCTGTATATTCAAAAAACGGAAATAAAAGAAGAAATACATCCGTAAAATAAAGCAACTATTCCTTGCATTTAGTGGAAGTTTGTGGTATTATAAATTGGATTGTAATAAATCATCTAATTAAGTAAAGAAGGGACTTTTTCTTATGGCTAACGATGTTAAGAAAAGCGGCGGTTGGAGAACCAACAAGTGGATCAGAGCTGCTATTCCCGCACTTCTGCTTCACTGCAGTATAGGTACAGTATATTGCTGGTCTATCTTCAGTCAGGAAATAGCTGATTATATCGGCTTCTCAAAGGGTGCAACAGAGTGGGCATTCAGTTTTGCTATTTTCTTCCTTGGTATGTCTGCTGCATTCCTTGGAAATGTTGTTGAAAAAGATATTCACAAATCCTCTCTTATTGCAGCTATCTGTTTCGCAGCTGGTATGGCAGGTACAGGTGGATTTATCTACTACGGCGGTCTTCATAAGGGTAGCGTTGTTGCTCTTATAGGTATCTATGTTTGCTACGGTCTCATTATGGGTATCGGTCTCGGCACAGGATATCTTTCTCCCGTAAAAACACTTATGCTTTGGTTCAAGGATAAGAAGGGCCTTGCCACAGGTCTTGCAGTTGCAGGCTTTGGCGCGGCTAAGGCAATTGCCAGCCCCATTATGCAGGGTATGCTCAGTGGCCTTGGCGAAGGCGGTATTTACAAGATGTTCATTATCCTTGCTTGCGTATACTTTGTAATGATGTTTGTTGGTCATCTTCTTCTCAAAAAGCCTGATGATTGGCACGAGCCCAGCTCCAATGAAGAGAAGCAGAGCATCATTGCAGTTATCAAAACAAGACCTGTTATGAACTATATCGGTATCTGGATCATGTTCTACATAAACATCACTTGCGGTCTTGCTCTCATTTCTCAGGAAAAAGCAATCGTTAAGTGCATCGGTCTTGCAGGTGTTGTAGGTATCGTTTCCACAGTATCCGCTATCTTCAATGCAGGTGGACGTCTTGGTCTTTCTGCTCTCGGCGATAAGATGAAGGACAGAAATACAATTTATAAGATCATCTTCATTGCATCTATCGTGATGACAGCTCTCGTTATCGTAACAGGTGGTATCACAAAGGGCGCAGAAAACGGTGTTCTTGCAGCAATCGTTCTCGTGCTTATTATGGTTGTAAATGCAGGCTACGGCGGAGGATTCTCCAATGTTCCCACTCTGCTTTCTGACCACTACGGCATGGGCAGCATCAGCGCACTCCATGGTATCACACTTTCCGCTTGGGCGTTTGCAGGTCTCACAGGTAACCAGCTTGCAACATGGATCGTTAACCACGTTGGCGATACAGAGGCTGCATACAATCCTGTAGGTTATCAGACAGTGCTTTATGTAACTATTGCACTCTATGCGGTTGCATTGCTTCTCAGCTTCATATTTGTTAAGCCCATTAAGGAAAATAAGTAATAGTTTATTACAAAAAACCCGCAGTATATGCGGGTTTTTGTTGACTTTGGCTTTGTTTTGTGTTAGTATATTCTTAATGATAATAATGTGATCTGATCACAGAAAGATAACTGTTTTGATGATATAATTCTATCAGAAAACAGAAAAGACTGAAAGGGTTAAGAAAAAATGGAAAAATGGAAATGTAAAATTTGCGGCTACATTCACGAAGGCGAAATGACAGACGATTTCAAGTGCCCTAAGTGCAGACAGCCCGCTTCAGTATTCGAAAAAATTCAGGAGGAAAAAGTAATGGCAAAGAACATTTACGCAGGAACAAAAACAGAAAAGAACCTTTGGGAAGCATTCGCAGGCGAAAGCCAGGCAAGAAATAAGTATACATATTTTGCTTCCGTAGCAAAGAAGCAGGGATTTGAGCAGATCGCAGCTCTCTTCCTTAAGACAGCTGATAACGAAAAGGAACACGCAAAGCTTTGGTTCAAGGCTCTCGGTGAGCTTGGCGACACAGCTGAAAACCTTCTCCATGCAGCAGAAGGCGAGAACTATGAGTGGACAGATATGTACGATAAGTTTGCTAAAGAAGCAGATGAAGAAGGCTTCCACGAGCTTGCAGAGCAGTTCAGAGGCGTTGCAGCAATTGAAAAGTCTCACGAGGACAGATATCGCGCTCTCCTTAACAATGTAGAAACAGCTCAGGTATTTGAAAAGAGCGAAGTTAAGGTTTGGGAGTGCAGAAATTGCGGACATCTCGTAGTTGGCACAAAGGCTCCCGAAGTTTGCCCCGTTTGCAATCACGCGCAGGCTTACTTCGAAGTTCACACTGAGAATTATTAATTCAATACAGATGAAAGAGATCCCCGATTTTTCGGGGATTTTTCTATACCTCTTGACACATAATACTATGTGTTGTATAGTATAGATGGGAGGTGGAATATGGATATTCAACTCAAAAGAGGCTTGCTTGATGTATGTGTTTTAGCAGCAATCAAGGATAATGATTCTTATGGCTATCAAATAATAAAGGATGTTAAGCCTTATATAACTATTTCTGAATCCACTCTTTATCCTATTTTACGAAGACTGGAGGCAGGAAAATATCTGACTGTCTATTCAGCCGAGCATAATGGCCGTCTTCGTAAATATTATAAGATAACGCCTGTTGGTTTAAAGCGTATATCCGATTTTACGGAGGAGTGGAAAGAAATAATGTCAATATATCAGTTTATAACGAAGGCGAGTGAGCACAATGACGAAAATTGAATACCTTTCAGCGATAAAAGCAAAGCTAAACCATCTTTCTCCATCGGAAATAGATGCTTATCTTTCTTTTTATGCGGAGATGATAGATGACCGCATTGAGGAGGGAATGAGTGAGGATGAAGCCGTCAGAGATATAGGAACTGTGGATGAGGTGGTAGGCCAGATTCTTTCTGAAAAAACTGATTCTCCTGCCAAGCAAAGTAATAAGAGGGGACTAAGTATAGGGAGTATACTTTTTCTTATTATCACATCTCCTGTTTGGTTGCCCCTTCTAATTGCTATGGCAGCAGTTGTTTTTTCTGTTTATGTAGTTTTATGGTCTGTTATTGTGTCACTATATGCAGTTGATCTTGCTGTTGGAGTGGCAGGTGTTGCAGGTGTGATTGGGTTAATTGTGCTTTGCGCTGTGGGCAAACCTGCTGCAGCAATGCTTCTTGCAGGCGCCGGGATGATATGTATAGGTCTTTCAATACTTATGCTTTTTGCATTCAATGCTATTACAAAGCTGACTATATGGCTTAGCAAAGTTCTGTTTAAAGGTGTCAAGCTAGCAATAACAGGAGGGAAAACCAAATGAAAACATCTAAGATCGTTGCTATAGTTATAGCAGTTGTATTGATAGTTGCCGGCGCAATTATTTCCTGTGTTGCACTGGCAATGAATGATTTTGATTTGAGGAAATTTTCAATGATGAAGTATGAAACGAAGACGTATGAGGTTAGTGATAACTTCAGTAATATAAAGATCGTGGATGCTGAGTATGATGTTATAATTGCAAAGTCAAATGACGGAGGGTGCAAGGTCGTCAGTCGAGATAGCGATAAAATAAAGCATGATGCGCAGATTGAGGATGACACGCTTGTTGTTTCAAGAACAGATGAACGCAAATGGTATGAGCATATCGGTATTTTCATAGGTGAAAAAGATCTGAGCGTGAAAGTATATCTTCCCGAGGATAGCTACGAAAAGCTTTATGCTTTGAGCGTCAGCGGAAGCGTTAAGGTTGAGGCAGGATTTAAATTTACAGAAGCAGAAGCGCAGAGTACAAGCGGAGAAGTTATATTTATGTCAGCAGCTGATTCTCTTTCCCTTAAGAGTACCAGTGGAGATGTTGACGCGAAGGATTTTGATGTGCAGAGTTTAAAAGCAGTCAGCGTGAGCGGAGATATTGAGATTGATAACGTGAACGCTGAGTCTTTCAGTGCAAAAACAACCAGCGGTGATATTGACCTTTCATCAGTGGTAATAGACGGTGATGCAAGCATAAATACAACAAGCGGCGATTTTGAATTCAGCAGATGTGATGCTGCGAATGTCAAAATTTTGACAGTCAGCGGCGATGTGAGAGGGTCATTGCTCACAGATAAGCGTTTCACTATATCAACAGTCAGCGGCGATGTGAAACTTCCGGAATCTGTGTCGGATGCCGGATGGTGTGATATTAAAACTACCAGCGGAGATGTGAAGATCGCAGTTGAGTGATTGAAATATTGATTTCTGTTAACTTGTGTTTAAAGATTAAAAGCTCCCGATCGGGGAGCTTTTAGCCTTCCCCCTCAAGTGGGGGAAGGTTAAGAAAAAGGAGCCGTTTGGCTCCTTTTAATATTTATAACTGGCGCATAAGTCTTACGTAAAATTCAACTGCTTTAACTGCGCAATCAATACGAACGCGTTCGTTGTTGCCGTGGATTGTTGCTCTTTCTTCTTTTGTAAGGTCCATAGCAGAGAAGCGGTAAACCTTATCGGAGATTCTGCCGTAGTGACGGCTATCGGAGCACTGCATCATAAGATAAGGGGAAACGATGCAACCGCGCCAAGTAGATGCAACAGCGGATGCGACCTTATCCCACGCAGAACAATATGTCTCGGAAATGCGGCTGGGATTCATTCCGTTTAGAAGAGTGATCTCAACATTTTCATCGTCTACAGTTTTTCTCAGATATTCAAGAGCAGAATCAATATTGTCCTCGGGATTGAGGCGCATATTGGAAACCATTGTAGCTTCGGGAGGAATAACGTTTGAGGCAGAGCTGCCTTTCATCTGTGTGAAGGCAACTGTTGTTCTCATAATAGCGTTAAGCTCACCGCCTGATGACTTGCATATCATATCAAGCACGCCTGAGAAACACCAGAGATTAGCGAATATCATTCTGTAAAGGAATGTGGAGTGGCGGCCCAATGTGTCAAACATTTCAGCAACGGGCTTGGTAAGGTGAGACTTAAAGGGGTGATTTTCAATCTTGCAACAAGCGCGTGAAAGCACGCCAACTGGAGTGTGAGGCGCAGGAGCAGAAGCGTGTCCGCCACCGGACTTCACTTTGTACTGAACGTCCATAAGTCCCTTTTCTGCAATACCGATAACTCCGCAGGGAATTTTAACACCGGGGAAAACGTTTTCAACAACGGCTCCGCCTTCGTCAACGACCATTGAGGGAGTGATACCGTTTTCTTCAAACCAGTCAACAATATTTATCGCACCCTGGCCGTTTGTTTCCTCATTGCCGGAGAAAGCAAAATACATATCGTTTTCGGGCACAAATCCCTCAGCAATCAGCTTGTCAGCTGCGCTGAGAACGCCGTTGAAGGTCCCCTTAGTATCAAGAGTTCCGCGTCCCCAGATAACACCGTCTTCAATAATGGCTTCAAAAGGAGGCTTATCCCACATTTCCTCATTTACGGGAACAACATCGTAATGAGCCATCATAACTGCAGGGTCACCGTGATTTTTACCTTCCCATTTAAAGAGAAGTCCGCGGTCTGCAAGCTGAGTAAATGTACAAGCTTTAAAAACGTTTGGATAAAGATCAGGGAGCATAGCAATCAGCTTTTCAAATTCAGCATTGTCTTCCAGTGACTGATCGCGATAGGAAACTGTTTTGCAACGAACGAGACGGCAAAGTCGATCGGTTATAAGATCACGGTCAAGAGTTTCTTCACCCTCAATTATTTTAGCGTTTTCTTTTGGTTTGAATGCAGCTGTGCGGATAAGCAGAACTGCGATGAAAACGATAAGAAAGATAGGAATAATAAGTAAAAATTTCATTATCAGAGAAGTCCTTTTTTATACATAATTCTTGCAACGATAATTGTGAAAATAACTCCCACGGGAACCATAATACCAACTGTGCTCTTGTTAAGTGCGGGAACGAAAATAAAGAGAGCGAGCATAAGAATAATGGGCGCAACTGAGAGTTTTGCGTTCTTGGAAACAAAAACAACTGCAAGTCCGCCGAAGAGGGCAGGGAGCATCTGTTCAAATGCAGGAGTGAGAACTTCGCTTTCAAGAATAGGAGTGAGAGGTGCAATGAGGATAACGCCGATTATGATAATAACGGTAGTAACAATGCTTGAAACAGCGATGGAGATGGTTGAAATTATCTCACCTTCTTCAGAGCTTGCTTTAACGTTTGCTCTTTCCATAGCGTCGATCGCGCAAGGAAGTTTCAGGTTTGAAATATTTCCTGTAACAAAGGAAAGGTATGCGCCGCCTGCGCCAAGCATGGGAACGTATGTAAACATTTCAACGATACCAACAGCCCAATACATAGGCATAACAGCAATAGCACCTTTGAGAAGGGCATTCCACTGAGGAACGGCACCGAAAACAATACAAACAGCAACGGGGAAAAGAAGAATAACGAGGCAAAGTGCGATACCCCAGATGCGACCGTCGCGGTGAACACTTTCAAGATATGTAAGCTTTTCTTTTTTCATCGTTATTTCTCCTTTCTTAAGATAACCAGCCTGTGATCGGAATAGCAGCAGCCATACCGCAGATAAGGCTTATAGGAAGTGCATAGTCGTTCATCCATTTCATAGCTTTTACCTTCATTGCGCAAAGTCCGCAGATTGCCATAACAACAGCGGAAACCGCCATAACGCAAACGGGGATCAATCCAACGAAATCACCGGAAAAAGCGTTTGAAACATCGCAGAAAACATAGCCAAGAAATGCTGAGATCATACCGAGAAACATTGCGTTGTTGAAGATCTCGCCCCACTTCTTGTCGCGCTTTTCCATATTCTTGATTCCACCCTGGATCTTTTTTGTACAGAAGGGAACGAGAATAAGACCGATTGCAATTCCTATTGTCATAACAGAAAGCACGGTAACAAAAGCAGCGGGGTCGGTGATCTGAGTTGCAGTATTAAGTCCCAATGCCTCAAGGGCAGAGTTTGCTGCGATGGATTCGTAGGAAAGTGATCCTACAACGGAAAGTCGAAGCCATGGAAGGGCGATACCTAAGCTCTTTGAAAGAGTTGCAACACCAACAAGAATAGCAACTGCGGGAGCGATTGTGAAAATTGCAGCAGTTGAAATAGTTTTATTGACGATTTCTTTTGCAATGCCAATCTCTTTAGCGCGCTTAACTGCGCGTATGAGAAAATAAACCGATTGAGCAAGGACAAAAGCAATAACAATTCCGACCATAACGAACAAGATCGGGCTGTTTACACTAAAATCCATTATATGAACTCCTTAACAATTATTTTGATGTATTCTACCATATTTTTAATAATTCTTCAACCTTCTAACTAAAATAAATATAAAATAGAACCAAAATATGTAATAATTTAGTAGCTTTTTTGTTAATAAAGTGTTGAAAAAACCAAAAAACTATTGTATAATGTTTTTATTACATTATTATGCGAAAAAGGTCTTTTTTTATGAAACTTGTTGAAGATAAAATCAGAGAGTTGGGAAAAATAGGAGAGGGGGACGTTCTCAAAGTGGACAGTTTCCTCAATCATCAGATGGATCCTATGCTGCTTGCGAATATGGGCGAAGAGTTTTTCCGTCTTTTCGAAAAAGAAGGAGTAACAAAAATTCTCACAATTGAGGCATCGGGTATCGGTGTGGCTATGATGGCTGCATACAAGTTCGGTGTTCCCATGGTTTTTGCAAAAAAAACAAAGACAAACAATATTTTTGCTGATGTATACAGATCAACTGTTGAGTCTTACACCCACAAAAAAACATACGAGATAATAGTTTCAAAGGAATTTATCAATCCCGGCGACAGAATTCTTGTTGTTGACGATTTCCTTGCAAAAGGAAGTGCGCTTCTCGCACTTATCAGTCTTGTAAAAGAGGCAGGAGCAGAAGTTGTAGGCTGTGGCGTTGTAATTGAAAAGGCATATCAGGGCGGTGGTAAGATCGTACGTGATATGGGTATCAGAGTTGAAAGCCTTGCTCGTATTAAAGAAATGAGCCTTGAAGGCGGTATAACATACTGCTGAGGCAGTATGAGATAAGAGTTAATTACAGAAGATAAAAATAAAAAACAGTTTTGAACGGTTTTTCTTATAGTTTTTTCAATGATTAACTCTTTATTTTTTCGTTTATCCCGGGGTACACCGTGATAATAAATAAAAAATATTCTTATTTGGAGGACATTTAAGATGAACAGAAGAATTCTTGCTATTCTTCTTGCTATGACTCTTGTATTCTGCGCACTCAGCTTCACAGCTTGCGGCGAACAGGGCAATGACGGCGAGAACGAAGGCGAAGACAAAATCAAGATCGGTGTTATCACTGTTGGTGACGAAAATGAGGGTTACACATACGCTCACATCGACGGTATAAGAAAAGCTGCTGAAAAGCTTGGCATCGACGAAGAAACACAGATTATCTGGAAGACAAACATTCCCGAATCAGAGCTTTGCAAAGACGCAGCTCTCGACCTTGCTGATGCAGATTGCGACCTCGTAATCTCTAACAGCTACGGCCACCAGGACTTTATGCAGGAAGCTGCAACAGAGTGTCCCGATGTTCAGTTTGTTTCCATGACAGGTGACAAGGCTGCTAACAGTGGTCTCGATAACCTTGCAAACGCTTTCACAAGCGTTTACCAGTCCCGTTACGTATCCGGCGTAGTTGCCGGTATGAAGCTCGCTGAACTTGTAAAAGACGGCAAGCTCACAGAGGCTAACTACGATGCTGATGGCAACATCCTTCTCGGTTATGTTGGTGCATATCCTTACGCAGAAGTTGTATCCGGTTACACAGCTTACTATCTCGGCGTTAAGAGCGTAGTTGAAAACGTAGCTATGCTCGTTCAGTACACACAGTCTTGGTTTGATATCGCAGCTGAAGGCGAAGCAGCTAACGCTCTTCTCGCTAAGGGTTGCGTAATCATCTGCCAGCACGCAGACTCCACAGGTGCTCCTGCAGCTGTTGAAGCTTCTCTCAAGGCAGGTAACGTTTGCTACTCCGTTGGTTACAACGTAGATATGCTCAGCGTTGCTCCCAATGCTGCTCTTACATCTGCAACAAACAACTGGGCTGTATACTATGAGTACCTCTTCAATGCGGTAATGAAGGGTGAAGAAGTTAAGACAAACTGGTCTGAAGGCTATGCTACAGACGCAGTTGCTATCACAGCTCTCGGCGCAAGCTGTGCAGAAGGCACACAGGAAAAGGTTGATTCCGTTGTTAAGGCTCTCAAGGACGGCACTCTCAATGTATTCAGCACAGATGCATTCACAGTAAACGGCGAAAAGCTTGACAGCTACAAGGTTGACCTCA
>JAFXGC010000020.1 GCA_017513325.1 Clostridia bacterium
CGGCGCTCTCAAAAACGAGGATGGCGAATTCGAACCCGTTTCCATCACAGGCGCTTCCCGCCAGGCAATGGAAAAGGGTATTTCCCGTTATATCGTATACGGACTTAAGAGTGCATACTGTATCGTTGAGCAGGGAGAAATGGTGTTTGCTCTCCGTCTCCACCTTGACACAAAGAAGCATATTCACTTCACACTTATGGGCATCAACTGCTCCGACACAGCAAAAGAATTCTATCTTGCTTCATTTATGGAAGCTATGCTCAGAAATAACGAATTTGAAAAATTCTGGGACCGCCTTACAAAATACGCTACAAGATACGAAAACGGCACGACCGTTCTCAGAAGCAAAAACGGCGCTAAATTTGACAGCCTTGTAGTTGCAAAGAAGGTTACTGAAGGAAAAGCAACAAAGATCAGCAGCACAACTGCAAGAGTTGACTTCCTTGGCGCGAAGGGACTTTCCATTGCAAACTCCGAATCTCTCCGCCGCGGATATTTCAGAAAAGAAGCTTCCAACACAGCAACGACCGACCTGCCCTGCAACGCTGATATCTTCCATATGAGTGCTGACGCAGGCGAAAGCGTTCGCGTTGACTACGAGCTCGTTCTCTGCTACAACGAATCCGACGTTGAAAAGTATCTTGACCTTGATATCAACAAGGATGCTGTAGACAGCGAGCTTGCTGACATCGAAGCAAAGGAAAAGGGCGCATTTGACAACCTTAAGGTTCGTTTCAACGGCTGGAAGGGTGAAAAATTCGACGCAGAAACATTCAACAAATTCTTCCGCAGCGTTCAGAAGCAGACAAGCGTTTGCGCACACGGCAAGAACTATGCAGGTTCCTATCTGGGTATCCGCGACGTTTTCCAGCAGCTTGAAGGCGCGCTTATCTGGCAGAGAGAGCTGAGCCGCGAAAAGATCCTTAACGCGCTCAACTGTATTCTCGTTACAGGCCGCCCCCCCAGAATGTTCTCCGTTCCCGATGATCCCACAGCTCCCGTTCCCGTTTCACTTGAAAAATATATCGACCAGGGCGTTTGGGTTATCTCCACAGTTTACACATACCTTGCTTATACAGGCGACTATTCTATTCTCGATGAGGTTTGCGGATATATTGAAGCAGGCGAGGACGAGATCTGGACAAGCGCTAAGAGAAGCGAAGAAAAAGACAGCGTTCTTTGCCACCTTATCAGAATTATGAATTATCTCCTTTCAAAGATCGACCACGAATACGGCACAGGCTGCGTTCGCGTTCTCTTCGGCGACTGGAACGACGCTCTTGACGGACTTGGCGATCCCGAGGTTCCCGGTGAAGAAGAATTCGGAAGTGGCGTTACAGTTATGGCAACTCTTCAGTTCTATCAGAACTGCCGCGAAATGATCGAGATCCTTACAAGAATCGGCAAGCACCCCGAGCTTTGCGAAACTTACGCAGCTGCGGCTAAGGCTATCGAAAAGGGTCTTGAGGAGCACGCTATCGTTACTAACGATAAGGGTGAAAGAAAGATCATTCACGGTTGGGGCGATAAGATCGGTTATAAGGTTGGTTCATGGTGCGACCCCGACGGCGCAGCTCGTTACAGCCTCACTTCCAACTCTTTCTGGGCTATCACAAAGTTCCTCACTCGTGATCCTTCTCTCAAAGCTTCCATTATGAATTGTATGGACGCTGTTTCCTCCAAGTACGGTCTCAAAACATTCGACGTAGCATTCCCCGCCGACTGTAAGGGCGTTGGACGTATCGCCAACATCGTTCCCGGTACATACGAAAACTCCTGCGCTTACGCTCACGGAAGCCTTTTCGGTACAATGGCTCTCTTTGAAATGGGCGAAGGCGAAAGAGCCTGGAGCGAAATCGAAAAGACCGCTGTTATCACTCACGATAACTGCACAATGTCCACATTCGTTATGCCCAACTCCTACTGTGAAAACGCAGACTACGGAATGGACGGCGAATCCATGGGCGACTGGCACACAGGTTCAGGCGCAGTTCTCGTTAAGGAAACTATCCGCTACGGCTTCGGTATCCATCCCAACCTTGAAGGACTCAGAATCCAGACTCCCGCATACTTCCCTGCAGAAAGCGGCGAGATCACGATCAACGTTAAAAACTCCAAGGTAACACTCTCTTATGAAAATAAGGGACAGGGCAAGCGTACTGTTGAAATTGAAGGCGCTGAAGGCTACACAGAAACCTTTGACAGCCTGATGAACACTCCCACATTCTTCCTTCCCGAAAGCGGAATGGGCGAAATTGTTACAATTAAGATCAGCGATTAATTTAATGCAAAAGCATCCCGCAAAAGCGGGATGCTTTTTTGATTGTAGGGGCGACTTCGCTAAACGATAATTTATCGTAATAAGGCTTCCCCGGGGGGAAGCTGTCACGAAGTGACTGATGAGGCGTCTAGGCTTCGTATATTGTTGGTCTAAGCCCAGACTCCTCATCCACCGCAAGCGGTCCCCCTTCCCCCAAGGGAAGGCTTGGGTGCTAAACGATAATTTGCCTTCTTATCCATAGGGACCGACGTCCCTACGAAATGATCATTCTACAACAAAAAACCGCCGAAACGGTCGGCGGTTTTTTTTAGACAGAATTTATATATCAATAAGTATATAATTACTGCTGCTTCATAGCTGCGAAGCACTCGGAGCAGTAAACAGGTCTGTCGCTTGTGGGCTGGAAAGGAACCTTTGCTTCCTTGCCGCACTGTGCGCATACTGTTGTGAACATTTCCTTCTGTGCTCTGGCTGCGTTCTTTCTTGCATCACGGCAAGCCTTGCATCTCTGGGGCTCGTTCTGGAAGCCTTTTTCTGCGTAGAACTGCTGCTCGCCTGCTGTGAATACGAACTCGTTGCCGCAATCCTTACATACTAATGTCTTGTCTTCGTACATCTTTTTTACCTCATTTGGTGTAATAATATTTTGCGCCCTCAACGGATTTAAACCGCACCTTTGAATACCTTTTTTGTAAACAACGCTCTTATTAAGCTATTCGGACATATATTCATATGCTTTCGCATTATGAAACTTTTTTGGGGCAGAACCGCTATCTATCAGGAAATTCTAACGCTTTGACCTTTTCTTTGATCCTGTATATAGCGTTGTTTACTGATTTCTTAGGTTTTTCAACTGCAAGTGATATTTCTTCAACTGTTTTATCAGCCATATACTCACGGAAAATCCGCCTTTCATAAGGAGAAAGGACCTTTTCAATATTTTCTATGAGCTTTTCTGTTTCAGCATCGTCTCTCGCTTCGGCCACGTATATACCAGTGCTCTTTCGCTGGCGGATATTCGTTGCCTTTCGCTCGGCACGACGCTTTTTACTCATTTCCTTTCGACGAAGAGAAATAAGCGCATTTCGAATACAGACCTTTGCATACAGACCGAAAGCAACCTCACTCTGTGTTAAATCAAAACGAACAGCCGCTTTCAGAAGGGCAGATTCTGCCTCTCTTATATACTCCTCTTCAGCTGCTCCCTCAAATGAACGAACAAGGGATCGGATAAGTGGAGCATATCTGGCTTTTAGAATAGAAAAGCCTTCGTCGTTTCCGCTCTGAACATCGGCAACGATATCGAAAAGCTCCTCATCTTTATATGTTTCTTTCTTTTTCTCTGCCATAGTGCTTTTTTAGTCTACATTCACAATTTATCTTGGAACTATTATATCACAATTGTTAATTTTGTCAATAGCTTTTGGTTGCATTTTCTAAGAATTGTAAATTTACAATCATTTTTTGTATAATTTCAGCAAAAAAGCGCTCAATTTTTGTTGAGCGCAATCGTTTTTGCAATGTGTTTTTGTGCATTATTAACAACAGCGTTTTTTAACTTTCAAAGAGATAATTAACATCTCCTGTGAGAAGAGCCACAACTCCGCGGAAAACCACCTCAGGCTTATCTGCATAATTATCAAGCATACACTTCAGCTGATAATCACTGTCTGCTCTCACCGTCAGGTCCATAAGCACACCGTCTTTATCTTTAATAGAACAGTTAACAAGATATCCGTCGCCGTCTCTTTTATAAGTCTGGTCAACGTAAGCTCCTCTTTTGGCAAAGCTGAGATGGCGCAAAGCACTTCTATAGCTCTTTTCTCTAACAGATACCATAAGATTTCCGGAAAGCGCCTCCGCAACGTGGCGCCCTGTTTCGCTGACCTCATAAAGCACGGGATCATCATCAAGACCTGCGTCCTCCTCACTGTCAGGAGTTATTTCAAGCAGCTTTGATGCTCTTTTATCTGAAATGATCTCTCTTATATGACCGGCGTCTACAAGGGAGAAAAAGCACTGCGCAAAATCGAAAAAATTGACGATGCCATCCTGCATCATAATTGAGCCGATACTTGGATAATCAAGCGGATAGCCAATTTTATCAAGCAAATACAATATAAATATTTTTATTTCGTTTTCGTCTTTCAACTGTGTTGCCACAACGTTTTCTCCTTTCTTAAATTTCCTTAAGCGGGCAAAAAACGGGGGGCGTTTCGCCCCCCATCAATTCAATTTTTTTACAGATCAAACACCTGTGAACTCTTCAGCTTCGATGATTTCCTTATACTTCATATAATCCTTCATCTTAACGTTTCTGAAGTCTGTTGTGCCCCAGAATGTTGTGCTGAAGCCGGAAAGAACCTTGGAATTGCTGATATAAGCGTTCTTGAGGAACACTACAGGAATTACAGGCATATCTTCAAGAAGCTTAGCTTCTGCATCGTGAAGCTTCTGGCTTCTTGCCTCTGCGCCCTCAGCATCGTAAACCTCGTCCATAAGCTTATCGTAATCTGCGCTTTCGTAGCCTGTTACGTGCTTGATAACATCGTATGTATCAGATGTCATATCAACGCCGCCGCCGGAATACTTTGTTGCGAAAGGAGCAAGAACTGCATATGCATCGTTTGCAATTGCCTGCATATCAACTGCGATTACGTCGAAGTCGCCTGTCTTATAAGCTTCTGTATAAAGATCGTCATATACAGCAGACTCATTAGCGTTTGAGGAAGGAACTTCCTTTGTGCCTGTCTTCTCAATTGTTACCTTGAAGCCAAGATCTTCCCATGCCTTCTTTGCAATTTCTGCAACTGCAAGGTCTACCTCGTCGTTACGGCATGTGATGGAGAAGCTACCCTTTGTAACGCCTGCTTCCTTAAGAAGATTCTTTGCTGCAGCAACGTCAGCGCTTGTTGAAACAAGCTCGCCGCCGTTAGCTCTGAAATCGTCCTTAACCTTAACATCGGAAACACCTGCAGGAACGAGACCTGTTGCTGCATCAGCAAACACGAGAGTTTCTGCGATTGCTGCACGGTCAAGAGCCATTGAAAGTGCCTTTCTTACCTTGGCATCCTTAAAGAGCTCGTTTTCTGTGTTAAAATAGTAGGAATATGTATTGAGAGCATTTGAAACAACTGCTTTATCTGCATACTCGCCGCGGCTTGCAAGAGCGATATCGGCAATGTAGTATACGCTTTCAGCTGTTACTTCTTCAAGATTAAATTTCTCAAGCTGGCCTGCTTCGTCACCGTTGGAGAAGAGAACACGGAGTCTGTAAGGAATTACGTACTTATCAAGAGCCTGGTTCTTTTCTGTGTCACGGTAGTAGTAAGAAGAACGCTCAAGACGGAATTCGGAACCGTATGTGATCTTTCTGATGTCGAAAGGACCGTTTGTTACCATTGTAGAGGATTTCTTTGCCCAATCTTCGCTAACACCCGCTTTGTCTTCACGAAGAGGAACGAGAGCAGGGCTTGCGCATGTGCGAAGGAATGCATCTATATCAACCTCGTGCTCAAATTCGATTTCAAGCACGTATGTTTCAACTGCGGAAACCTTAAGGTCGTCAACTGTTTTGTCGCCCATCTTGATATCGCGAGCGTTCTTGATATCGTAAAGAAGGCAAGCAGCATCACTCTGGAAGGAAGGCTCTATAAGACGCTTCCAGGCATATACGAAGTCGTTTGCCTGAACTGTTCTGCCATCGCTCCACTTTGATTCACGAAGTGTGATCTGAAGCTTTGTGTTGCCATCGTCATCCTGGAGAAGCTCGTACTTATCCATCATACCCTTCTTCCAATTGCCATTGGAATCGAGCACTGTGAGACCTTCATACATAAGAGTTGTGAGCTGAGCTACAACTTCATTTGTATAGGACTGTGTGGGGTCTAAATCATAAACTTCGTCGCCGAAATAGAGAGTAATGATAGAGCCTTTATCCTCACCTTCAAGTGTTGAACAAGAAGCAAGGCTGCAAACTACCATCATCATAGCGAGCATCAGAGCAAGGACTCTTTTCATAGATGTAATCCTCCTAATCACTTTACAAAAAGTCAAGCATTTATGCTTCAAACAGAAAATGCCCTTATATATACATAAGATTGTACCATAGGTTTAAGCTTTTATCAATGGCTTTTTTCCGAGAACACGAAATATTCATCCAAATGCACAAGAACAGCCTTTGTTTTTCGGCAAATTCGCTATTTGACTCGTTGAATTTTATTGTATTTTTTCACCGCAGGACATAACGCACCACCCTACAGTAAACACTATATTTATTATACCTATTTTTTTGAGAAAGGCAATAGCAAAATGAAAAATTCACAAACAAAAAACAATATTTCCACAAAAAAACTGTTATATTTGCACACAGACCTGGCCTGCGAATGTATTCCCGCAAGCCAAAACGCTGAAGGAGTATGCCACAAACAGTTCAATCTGGGCGAATATGAGGTCTGCGAAACAGAAATAACGTCCGATAACGGTGAGAAAATTACCGGAAGAAAGAAAGGAAAATATATCAGTTTGTTTTGCCCTTCGCTGTCACTTACACAAAATCTTTGTGCCCACGAACTCAGCGATGCGCTGAAAACGCTCATATGCAATTTCACTGACTATATGGGTTTTGATATTACCCCCTCATCCTCAATTCTCATCGCCGCACTCGGAAACCGATTTATCACTTCAGACGCAATAGGTCCCAGAACCGCAGACAAGCTTCTTGCAACCCATCAGCTGAAGCTGGAAAACAAAAGCTTCAGCCGGCTCGGAGTTCCCTCCATTGCCGTTATTGCTCCCGGAGTTGCATCCCAGACAGGCATTGATGCCGCTCACATCATTAAAGCTGCTGCCAAATCCGTCAAGGCTGATTTTATAATAGCCATAGATGCTCTCGCCGCAAGAAGCACTGAAAGACTTTGCGCCACGATACAGCTCTCTGACGGAGGTATCCACCCGGGCTCCGGGATCGGAAACCACAGAAGTCCCATAACAAAAGAATCTATGGGGATTCCTGTTATGGCGTTGGGCATTCCAACGGTAATAAGCTCATCCACACTGATCTTTGATGCGCTTGAAAAAGCCAAGCTGGATGATTTTTCGCCGGAGCTTGAAGCTATACTGGAAAACGGCAAAGGCTTTTTCGTTTCCCCGGGAGACAGCGATACGTTTTGCGAAGATGCCTCCGATGTGCTCTCCGACGCCATAAATCAAGCTTTTTTAAGTAAATTGTATATGTAGTTTATTGACTGATAAACGGTAATTTATCGTAATAAGGCTTCCCCGGGGGGGAAGCTGTCACGAAGTGACTGATGAGGCGTCTAGGCTTCGTATTTCGTTAGTCTAAGCCCAGACTCCTCATCCACCGCAAGCGGTCCCCCTTCCCCCAGGGGAAGGCTTGGGCGCTAAACGATAATTCAGTACTGCACCCGTCGCGTTTTTATCGACCTTTTTTAAAAAAGGTCGCGGATTATCAGGGCAGAGCCCTGAGACGCGATCCGCAGATCGCGGAACACCTATTGCCCG
>JAFXGC010000021.1 GCA_017513325.1 Clostridia bacterium
GTGCCGTAGAAGCTTACAGCTGATTCTTCACCGAAGTTGGCTGTTTTGAAAATATTGAACGTGCTTTCAAGCGCATCAATAAAGCCTGTGGAGCGAAGCCACACTACAAGTCCGTCAGAGTCGTAGGGAAATCTGCTTTCGCCGATTTCGCGCTTGCAGCAAACTACCTTGTCGTAGTCAAGATAAAAGCTGTTCTGGGGCAGCTTGCCGCTGCCTTCTTTTTCTGCCTTTTTAATTTCAGCAAGCAGAGAAAGTACAGTATTCTTGTCCATAATTTCCTCCGTATGTAAATTTATATATTTTTCTAGTCTAAATATACCATAAAATCCGTCTGAAATCAAGGCAGTTACAAATTAGTAAAAGATTTTTTCGAAAAAATATATGTACAAGAGCAGAAAAATATGTTATACTGTAGATAATAATGCCTGTATTGTGCCTTTTAGGTGATATATAAGAAAAGAAAGCGAAAACATAGGGCTAGGGCTCCTGTGTTGCGGATTGATATGGAAGAAAACAAGCAGAAAAAGCAGGGCAACCGTTATAACGGCGGCAAACGTCCCTCAGGCGGCGGAAAGCGCCCTGAAAAAAAGCAGTTTGATCCTGAAAGAAACTATGCTGCAAAGCCTGCTGAGGCAGAAAAGAAGCATAAGGATTATTCTCAGAACAAATCTAAAAATAATAACAAACGCCACCAGGGCAGAAACGGCGGTCGCCGAGATGCTGCCTCGGAAGCTTTTAGCGATGTTAAGAGCTTTGGCGGAAACTATGTGAAAACATATAACGACTATGATGAGGACGAGGCTATCATTCCTCTTGAAGCTTACGGTAACGAAGAGCGCGAGGAGGAAACAAGTGTCGTAGCCGGCAGAAATGCCGTTCGCGAACTGCTTCGCTCAGAACGCAGCGTTGATAAGCTTTTTGTTAAAAACGGTTCAAGAGAAGGATCTCTTGTCGTTATCGTAACAGAGGCTATCAGTCGCGGAATTCCTGTTATAGAGGTTTCAGGTGAAAAGCTGGATAACCTCTGCGAAGGAGTTAACCACCAGGGAGTAGTTGCTTTTGCGGCGCAGAAGCAGTATA
Organism: Clostridia bacterium; assembly: GCA_017513325.1. Classification (GTDB taxonomy): domain Bacteria; phylum Bacillota; class Clostridia; order Oscillospirales; family CAG-272; genus Avispirillum. Next base: position 1,081 of record JAFXGC010000021.1, read on the forward strand.
CGGATATTGAAGGCATTCTGAAAATAGCTGAAGAAAGAGGAGAAATGCCTCTCGTTGTTATTGCGGATTGCATTGAAGACCCCAGAAATCTTGGAGCGCTTATCAGATGTGCAGAGTGCGCAGGTGCCCACGGAATCATCATTCCCAAGCGCCGTAGCGCAGGCGTAACAAGCCTTGTGGCAAAGGCTTCTGCCGGAGCGATCGAACATATGGCTATCGCTAAGGTTTCCAATCTTTCTCACACAGTTGAAGTGCTTAAAAAGAGAGGACTTTGGGTGTTTGCATCCGAAGCCGGTGCAACTCCTTATTATGAAGCTGATTTTAAAGTTCCCGCCGCTATCATATTTGGCAGCGAGGGCGCGGGAGTCAGCAGAATGCTCAAGGAAAAATGCGATTTTCTTATTTCCATTCCCATGTATGGAAAAGTAAACTCACTTAATGTGTCAACAGCAGCGTCTGTAATTCTTTGCCATGCGGCAAGAATTCAGCACTCCTGATAAGATAACGCTTAAAAAAGCGAGTCAGAACCCCAAATTCATTTGTAAACAGAACGCCGCTCAAGCGGCTGAAACGGAGAATATATGGCTGACAAGAATAATAACGAAATAACTGCAAAGAGCCTGCTTAGCCGACTTCGTGCGGGCAAAGATGCAGAAGAAAAAGAAACAGCGGAGAACATTCTTCCAACAGCTGAAGATCTTGTTGCTCCCGATATGGAATGCTTTGAAGAGGATCAGATATCAACCGAGGCATTTGTTGAAAACGTTGAATCTGAAATTTTTGCAGAGCAGACCGCCGCAACTCTTCCTGCAGAGGAATATGCTGAGGAAGAAACCGGCGCAGAGCTTGCAAGCGAAGAGCCTGCAAACTTTGAAGAATATTTAAATGAACCTCTTTTTGAGGAAGTGCCCCTTGAGGCGGATTCCTTTGAAGAATTCGCTGACCTTTCCGATAGCGAATTTGAAGCTGAAGCTGATAGTGACAGCGCTTTTGATTATGTCGGAGAAGATTATGCGGCATATGATGAAGAGCCTTTCCAGCAGACGATGTCAACTATTGACAGCATCGCAGTGCTTGAAGTGGCAGAAACAAGTGATGATTTCGATAACGATCCCCTTGAAAACGAAACTGTTGAAGAGGTGGTTGACGATATAGCAGAGGAACCTTCCGAATATGACGAGATCGTTGATTTTGAAAATCTCGTTTCAGAGGTAATGAGCGAAAAAGGCGAGGTTGTTGAAGATTTCAGCAACACAGATATCAGCCTTATGGTTGCTCTTGGTATGGAAGGCGAGCTTGCTAAGAGTATCGGTGAAGAAGGCGCAGTTGAAATAACTGACGACTTTATTGCGGAACAGCAGGAGTGGGTCGATAAGGCCGAGCACTATGGTCCCGATGAGTATACCGATATGAGCCAGAACAGAAATATCGCAATTAAGTATACAAAGAAAAACAAGTGGGCGCTTGTTCGTCTGTTTGCAGCGATTGCGCTTACAGTAGCGATCTTCTTCTATGAAAACCTGCCTGTTTTCGGCTATCAGGTTTCAGGTTTCGCAGATCCTAAGTATTATCCTCTCATCTACGTTATGATGGGACTCCAGATGCTGTTCTTCCTTATAGCAGTTGCATTCCCCTCATTCGCAGAAGGCGCAAAGAACCTCGTTTCATTTAAGTTTCAGCCTTCAACGGTGGCATTTGTTTCATCTGTTGCGGCTATTTTAAACACAATACATATCAGCTTCCGCATAGTAGCGGGCGAAGAACCCAGACTCTTTAACCTTCCTACGGCTATATGTCTGGTTATGGCGGTTGCAAGCGAGTTCTATACAAACCGCCGCGAGATATTCAGCTTCAATATCGTATCCTCAAGAAATCCCAAGTACGTTATGCGCCGTCTTAACACAAAGGATGCCAAGCTTGAGAATCAGGCTGTTTCAGATCTCAATGATGAAAACTCCGGAGATATCGTAAAAATAGCAAAGACAGACTTTGTTGAAGGCTATTTCTGGAGAACAAATAACAGAGGCAGCGTTGATAAACCCTTTGTCACTCTGCTTCTCATCCTTTCAGTTGTCCTTTCTCTGACAGTTGGCTTGTACGTTCTCTTCACAGACCGTATCGGCAGCGCAGTGGAAACTGCATTTGTAACACTTCTTATGATCCTTCCCGTTTCCGCTGTAGTTGTTGGATTCCACCCCTTCTACAGAGCAAATAAGGAAGCGTATTATAACGATTGCACCATCATCGGAGAAGGCTCTGTTGAAGAGTATTCCGATACAGAGGTTATTTCTTTTGACGATGTAAACGTATTCCCCAGCGTTAATGTAAAAGTTCGCAACGTACGTCTGTACAATAACTGCAGAATAGATAAAGTTCTCTATTATGCTGCAAGCGTGTTCTCCGCAACAGGCGGACCTCTTTCCGATGTGTTTGAGGTTGCAACTATTGAAATGGGACACAGCGAAGACGTTCAGATCCTTGAAACAGGCTCAGGATTTATCGAAGCGATCGTTAACGGAAAGAACGTTCTTTTTGCAAAGGAAGAGGCGCTTCTCTCCCGTGGAATTTCAATTCCCGAAAACGTTCTTGTCAGCGATGATGAAAGCCAGTTCTCTCCTGACACATCCGTTATGTATATGATCTATCAGGGTCGCCTTGTTTCAAAGATGATCCTCAGTTATGTAGTTGACGCTGACTTCGAATATATCATCCGTCAGCTTTCTGACAGTGGTATGTATGTTTGTGTTAAAACATTTGACCCCAATATTGATGAAGCGCTTATCAACCGTCAGGTAACAGGAAACAATTATCCCCTCAGAGTCATTAAATATAAGGGTACAGAGGAGATCACAAAGTATTCCGCGAGAACAGACGGCGGTATCGTTTCAAGAGGAACAACAAAGGCATTGCTTCAGACGATTTCCTATTGCGACCGTATCGTGGGAGCAAAGAAAACAGGATACGTTCTCAGCGTTGTTGCAACTATAATTTCCGTTCTGATTGTTTGCGCATCCGTGCTCACAGGCAAGTTCAACGAATTCTATAGTATCGTTCCTGCAATAAATCAGCTGGTGTGGCTTATTCCCGTAGTGCTCAGCACAAAGATAATCGTAAAGTAACAAAAGCGAAAGGAAGGGCGGAGTCAAAAATGCTCCGCCCTTGTTTATTATTATGAGAGAAGATATTAAAAGCTTTATATGCGATGTGGCGAAGCCCGGACGATATACAGGCGGAGAGCCCGAAAGCGTATATAAAGATAAAGAAAAAATGGATTGCAGAGTTGCATTCTGCTTTCCCGATACGTATGAAATAGGAATGTCCAATCTGGGTATGAGAATCCTTTGTGGAGTTCTCAACAGAATGGAAAACGTGTGGTGCGAGAGAGTATTTGCTCCTTGGGTAGATATGGAAGAGCAGATGCGAAAAAGAAACATTCCTCTCTATGCTCACGAGTCAGGCGATGCTGTAAGAGATTTTGATATCGTTGCAATCACTCTTCAGTATGAGCTTTGCTACACAACTGCTCTCAATATGCTTGACCTTGCAGGCATACCTATGGTGGCAGATGAACGCGATGATTCAATGCCCATTATTCTTGCAGGCGGCCCTTGCGCCTATAACCCCGAGCCTATGGCTCCGTTTGTGGATATCTTTTCTATCGGAGAGGGCGAGGAAGCTCTTCCTGAGTTGGCTGCCCTTTATATAGAAATGAAGAAAAACGGAACGTACAATAAAAAAGATTTTCTTCGTGCAGCTGCAAAGCTTGAAGGCTTTTACGTTCCTTCTCTCTATGATGTTTCTTATAATGAAGACGGCACTATCAGCGCAATAACTCCCAAATATGAAGACGTTCCTGCAAAGGTTAAAAAGAGAATAATTGCCGATCTTGATAAGGCATATGTGCCCCTTTGTCCCGTTCTGCCCGTAATTGAAACTGTACACGACAGAATCACCCTTGAAGTTTTCAGAGGTTGTATCAGGGGATGCCGCTTCTGTCAGGCAGGCTTTATCTCACGTCCCGTTCGTGAAAAGAGCCCCGAAGCTCTTTGCGAGCAGGCAAGAATGATCGCCGATAATTCCGGATATGACGAAATATCTCTTTCATCACTTTCTATTTCCGACTATTCTAAAGTTAATACTCTTACTGACAGACTCCTTGAATGGACAAACGAATCAAAAATCAATCTGTCTCTTCCTTCTCTTCGTGCAGACAGCTTCACAAGAGAACTTATGGATAAGATCTCAACAGTTCGTTCAAGCACGCTCACTTTTGCTCCCGAAGCAGGAAGTCAGCGCCTGCGCGACGTTATAAATAAAAATATCACAGAGGCGGATATCCTCCGTGCAGCAGGCGTTGCGTATGCAGCAGGTAAGAGCCAGGTGAAACTGTATTTTATGAACGGTCTCCCCTATGAAACTCTTGAAGACGTTGAGGGTATCCCTGCCCTTGCCAAAAACGTTATCGAGGAGTATTACAGAACTCCCGAGAGAAATAAAAAGCGTCAGCCTCAGGTAACTATCAGCGTGGCTTGCTTTATTCCCAAGCCCTTCACTCCTTTCCAGTGGGAAGCTCAGAACACAGCCGAGGAGCTTGAAACAAAGCAGAAGCACCTGCTTTCCTGCCTGACGGACAGAAAGATCAGATATAACTATCACGATGCCAAGGTTTCAAGAATCGAAGCAGTGTTCGCGCGCGGCAACAGAAATCTTGCCCCTGCAATTCTTGAAGCAGTTAAACGCGGAATGCGTTTTGATGCATGGGAAGAATATTTCGATTATGAAAAGTGGATGGATGTTTTTGCGTCCGTCGGCGTTGATCCTTCTTTCTATGCAAACAGAGCCATGGCTGATGATGAAATTCTCCCCTGGGATATGATCGATTGCGGTGTCACAAAAGAATTTCTTCTTTCCGAGCGTCATAAAGCGCAGGCTGCATCAACAACTCCGTCTTGTAAGGATAAGTGCTCGGGCTGCGGCGCAAATAAGCTTGTTGATAAAGAATTCTGCCGTTGGTGTCCCGGCCATAAGGAAGAAGAGGCTGAATATCTCGGTCATAATCTTAAGCCTTTCGTTCCTCGTGCAAATGATGACGATGAAAAGCGCGATGCCCGTGGTGCAGGCCAGGCTAAAAATCCCGGAGCAAAAGCTGTTCGCACAGTTCGTTTCAGATATTCAAAAGGCGGCGCAATGACATATGTTTCTCATCTTGATGTTCAGAGAACGTTTATGCGCTCTATCGTCAAGAGCAAATTGCCCGTTTACTATACAGAAGGTTTCAATCCCATTCCCAAGCTTGTGTTTGCATCTCCTTTGTCAGTTGGCTCGGCAGGAGAAAACGAGCTTGCCCAGATCAAACTCACAGAAGATGTTTCAGATGCAGATGTAAAAGCGGCTCTCAGCGCTGCTATGCCCGAGGATATCGTTATTCACGAGGTGTATACTCCTGCGGTTGATTTCAAAAAGATCAAGTGGGCAGAAAACGAGATAGTTCTTGTCGGTGATTATATCGAAGCAGATCTTGAAAAAGTAAAGTCTCTGCTTGCAGGTCCTATGGTAGTGCTTAAGAGAACCAAGAGCACTGAAAAAGAAGTTGATATCAGCCAGTTTGTAAAGAGCGCCGAGGCAACTCTGGAGTGCGGAAATATCGTTATCAATGCCGTAACCTGCGCTGATAACACAAACTTCCTCAATCCTTCCTACATTGCAAAGGCGGCAATGGGCGTGCTTGATAATAAAGGCTATTTCACTGTTGTCCGTAAACAGCTTTTGGGTGAGGACTGCAAAACTTTCAGATAATCAGAGTATTCTGTCTGCAGAAATGGAAGAAGACTCCTTCATATCTCTCAGTAAGATGATAAGCGTATCCCTTGCAGACCGCAAAGCGTTGACATCTCCTGCATTTCTCAGGCAGTGCAGCATTTCTTCTATCCTGTCCGTAACAGTGTGGCTCACTGTCAGATTGAAACAGTGTTCGTATTCATACCATAAATCAATAATTTCATTTGCTTTATCTCTGTTTGGCGCGGAAGGTAAAGTCTCCAACGCCGTTATCAGCTCAGTGGCTTTTCTGTTGAGCATAACGGCGTTTGTTGTTGCAAGAATTCCTATCAGCAGAAAAGCCGAAAAAGATATAATAAAATTTTTCATTTTTTATTTTCCTTTTTAATAATGTATATATTTTGGCAGTCATCAACTGAAAAAAGAAAAACATCGTCGATCTTAAGCTTTCGTGCCGAAAGTTCTTTGTCCAGCTTTGAGCGTGACCAGCCGCGGATCTTCAGATTGTCACCTATAATGCGCCTGTCCATAATAAGCGGAAGACTGATTCCGTCGTCATCGGTGTTTCCTCTGATTTGTTTTGGGGTAACGGGGGCAGAGTCGGATTTTGGGAAAACGGAGATCTTTCCGTTTTCTTCAAGTATGGCGTGGTTAACATCTTCAACGGAAGCAACGCCGTTTTGTCTTATGGCGCATATTAGTTCGCTCAATTCAATTCTTTCCCGCGCAAGTTCCTTTTGATTGATTTTTCCTTCATATATTAATACATTAGGCTTGCCGTAGATGATTTTTCTGAAAGAAGGAAGTTTCATAGTGAGAAAAGACAGCATTCCCTCAAGGGAAAGAAGCAGGAGTATGGGAGCGATAGCGTTGAGGAGAGGAGCTTCTGTGTCGGAAATGGGAATGGTTGCAAGTTCGGA
>JAFXGC010000195.1 GCA_017513325.1 Clostridia bacterium
AAGTAAACTCCGTTGATATGTTCTATCTCAAGTTCAGAATCCTCAAAGGCTAGTGGGGTTAATTAAAACAGAAAAAGAGGTCACGAAAGAGGCACACTCCGTAAGGAAGTGTGCCTCAGTTTTATTCGCCAAAGGCGAGTTGTATTGCTTCGCAGTTATATTCGGCTATAGCCGAGTGTTATTCGCTTTGCGAGTTTAAGGGCGAATAAAATATCACTAAAACCGCAAGGTTTTAATATCACTTTTGATTTATCAAAAATATCACTGTGAGACTTGTCTCACAATATCACTTATTATTTTTATCTTTGAGATAGGTAATATTTTAAAGTATGTAACCCACTATGACACTTTCAAACAGAAAGTGTCAATTTTTATATAAAAAGAAAATTGGGAGAACACTTCTTTACGAAGTGTCTCCCAAGTGACCTCTTTTGTTTTACTGTTCAAATTGGTGGAGAGTTACCGTATAGCGTGACTCCCAGGCTTCTTCAAGGAGAGCAGCTCTGTCAATAAGCGCCTCCTGAGCTTCAACCTTTTCAAGCTCGGGCTGTGTTCTTGGATGGCGGGGAGTGAACACTGTACAGCAGTCCTCATAGGGAAGGATAGCTGTGTTGAACGTGCCGATCTCTCTTGCTCTTTCAACGATCTCCTCTTTGTCAAGACCGATGCAGGGGCGGAAAACGGGCAGGGTGGACATACAGTCCGTAACGTTGATTGCCGCAAGCGTCTGGCTTGCAACCTGGCCGAGGCTTTCGCCTGTGATGAGACATTTGCAGTCTTCTTCTTTTGCGCATCTGTCGGCAAGTTCCATCATGAAGCGGCGCAGCAACAGAGTGAAATAGTCCTCTTCGCAGTTATCGCGCAGTTCTTCCTGAATATGTGTCAGTGATATGATGTGAACTCTGATCCTGCCGCAGTATTCTGTCAGCTCGCGTCCCAGCTGAAGAACCTTTTCTCTTGCTCGCTCGCTTGTGTAGGGGAAGCTTTCAAAATGGAGAGCTTCAATATAAAGTCCGCGCTTTGCCATCATATATCCTGCAACGGGGCTGTCGATTCCGCCGGAGAGAAGCAGAAGTCCTCTGCCGCCTGTTCCCAGGGGAATACCGCCTGCGGCTCTTTCCTGACCTGCGTGAACGTAAGCGTATTTGTCTCTGATCTCAATTCGCACGGTGATCTCGGGGTTTTTAAGGTCAACCTTGATCTTGGGAACACTTGATAGAATAACTCCGCCTATCTGAGCCGCGATCTCAGGGCTTGAGAGGGGGAATTTCTTGTCGCTTCGTTTTGCTTCGCAACGGAAAGATCTCTTGCCGAAAAGACGACCGGGCAGATACTCTCTTGCGGTTTCGCTGATGGCTTCCATATTCTTTTCGCAAACTGCCGCGCGTGTAACGGAAGCAAAGCCGAAAACCTTTTTCGCCTGAGCATACATTTCATCAACGTCTTCTTCTGTCACGTCGTCGTTTTCAGGTTCAACGTAAACTGTGGACTGATTGTATCTCACGGTGAAGCCGCCAACATATTTTGCTCTTTTCTTCATTTCGCGCATAAGCGCAGCCTCAAATTTGCCCTTGTTTGAGCCCTTGAGTATGATTTCTCCGTATTTGCAGAGTATAACTTCTTTCATTTCGTTTCCTTTCTGTAATTGCCGTTGAGTTGTGTTTTGCGGATATATTCGGGGGAACTTTTTGAGGAAAAGCTTCCCCCGAGCCCCCTCAAAACCTCTTTGCACAGGATCATTTCCCTGCCCCTCTTTACGAGGGGTGGGGAAATGATTTTCTGCGAAAAGGTTTGGGGAGGGTTTGGGAGAGACCTTTCCTTAAAAGGTCCTCCCAAGTATTACCGCAAACATAATTCACGGCAATCTCATAATATAGCCTTTGCCGCGGACGGAGGTCAGAAAACCGTCGCCGAAAAGCGGGCTGAGTTTTTTTCTCAGATAGCATACGTAAACGTCGCTGATATTTGTTTTGTCAGTATTTTGCCAAAGCTCTTTGCGTATGTCTTCGCGTGAAAGAGGAGCATTGGCGTTTTTCAACATAAGAAACAGCTGAAATTCCAGCTTTGTGAGATTCGCAGTCTGATTTCCGTAGGAAACCGAAAGCTTTTTGTCGTTTACTGTCACAGATTTTTGGCTTTCAGCGGTTTCTTTTTCCTTAGTGAGCTCAAATGCAAGCCGGCGCAGTTCTTCCAGATCAACGGGGCGGCTGAGATATTCTCTGTTTTTCTTTTTTGCCGCAGGAGCTCCGATTATAATGATCGGGCAGTTTTCCACGCCCGTAAAATCATCTTTTTCTGATATTATCAGATGCGGATCATTTTCGCAAGGTTGGAATCCGTCGCAAAGAACAGAATATATCATCCGCGAATAATTTTCCGAAAAGCCACGCACAAAAAGCCTTTTTTTCTCTTTGTTTTGTTCTTCATTAAAAATAAAATCGTACATATACATATTGTACAACCTTTGCTGAGTTTTGTCAATCGAGCTAAAAGATGTGGGGGAACAAAAAAGTGATATATGCAGTTTTTTTGCTGGCAGTGTTTATGAATGGTGCAACGGATGCGGCAAATTCTTTAACGGGAGTTGTGTGCTGCAGGATTCTGCCGTATAAATGGGCGGCGCTTCTTTCAGCTGCGCTGAATTTTTCAGGGCTTTCAGTTTTTTCATCATTTTCCCCAAAGGTTCTGAAAACAGTTGAGTCCCTGGCATCCGGCGGCGAAAAAGAAGCCTTTGCGGTCCTTTTAACAGTTGCACTTTTTGCAGGAGGCGCATGGATATTTTCTGTTCCCACAAGCGAAAGCCATGCCCTTGTTGCCGCGCTTGCAGGGGTAACTCTGGCAAAAGGGCAGGGGGCGGATCTTTATAAGCTTGCGTTTATAACATTGGGCGCAGTAGCATCAGCGCTTCTCGGAGCGCTGATGGGGGCGGCCGTATGCTTTTTCGTAAAAGAAAAAGCAAAAATCAACCGCACACTTGCGATTTTCGGGTTTGCTTTGTCATCGTTTTTTCACGGTGCTCAGGACGGACAGAAATTTCTTGCTCTCGCTGTTGCAACCAATTTGCTTAATTTCAACGGTTTTTCAGTTATCCTGGTAGGTGCGGCAATGTTTGTCGGAACATTGCTTGGAGGCAGAAGGATAGTTGAAAAGCTTGGAGAGAAAATGACAGATCTCAGCTTGCGTTCAGCCGTATCTTCCGATATAGGAAGCGCAGTATCGCTTTTCATAATAACGCTTCTCGGTATCCCGTCTTCCACAACCCACACAAAAACCTGCGCCATTGCCGGAGCCTCGGCAGCTATGGGTGCGAAAGTGAATAAAAAGGAACTGTTTACCATAGCTTTGGGCTGGATATTAACAGTTCCTGCCTGTATCATATTGGCATATTTCATCACAAAAACAATTAATTGGCTTTAAATTTGGTAAAAATCCACAAAAATCACTTGTTTAATTCTACATTAAATCGGTGGGTTTTGCTTGCATAATTTTGCGCCTTAGTTTATAATTAATTTATCATTGACTTTTGGTTAAATGGAACAAAACACAAAGGAGAATTATCTAACAATGGCTGCAATTACCACAAAAAACATCAGAAACCTTGTACTTCTCGGTCACAGCGGAAGCGGTAAAACTTCACTTGCCGAGGCTATGCTTTTCAGCGTAGGCGATATCGACAGAATGGGTAAGGTTACTGACGGAAATACAGTATCTGACTTTGATCCTGAAGAAATTGCGAGAGGCTCCTCAGTTTCTCTTTCTAATATAGGCTTCAACTATCACGATCATAAGATCAACGTTCTCGACACTCCCGGTTCCCCCGATTTCATCGGCGAAACAATGGAAGGTCTTCGCGCTGCAGACGCTGCTGTTATCGTAGTTGACGGTAAGGCAGGCGTTGAAGTTGGAACAGAACTTGCATGGGAAAGAGCAACAAAGGCAGGTATGCCCATTGCATTCTTCATTAATAAGCTTGACGAGCCCGATGCTGACTATGAAAGAGTATTCAACGAGATCCGCGAAAAGTTCGGCCGCAGAGTTTGTCTGACAAGCGTTCCCGTTATGTATAAGGACAGAATGACATACGTTTCTCTTGCAGAGAGAATGGCGTTCGTGTTCGACGAAAAGGGCCGTCGCAGCGATATCAATATGGATGCAGATCTTTATGCTATCGTTGAGCAGTATCTTGAAACATTCAACGAAGCTATCGCAACAACAAGCGATGAGCTTATGGATAAGTTCTTCGGCGGCGAGGTTATCACAAGCGCTGAAGCGATCGAAGCTCTCCACCAGGCGATCATCACAGGTGATATTGTTCCCGTATATTGCGGTTCCGTTCCTAATATGTGGGGCGTAAGAACTCTCGTTTCCGCAATCAAGGGCTCCTTCCCCAGAATTACAGCTAAGAAAAACGAAAAGATCATCGTTGACGAGTTCGTAGCTGAAAAGCCCATCGAGCCCGAAGGCGAATGTTCACTGTTCGTATTTAAAACTGTTGCCGATCAGTTCGGTAAGCAGACAATGTTCAAGGTTATGAACGGTACTCTCAAGAAGGATGCAGTTCTTGTAAACTCCAGAACAGGCGCACAGGAAAAGGCAGGACATATCTATGTCGTTCGCGGTAAGCAGCAGACAGAAGTTGACGAGCTTTGCTGCGGTGATATCGGCGTGCTTCTCAAGCTTTCCGATACAGCTACAGGTGACACACTTTGCGCAGGCAAGGTTATCACCTACGTTGGTATCAAGTTCCCCGAATCCCATATGACAAAGGCAGTTGTTGCGCAAGCTAAGGGCGATGAAGATAAGATCTCCACAGCTATCGCACGTCTTCTTGATGAAGATCCCACACTTGTTTACGAAAACAATGCAGAAACAAAGCAGCTCACACTTTCCGGCGTTTCCGATATTCATCTCGACGTAGCTAAGTCTAAAATGAAGAACCGCTACGGCACTAAGGTTGAATTCGTTGAACCCAAGATCGCATACAGAGAAACAATCAAGAAGTCTGTTCAGGCTGAAGGTAAGCATAAGAAGCAGTCCGGCGGTAGCGGTCAGTACGGTCATGTTAAGATCACATTCTCCCGCGGCGAAGAGGACGGCCTCACATTCACACAGTCTGTAGTAGGCGGCGCAGTTCCCAAGGGATTCTATCCCGCAGTTGAAAAGGGTCTTCTTGAAGCTATGCAGAAGGGTGTTCTTGCAGGCTATCCCGTTGTAAATCTCCAGGCAGACCTGTATGACGGTTCTTACCATGATGTTGACTCCAACGAAATCTCCTTCAAGCTTGCTGCAAAGCTTGCATATAAGAACGGTCTTCCCAATGCTAACCCCGTTCTTCTTGAGCCTGTTGGCGAACTGAAGATCTCCGTTCCCGAATATATGATGGGTGATGTTATGGGCGATATCACAAAGCGCCGCGGCCGCGTTATGGGTATGACTCCCGATAACGAAAGAAAGGGCTACACAATCATCGAAGCTGAAGCTCCCAAGGCAGAAATGATGGACTACTCTATTGTTCTCCGCGCTATGACACAGGGCAGAGGCTCCTACACCTTCAAGTTCGTTCGCTATGAAGAAGTTCCCAATAGCGAAGCTCAGAAGGTAATCGCTAAGGCTAAGGCTGAAGCTGACGACGAATAATACATAAAAAAGAGGTCACAAAGTGGCCTCTTTTTATGATGAATGCAGAGTGCAGAATTAGGGTGAGAAATGCTAATGGTCGCTCCTACAGTGAACAAATCCGCTAAACGATAATTTAGTAATTTAGCGCTAAACATTGTCAGGTTGTTTTTATCGACCTTTTTTAAAAAAGGTCGCGGTTAGTGAGGCGAAAACGATTGAATATCGTTTTCGCAAGCGGTGTCATCCAAAGTGCGAGTGAGCAGAGCTGAGTGTATCGAAGCAATGGCTCACGACACACGACGATG
>JAFXGC010000022.1 GCA_017513325.1 Clostridia bacterium
GCGCACTTCATCGGAATCCTCTCCGAATTTGGAAGCTATTCGGGATTTTATCTCGTTTGCCGCTTTGTTTGTAAAAGTAACAGCCAAAACAGCCCATGCCGGCGGTGCCTGATAAGTAAAACGGGTGAGATAACGTCCCAGCTCTTCGTCGGTAAGAGAAAAAGCAGCATTCATATCAGCTATAACTGCATCAGAAACATAATCGGGAACGTAATCACAATTATAAGCATCTCCGTAACGGATGATGTGAGCAAGTCTATTGACGAGTACAGTGGTTTTTCCACTTCCTGCTCCTGCAAGGATCAGCAGTGGGCCGTTTACTGCGTAAACAGCTTCTCGCTGACAAGCGTTAAGATTACCGTAGTATTTATCAAAAAGCTTCCTTTTTAAAAGCGTATATTGCAATTTAATATTTTCTGATATCATAAACACTCCTCAGAGTTTAATATAAAAGTATGACCGCTGAATGCGGTCATACTTTTTGTGAAGTTATGGCAGAATTTTAATGTTTACTTGTTAAGATTATTTACAAAAGTAGTGACATCTTCACGAACTTTTGCATTATCACCGAGCCAATCATAAACATAGTTTAGACGTACTCTTTCCTGGAAGTTTTTGAGTCCGTACATATAGTCAACGAAAGATTCAGCCTGGTCAAGTTCCTTGATTTCAAAGTCTGCTGCGTAATCAAGAACTTCCTGTTCATAATATTCCTGTGTATAATTAAGGTTTTCGCAGCGCGCTATGTAATAGAGAATCATTTCTCTCTTACATGTGTCTTTAACGTGAGATTCAAGAAATTCATAAAAAGCATCAAGGTCTTCATACTTAAGTGTTTCTGTAACATACGTCACGAGATTTGTGCCTTTATCTTTAGCAGTTTTTCTGTATGCATCAAGGGTGTCATTGTAAAGCGTTTCATATTCTTCAGGGTATTCTTTAACTACTGTGTTTTCATAGATATATTCCCAGATGATATCAGACTTATAGTTTTCAATAAATCCGTTATACTGTTCTTCAAGATTTTTTGTGCAGTAAGCACGGTATTCGTTGATTGTATAACCGAAATGTTCTTGGAAAAATGCGTCAGTTTATTCAGCAAGTTCAATTCCGTAAAGCGCATTCATTGTGATTGTAATGGTTGCTTCTTTTCCGGACATTTTCAGTGAACGGAAAAAGGGATCAGGAAAATTAAAAGTTATGGTTTTGGTTTCGCCCTGTCTCATTCCGAATAAGGCTTCATCAATTGCAGGAACATCAAGTTCGTTACAGCCGACTACAACACTGTGACCCTGATCACGATAGTCAAGTTCAAAAGTGAAAAGATCATATATTTCACCGTCAACGTAACATTCTGTAACAATATCTGCTGTGTCGCAATAGCGAGCTCCACGATCGGGATCATATTCATCGGGAGAGAACGCTGAACGGTCTCTGTCAAGCTTTTTCTGAAGCATATCATTTGTAACGGAGTATACGAGGTATGGAACTTCGAGACCGTTATATTCGGGAACGTCGATATAGTCAGGAAGATAGCAATCGTATCTTTCTCCGGTACTGTCATATTCTTTATATTTTGCGTTCTTGCATCCGCTGAAGCAAACTGCAACAAGGATTAAAGCTAATGCAATTGAAATAAATCTTTTCATTTTGAAACTCCTGTGAATTTTGGTTTAAGTGCGCCTGTAATTGATTTGAATACAGCTAAAACTATTGCTGCCAGAATATAGGTTAATACGAAGTATATGCCGATGCAGTAAATATAATCAAGTGCAATATCAGCTATCTCATCAGGTCGTATATCGTCATATTCTTTTAAAAATGGGATAACATTAAACAATGTTATGTCCAAGATTCTTATTATTGTTGATATACCCGTTGGAATAATAGCAGCACGGTATATTGAATAGGTTTTCAGTCGATTCCTTTTTCTGCTGGTAAAGCTGAATTTAAGGAATAGAGAGGCAAATATAAAAGAGATTATAAGAATTACTGCAAAGAATAACAATTCTGAAATCATAGCAATTGCTGCCGCGGTGATCTGACCTGTGGACAAACTGTTTCTTGTTACATTGTAAACCAATTCAACGACAAATGCGGCCAGGAAGGATAGGGAAGCGGCAATAATTGATTTGATTGCTGTCTTCTTTCCGAAATATGTAACAGAGTAGATAACAGAAGCAATACTTGCACCGGCGAATAGCTGATCAAATAAAAGATAGCCGTGTTTGCAAAGATATGGTAAAAAACGAAGAAAAGCCGACGATGATCCTGTATAGTAGATATCAGATACAGTAATCGAAGCAAAAATATATAATATCTTTGCTAAAAGCAGTGAAATCAAAGGTATGAGGATGAACCCCAGATAAAATCGGTTTTTGATTTGTTTCATATACGGTCCGTAAATAAAAATATTTTAATTATTCTATCACAACTTGTTTTATTTTACAAGAACTCATTTGTAAATATTTGATACTCATAACCGAGGATGTACACAAATATAAATCAAGTATATCAAATATAGAAAGGACAAAAGAAAATGACGAATCATATTGACGCCAGTCGTCAACTGCTTGATATGAAAGTGTTGCCTGATTATGAAACGGTCAGAGAAATAATTAATATTTTTGCCCAACGATATTCCTGGGTTTCTGTAACGTCCATTGGAGAAACAACGCTGGGTAAAAGCCTCTATATGATAGATTTGGGGGCTCCTGATGCTGAGAGCGAAGTTCTATATGTGGCAAGCCATAGTGCTTTGGATTATGTTACAACCCTTATTTTATTGCGTTTTATCAATGAGTATTGTGAGTACTATAAAAATTCATCTATTGCTTTTGGAATAAATATAAAGAAGTTATTTCAAAGCAGGTGTATTCATGTTATTCCTTGTCTAAATGCTGACGGAATAGATATTCATCTCAAAGGAATAGAGAAATCCTGCGTTTTATACGAACGACTTTGGAATATGAGTGGAGGTGATTTTTCCAAGTGGGAATCGAATGCCCGAGGAGTTGATTTGAGGTATAATTATGATTCTGGCTTTTACAATACAAAAAACACAAAGAATAATAAAACGCTAGAAGCAGGTAGTGATGGATATCGTGGTGTTTTGCCGGAGTCTGAGAGCGAAACAGGAGCTCTGGCAAATTATTTGCGTTTTAATGAAAACATTAAGGCTGTAATTTCTCTTCAAACATCCGGTTCAGTTATAGAGTATACTTCCGGAGGGAAGTGCTCAAACGGAGCTTATTCAATTGCTAAACAAATGCAATTGCTTTCGGGATACAGCATAGATGAGCCAAAGTATGATTCTCCGTGCGGAAGATTAATAGACTGGGTTATTGAAAAGATAGGAGTTCCAATGTTTGCAGTAGGGTGTGGTGAAGGTATCAATCCTGTCCCTGTTTCCGAATTTTATAAAATATATTCAGAGATGAGAAGAACTTTGTTTTCTTTTCCTTTGCTTATTTAACCAAGCCTACTTGAAAAAAACGAATTTATGATATATACTCTTGTATAGATATGATAATATGGGAGTTTTAACAATGAGTAAAAAAACAGATACAGATATGCCTGAGCTTCTTTGCGGCGATCTTCCCGAGGGTATGCCGGTTATGAGCGAAGAGGAAGAAGCTCAGTTGAAAAAAAAGAATAAAAAGAAAAAAATGATTATAGGAGTTTCGGTGTTTGTTGCCGTAGGAATTATCAGTGGAGTTTTGCTGGCATTGGAGCCTTGGGCAAAAAGTGTTTTTGGAGAATCTTTGGGAATGTATGGCAGCGATAAGAGTTACAGCAACTACACTCCTGATTATGATCTGGACGTAACAACAGTTGAAGAGTATATGGAGCTTGACCGTAATATATATTTCAAAAAAGGCGGTGA
Source organism: Clostridia bacterium (assembly GCA_017513325.1). Lineage (GTDB taxonomy): Bacteria > Bacillota > Clostridia > Oscillospirales > CAG-272 > Avispirillum. Next base: position 3,887 of record JAFXGC010000022.1, read on the forward strand.
AAAGTTCATTATAGAAGAAAGTGACGATAACACACCTGATATTGATTTCTTTATAGAGTATTTCGATTGCGCTATCAACGGCAGATATAATGAATATAATGCGATGTTCACAGAGAATTACTACAAAACGAATGAACCGTATATTCGTTTCGCACCTCAGATGATATACGATATATCAATTGAAAAGCTCAGTGAAAGTTATTCAGATGGTAAAACAAATTATACCTACAATGTAACATATAGAATTTATAAGAATAACGGAACATTTCGTAATGATATCGGCAGCGACGGAGCAAAAACATTGTTCTTTGGCCTTGTTGAAGAAAATGGCCAGGTAAAAATTGACAGAATAACATATTATGTATGATAAAAGGAAGCGGTCCCATTTTTAGGCCGCTTCCTTTTGCTTTTTAATATGCTGTAGATACGGATTCTACTGCCGGTAGAGTTACATAAAAAACATGTAGCTTGATAAAAAAATAACATTGTGGTAAAATAAACGGAGAGATAAGAAAGGAGGCGGATCAATGGCTTTTTCGGCAAAAACAATAAGAAAACAATTAGCATTGATGAAACCTTTTCTTGAAGGAACAAGCCTTGAAACAGTACGTCGTGCCCAGGAAAAAATCGGCGAGCTTATGGGTTCTAGGCAAAGTGACAAGGTTATAGTAAAAGAACATAAATTCAATGAGTTTTCAGGCGCGTGGATAATTCCCAAAGATGAAAGAAGACAAGGCGTCATATTGTATTTTCACGGCGGCGGATTTACGAGCGGTGAGCTTGAGTATGCAAAGGGATTTGGTACAACTCTTGCAATAGAGTGTGGAATGAAAGTATTTTGCGTTGCATACAGACTTGCTCCCGAAAACAGATTTCCGGCTGCAATTGATGATTGTGTTCTGGCATATAAGTATCTGTTAGAAAAAGGATACACTGCCTCCAATATTGCTTTTTGCGGAGAGAGCGCAGGTGGTGGCTTGTGCTATTCCATATGCGTAAAGCTGAAAATGTTGGGCGTTGAGCTTCCACGTGCAATAATTGCGATTTCACCTTGGACAGATTTGACACTCTCCGGGCAAACATATGAAGCTAATAAAAACTGCGATCCGTCAATGACAAAAAAAGTTCTTGAGTTTTATGCAAACAGTTATATTGATAACAAAGAAAATCCGATGGCGTCTCCGCTGTTTGCAGACCTGAAGAGTATGCCACCATCGTTGATATTTGTTGGCGCAGATGAAATTATGCTTGATGATTCAGTTGCACTTCATCGCAAACTTTTGTCAAGTAAGTGCTTTAGTAAGTTGGTAGTAAAACCGGAAATGTGGCATGCATATCTATTGTATGGCTTACATGAGAACAACGGTGACTTTGGAGAAATAAACAGATTTCTCAATGAAAACTTGTCCGCAGAGAAAAAACTCAGATGGTTGAGACTTGATAATGCAGCTAAAATATATCCGGCTGCAAGGAGTAATACGTGGAGCAATGTATTTAGATTGTCTGCAACTTTAAAAGATCCTGTGGACTGTGCAGTCTTACAAAGTGCACTTGATGTTACTGTTCGTCGTTTTCCTTCAATTTCTGCGAGACTTCGCAGAGGAGCATTCTGGTATTATCTTGAAGAACTTTCTGAAGTTCCAAAAATAAGAGAAGAGCATAGCTATCCTCTTGAAAGAATGTCAAAAAAGGAAACGAGTCAAAGTGCTTTGAGAGTTAAAGCTTATAAAAACAGAATAGCTGTTGAATTTTTTCATTCTTTGACGGATGGAAACGGCGCTTTAGTATTTTTGAAAACACTTTTGGCAGAATATATTCAGCAAAAATACGGTGTTTATATTCCGGCAGAAAACGGTGTATTGGGACGCTTGGAGGAACCATCTGAAGAAGAACTGGAAGATAGTTTTCTCAAGTATTCCGGTGCAGTTTGTGCCTCCAGAAAAGAGAACACAGCATGGCACCTCAGCGGAACTCCCACTAAAGATGGATTTTTGAATCTTACGTGTTTTAAACTGCCGGTGGCAGATGTGCTGTCAATGGCACATAAATATAACGTTAGTTTGACAGCATTTTTGTGCGCAGTTATGATGCAGGCTTTGCTCCGGGTTCAAGAGAAAAAAGTGCCTAATATAAAGAAGAGGAAACCTGTCAAAGTGTTGATACCTGTCAATTTACGCAGATTATTCAAAAGCAAGAGCTTGCGTAACTTCGCTCTTTACACTACTCCTGAAATAGATGCAAGACTTGGTAAATATTCTTTTGAAGAAATATGTAAAGTTGTGCATCACCATATGGGGTTGGAAGTAAATGCGAAGCATATGAGTAAAATGATTGCAACCAATGTTGGGGACGAAAAACTCTTTATAGTTAAAATAATGCCATTGTTCATTAAAAATATTGTTATGAAAGCTGTTTTTAATGCGGTTGGCGAATGCAAGTCTTGCTTGTCTCTTTCAAACTTGGGAGCGGCAAAACTTCCGGACGAAATGAAAGGGTATATTGAACGTCTTGATTTTATTCTGGGGGTTCAAGCTTCAGCTCCGCATAATTGCGGTGTTATTTCATA
>JAFXGC010000196.1 GCA_017513325.1 Clostridia bacterium
GCAGACGAAGTTCCCGCTCTCGGACACAGCTATGAAGCAGTAGTAACAGCTCCTACATGTACAGAAGCAGGTTACACAACATACACATGTTCCGTATGTGGCGATAGCTACGTAGCAGACGAAGTTGAAGCTACAGGACATGACTTCTCTGGCGAATTTGTAGTTGACAAGGAAGCTGAAGTAGGCGTTCCCGGTGAAATGTCCAAGCACTGTCTCAACGGTTGTGGTGAGAGATCTGAAATCACAGAGATTCCCGCTATAGCTAATGAGTACAAGCTTACAATTGACGGCGTAGAACAGATGATTACAGCTGGCGAAGAAGTATATCTCTTCACAGATGCTGCTCTGTTTGATGCAGACGGATACTGCTATGTATTCGAAAATTGGGTAGTTGTTTCCGGCACAGTTGAACTTCAGGATGCAAGTGCTACATTCACAACATTTATAATGCCCGAAGAAGACGTAGTTGTTGAAACTGAAAGATACCTTGTTGGTGACGTTAACGACGACGGCGCTGTTAACTCCTACGACTATCTTGCAATCAAGAAGGCTCTCCAGTTGGATGATACTTCCGAGCTTGTTAACTATGATGTTGACGGTGATGGTAGTGAGACAGTAAATGCTCATGATATCGTTGCTCTTAAGGCAATCTTCAAGGGTACATTTACATACGAAAATTACCTTAACCTCTATTAATTAGAATTAAAGCCACCGATGAAAATCGGTGGCTTTTAATTTTGTAATTATTGTAATATTTAGTTTATAAATAAAAAAGATTCGCTGTCAGATATGATCAGCGAATCTTTTTTATTACTTGTTTTTCATTTGTTCAAAAGCTATTCTGCCTTCTTCTGTAACAGGAGCGATCCACTTGTTTTTTGCGAAGTTGTATAAACATAGTATGGATTTAGGCAGATCTTCAGCAATGAACATTATCAGGAACACATAACTGAAAGGAAGTTTGGCAATAAATGCTATGGTTGCGGTAACAGGTATCGCTATAAGCCATAGACATATCAGATCACATATCATAGCCAACTGTGAGTTGCCTCCGGGTCGGAATATTCCAACAACCATCAGATATGGGATGTTTCTTAACGGCATTTCACAACCATAGATAAGTAAACATATAAGAGCTGCCTTTATTGCCGCATCTGTGTAAACCGCACCTGAAGTAAATCCAAGAACTAAATATTCTCTGAATAATACCACAAAAACACCGGTAATAACGCAGGTTACAGGCATAATAGCTGTAAACCTCCAGGCGTCTTCCTGAGCTCGCTTGATTTTTCCCGCTCCTATGGATTTACCTACCATAACGCTGCATGCGTTACATAGTCCGATTATGAACACGTAAGCGACACTTTCAAATGTTCTGAATATTGTAACTCCGGTGTAATAGTCGTCGCCCATATTAGAGAATATGGCGTTAATCACTACTGTTCCTGTACCCCAAGCTGCTTCATTGAAAATGATTGGAATAGCTCTTTTATAGAAGTGAACAATGTGTGATTTGCTGAATCCGAAAATTTCTTTGATGGGAGCAATAAGAATATTTTTGCTGAAAAATGATATGATAAACAGCAGAAAAACACCCGTCCAAGATGATATACAAGTTGCGAGGGCAGCCCCGCGTATGCCCATTTCCGGGAAAAATGCTATTCCGAATATGAGACAGTAGTTAAGAATTGCGTTTGAAATAGCTGTGATTAATGATATTAACACGGGAAGTTTAACTTTTTCTGTAGATCTTAATATCGCGCAAAAGATGAGATTAAGGGCCACGGCTGGATATGAGTAAGCGGCTATCTTTAAATAATCACTTCCGTATTCAACGATAGCTGGTGTTCTTGAAAAAATACTCATTATAAACTGAGGTTTTACAACACCTATAAGCATAAAGATAACTGATATCAGTACTGCTGAGGTGATTGCGATTCCGCTTGTTCTATGAATGGATTTTATATCCTTTATGCCCCAGTATTGCGCAATAAAAAGAGATGTTCCCGAAACCAGACCGAATGAAAAAATGTTGAGCAGCCAGCTCCATTGGCCTGCCATACCCATAGCGGCCAGATAATCTCCACCGAGCTTTGCAACCATAAAGGTATCCACAAGTGAAAAAGAGGCGGAAAGCAAATTTTGGAGAGCAATTGGGATAGCGAGGCTCAGCGTAACCTTCCAGAACGGTCTGTTAAAAAACAGATCTTTGATTTTCATAAATGCTCCGGATAAATACAAAAGGAGAGTGTATTAATACGACTCTCCTTTTGATGACTGATTTAATTAGGCCGGAATTACTTGAGTTCCTTAACCTTAGCAGCTTTACCAACTCTGTCACGGAGGTAGAAGAGCTTAGCGCGTCTAACCTTACCCTGACGGATCACGTCAACCTTAGCAACGTGAGGTGAATGGAGGGGGAATGTCTTTTCAACACCGCAACCGTAAGCAACACGGCGTACAGTGAATGTTTCGGAAATACCGCCACCATGCTTAGCGATAACTGTACCTTCGAAAAGCTGAATTCTTTCTCTGGAACCTTCTTTGATGAGGTTGTGAACTTTTACAGTGTCGCCAACATTAAACTTGGGAGCATCAGCTCTCAGCTGCTCGCTTGCAAAAGCTTCAAATTTTGTCATAGTCTTGACTCTCCTTTTGATTCTTTTGGTTCTAAAGCGTTCGTACAGAGCTGCATTGGACCGCTTCGAGCTGCGCTTTGCACAGCAAAAGGAATTATATCACATAGAAAAAGGAAAATCAATAGTTTTTTGCAAAAAAATTAATTATATTGTTGCTTGAAATGAAGATATATATATGATATACTGAATTTAACAAATTATACATAGTGAGGTATAACAAATGGCTATTCCGATTCCCGAAAGCAGAATTGCAAGATTTGAAAATATGGGCTTTGGCATGTTCATTCACTACGGTATTTATTCACAGCTCGGATGCGGTGAGTGGGTAATGGATATTGCTCAGATTCCCAAGGAAGAATATGTAAAGCTTGCTGACACATTTACAGCTAAAGATTTTGATGCTAAAGCAATTGCAAGAACAGCAAAGGCTGCAGGCATGAATTATATAACTCTTACAACTAAGCATCATGATGGTTTTTGTCTCTATGACACAAAGGGACTTTGTGATTATGATGCTCCTCATTCCGCTTGCGGTCGTGACCTTATCCGCGAGTTTGTGGATGCTTGTAATGAAGAGGGCATTATGCCTATGTTTTATCACGCAACTCTTGAATGGTATCATGAAGAGTTTGAAACAGATTTCCCTAAGTATCTTCAGTATCTTCGTGACAGTGTAGAGATTCTCTGCACACAGTATGGCAAAATAGGAGGTCTTTGGTTTGACGGCAACTGGTCTAAGCCTGCAGGCACAGATTGGGAAGAAGATAAGCTGTATGAGGTTATACGCCGTCATCAGCCCGATGCTATCATAGTTAATAACACAGGTCTTGATGCGAGAGGAGCAGTTGGTAATCCCGAAATTGACAGTGTAACATTTGAGCAGGGCAGACCTTCTCCTATGGACCGCGAAGGAATGCCCAAATATCTGGCTGCCGAAATGTGCCACACTATGAACGACCACTGGGGATTTGGTAAATGCGACTTAAACTATAAGAGCCTTCCCGATATGATCGAAACACTCTGCGCTTGCCGTAAAGTTGGTGCAAACTATCTGCTCAACGTTGGTCCCGAAGGCGACGGTAAGATTCCCGATATGCAGAAAACTATGATAGAAGCAATGGGAACATGGATCAAAGAGTGCGGAAATATTATATATGAGGGTAAGCCCAGCAAAATTGAAGGTGAATATAAGAATTTTGCGCTTGAGGCAAATGGCAAAGCTTATCTCTTTATTCACGGACTTAACGTTCTTGGAAGCGCACATGTTATTGTTGCAGGCGGCGGACTTGGATATAAGTATTTCAAAAAAGTAAATCGTAAGGTAAAGAGCGCTAAATGGACAGATAATGGTGAAAATCTTGAGTTTGTTCAGAATGGCGAACACCTTTGGGTAAATGCAACAGGATTCCCCTATGGATGCAATTTTGTTGTACGTGTAATGGAAATAGAATTTGAAGATTAATCATTAGAAAGGGCTGCAATTGCAGCCCTTTTATAATTATTATGCTAAAAATAGAAAATATTTGTTTTTTTTAATTTGCATTATTGATTTTATCTTTATTTATGATAGAATTAAGGTAGCAGAATTTTGTTATTGGAGGTAACAATATGAAAAGAATCATATGCGCATTTCTTTGTCTTGCTATGCTTTTCACTATGGTTATTTCAGCAGCGGCGTTAACAAATAACGAAGCTAATGCTGCGCATAAGCCATTGAATAGCTTTAAAGTAGGCGATGCGAACAGTGACGGAAAAGCAGATGCTATTGACGCATTGGAAATCAAAAAGTCCTGCGCGAATTTTGCATCTGTTGATGAAAACGCAGCAGATATCAATGCTGACGGCGTGATCAATGCAAAGGATCTTCTTATTCTTAGTAAGTGCTTTGCAGAGGTTGATTCTCTTAAAAACTACAAAAACGGAGAAACAATTTATAGATTCACAATTGCCGGCAACGATATTTCCGAGTATTCAATTCTTTATCACGCAGATGCAAAGTATGTGGAGAACAACTACTACGCTGCTGATACACTCAGAAAGTATGTTGAGTATGCAACAGGTGTAAATCTTCCCGTTGTAACAGAGGCAACTACTGAACATGTTATCGAAATGGTTGACGTAACCACAATCGAAGGTCTCGAAGAGGAGCTTCATATTGAAGAGTATAAGTATGAAGTTAAGGATGGCGACCTTCTTGTTTACGGTACACGTCGTGGAGCGATGTATGCTGTTTTTGATATCCTTGAAGACTATCTTGGATACAGATTTTATTTCAGTGACAGAACTTATGAATATTGCGACAGATATGTAGATATTCCTGAGGGCACATCTGCTTTCTATAATACAGCTCTTGATTTCCGTCATTGCAAACAGGGCTACCGCAATGCGTACAATATCTATTTCCCTGCAAAACTGAACGGAACACAGGTGTCTCTTGCTAATGATGAAGCTCATGGTACACTTACAGGTCCTCACTTTATTAACGCTCACTCTTATCATTACTATTACGGTATGGCAACAGGTCAGGTTGACGTTGAGTACGACGGTGTAGACGGAAACTGTTATGCAGCAAAATATGAGGCAGGTATCCATTATGAAGAAAAGAAATGGAACCCCTGTATGACAAGCGATAAGATGTATGCAACACTTTTCCGCGGTCTTCTTGAAACACTCAGATTCAAGAAGGGTGCAAAGCACGTTTTAAGAGATGAAACATCTGCGATGTCTTTCTCTGTATGTGATAACGGTATATATTGCACGTGTAACAGTTGCAAATATATCTATGGTACAGGTACAGATAGAAAGCTCGGTGAGAGACTTAATGCAGGCTATATGGGCCTTAACCTCCAGCTTACAAACAGAGCGGCCAGAGATATAGTGGCATACTATCCCGGCAGAGCTGCAAGCTATGATGAAAACGGTGACAGTACGTATAGTGAGCTTGGTTACGGTGAAGCGATTTACGACGAGTATCCTAATCTTAAGATTTACGCATTCATTGCAGAACACGAGAATCCGCCTGAAAAGCTCTTCACAGATGAGAGATATGCTTGTATGATTCCTGAGGATAACCTCATTATTGTTTTTGCAGGTGGTCCTTGTAATAACCACTTCCTTGGTAGCGGCGAGTGCGGTGATAATCTCAATAACCGTAAAGTCAGCCCTACAGCTGCTCAGGAAGCTACACTTAAGTGGAAGGACGTATTTGAAAAAACAGGCGCAGAATGGTGGTATTGGTATTATCCTGTAAACTATAACATTAACTTTGCTGATACTCCCAATATTTTCAATATTTACTATGATTTCAAGTATTGTGTTGAAGAATATGGTATGACAGGTCTCTTCTATGAAGGAGAAGACAGTAACGATGAAAATAACTTTGAAGTTCTCAAGGCTCGTATGGCCGCTATTATGATGTATGATTTACATTATAATGAGGATGGCGAAATCGAATGCATGAGTTTCGAAGAATATTGTGATATCGTTAAAGAATATCTCTATATGGATTTCGGCGATGGTTACGAATATATTTATGAATATATCGTTAAACAGGATGAAGCAGGTAATGCTCTCAATAAGTGCTTTGAGAATAATCTTGACTATCCCGGTGATATGTTTGATTACGACTATATTCACGATAACTACGAAGATATGCGTGATCTTGTTCTTAAGGCAATGGCTCTTGCAGAAGGAGCAGAGATCAAGAGATGTGAACATATCCTTGTAAACTGCGAATTTCTTGGTCTTTCCGCATTGCACGCAGATTATATGGCTTCTGACGATGCAGAATTCAGAGCCACGTATGAAGAAAGATATACGTGGATGTTCAACTATATAAGCGAAAATTATCGTTATATAGCATGGAGATGGCCCGACAGTCCTTCTGATTTTGAACTCAACTTCGAAGAATCTCCCATGAAGCTTTATATGGGCGGCGGATCTTGGGATCAGTACAGTAAGTGGGGCTGGATAGGAAGCTTCCCCGCATAATTTAAACAGTTGTTTTGATGACCGCATCCGAAAGGATGCGGTCATTTTGCCCAAATAGAAAAGCGAAAATATAGGATATTTATGTAATAAAATAAATTTATAAAAAGATAAAAAATCTATTGACAAAGCAAAACATAAATGGTATTATATTAAAGCTGAGTTTAAACGCGGGTGTAGTTCAGTGGTAGAACTCCAGCCTTCCAAGCTGGCCATGTGGGTTCGATTCCCATCACCCGCTCCAAAATGTGCCTTTAGCTCAGCCGGATAGAGCAACTGCCTTCTAAGCAGTAGGTCGAGGGTTCGAATCCCCCAAGGCACGCCATATGGTGGGTGTAGCTCAGTTGGTTAGAGCGTCAGGTTGTGGCCCTGAAGGCCGTGGGTTCGAATCCCATCATTCACCCCATATAACAGAAAAGCACCAATAGGTGCTTTTTTTGTTATATGGGGTGAATATTATAAGGGATTCGAAAGGGCGGTCACATCGCGTAGCGGTGACAAAACTCTCAAGGAGAGTTTTTAGCCCGTGGTGCTGTAGAAACCACGAAGCTTAGATACAGATCCGAC
>JAFXGC010000197.1 GCA_017513325.1 Clostridia bacterium
GCCCCTGTGGTGTACGCAGCAGATCCCGGCGAACCAGCCCCCCTTGCAGACGATGCAACCCCTGAGTTTGTAACTATCACTATTGAATATGAGAGATGGGAATATCATTATGATGTTGATAATCATAAGTATGTCCTTGAAAATATGGGAGAGGTGTTTAGCTCGTATATTGCAACGTTGCAGTATAACTCTGAATTCAAAACACCGATTAGTGTTCCTTCAATATTAGGTTTTAAATCAACGTTTGAGAATACAACAGCGTATAGTTTTGAACTCAGTGATGATGGTAAACAGCTGACTCCAAATATAGATAATGTAACTGAAGATATAAAGCTTAAAATCAAATTTGTTCCTGACTCTGTTGATTATGAAGTTAGATATCTGTTCCAGAATATATATGATGATATGTATGTTACAGATGCAACTCTTAACGACGCTGAAAACGGAATAGTGAAGGGCGTATATAAAGGTAAAGGATATACTGGACTGCCTCCTTATTTTGTTGTTAATCCGGATGGTTCACTTTCGGAAAGCGACGAAAAAATCGGCGTTTATGCTGAGTTTGAAGGCTTTACAGCGCTTTACTATCAGCCTGATACAATCGCAGCGGACGGCTCAACTGTGTTTGAGGTTTATTACGAGCGCAACTACTATCTGATGGAGTTTGACTGTGATGGCGGTTATGGTGCGCACACTATTTATGCCCGTCACGGCACGTATGTTTATGTTCCCACTCCTAACAAGATGGGTTATGTTCTCAATGATGCAAACGGCAGTTATTGGGATCTCACCACAACGTCAGATTTGAAAAATCCCCCGGCTATATATAATAGCGAAATTAAAGATAAAAATGGTAAACTTATAGGCTATAATGTTGAGGATGGTATCGGTGAAGCCCTCCCTGCTGAAATGCCTCCTTATAACACTTCATATAAGGCTCTTTGGAGAACTACTGATACAACCTATACTGTTGTATATTGGATAGATAACGGTGACGGTACGCAGACATACATTGGTAGCCGAGTTAAAGATGCTGAATCTTCAACAAAAGTAAGTGGGTCCAAAGACTTGACTGAAGATATGGATATATGTGGTCTTGATGCGCATAACCATGCAACAGCAGGATGTACATATGCTTGTGGTTTGACTGAGCATACACATGGTGATGGTAGCTGTACATGTCCGGTTGTTCCCCATACACATGATGGAGTAAGCTGTGATTATAGTGAGTGTGACTATGGTTCAACTCCGCATACACACGATATTACATGCTATAAACCCAGCAACAACAGTTATACAACTAACCCAACAAGTAGTGATCATCTTTATCGAATCTCAAGGTTTGGAACTGGTATAGCAGGATATGTGCATAAATATTGTGCTGGTGCGAATTACCATAATTATTTCTACGATGGAACAACGTGGTATTATCTAGGAACAAACAAAGAGTATTGTGGATTGATAAATAATTTAAAGAATCCTGATAGTATTGGAGGATACACTTCCGCTCCAACCACAAAGACTATATCGTGTGGATTGGGTGAGCACACTCATACTAGTGATTGCTGTAATATTGACATACATACCCACGATGCTACTTGCTGTACAAAGTCACCTCACAACCACGCCACAAGCGGATGTAGATATTCTTGCGGCAAAGTGGATCATGTTCACAGCAATGAATGTAAAGTTAATGACTTGCAATATTTGGATTTCGTTGGAGCCGATGGTGATAAACCCGGTGATGAGGACGATATCACTGTCGAAGGTGATGCTTCCTCTATTGTAAACGTATATTACAAATATAAAGAATACAAATTCAAGTTCTATTATGCAAAAGAAGAAATTGTTAATGGTAAAAGCTCATATTATGTATGTGGAAACACAACAGAATTTGCAAACGGCACTGCTAATGATATAGCAAATCAGCTATCGAGAGTTTCAGGTAACTGGGGTCAGGTCAAGGCATTGCCTACGTTAACAGACACAGGTGATATTGATGTATCAGAATTATATACTTTGAAGTATGATGAATTTACTACTGGTACAAGATATCATTACTTTACAATTTCGTTTAAATATAATGAAGATATAAGTAAAAAATGGCCTGTCGGAATCTTTAACGATGCAGAAACAGCATGGACATTTGACTACGGTAATTACGCTTGTTTCAGTGCCTGGAACGTTGATTCAAACTCATGGTACGATAACCATAACGGTAACAAGACCTTAAAGGGTAACTACCAGAGACTTGATTACAAGCTGCTCATTGAAAACAACCCCAACGATACAGAATTAAATTATCTTGCTTTCTGGGAAAACGGTACTACAGGGCTCGGATGGAATAAGGCTCATCGCTGGACATATAACGTATATATTCCCGATGCAAACGGTACATATCAGCGTCCAAATGATATGACATATAAGGTTGAAAGCGGTCAGTCGCTCCCTGCCAGCAGCACAAAGTATTCTCTCTACGGAAGCTATAAGGTTTATGATAACAACGGCTCCAATAACGGAAATGCTTATTGCGAGCAGACACCTACAGCGCTGGAGGGATATAAGCTCTGCTTCTATGGAGTAAAAGACCTCGGCGTATATAATACGACGTACGATCTGCATAACTACCAGATAGATTTCTATTATAGTGTAGAAGAGCATAATATGAAATTCTATAACTACAACAGTTATTTGCAAGGTGGTACTGGAGCTGTAATCCCATATAATAAACCCCTTAAGATATATGGAGAATATGTAAATGCAGAAAAAATGCAGAGCTCATATTATCCTAATGGTCTTGAACCTAATGCATATGAATTCAAAGGATGGTATACTTCACCTGGATGCATTCCCGGTACAGAAGTGGATTGGGAAACTGAAACTATGCCAGATGCTAACTTTACCGTTTATGCAAATTGGGAGCCTATTATACGTAACGTCTATTTCCACTTGTTGTACACAGACATAAACTATGACGACATTGAAAATAGTAATTTTTGGTATCCTGATGATGTTCCTGTGGATAAAAGAGATGACTACTATCCTATAAAAGTTGATCATGGTAGTCTGCTGGAAACAGCCTATAGCCACACACCAAAAAGAATTGTTGATGATGAAGAATATCAGTTTATCGGTTGGTTCTATTTTGATGAAAATGGTAAGAAGAAGTTTGCGCCCGATTCAATGAAGGTAACGCGAGACCTTATCCTTTTTGCAGAATGGTTTTCCACTTCTACAACCCAGTATGAGATTGAATATAAGGCTTATAATCATTTGACAGATACAGTCATTGACGACGAAATAGCAAAGCCACTCAATGACTATTCATCTGCAGGTAAAACAATGACCTTTAATGCAAAGGGTGGCGATGCGATGTATGATAAAACCGCTTCAGGCGGCTATGATTATAGGTCACATTGGTTCCCACATACTTCATCTCACTCTATCCTTATGGATGAGGACTCTGACAAAAACACTTTCTTATTTAAGTATTACTATAAGGAAAAAGTAAACTATAAGGTTATGTATATCAACCGTATCAACGGTGCAATACTTGGTGAGAGCGGTGTTAAGTCAACGCCCAATGCAATTGTAACAGAGCGATTCCGACCCTTCTCAGGCTATATCCCAGAAGAGTATTATATCCAGCATTCTGTTGCATATGACCCTATTGAGTACGAGGGTGATAACCTGTACCATGTTTCTGATGAGAACATAATTTATTTTTATTATGTTCCCGATACTGAGCATGCACTTTACAGAATAGAACATTATCATCAGAATGCCGATGATGATGACTACACTCTTTTCACAGCCGAACAAGGTCCTCATGATATCAATGATGTGGCTTTGCCAATTACATCTATTGAAGAGGTAGGATTTGTTCTTAGTAAGGTTGTTATTTTAACATATCCCTATAATGACGAAACGAAGGAATACGAAGAGCAAAAGCAAGAATTCAGCACTGAAAAGGGTAATGATCTGAAACCATACGAAAGCTTCGAGATGTTTGTTCAAGTCGGCGGCTTGACGGTTGAGTATTATTATGATCGTATTATGGTTGATTATTCTGTAAAATATGTAGA
>JAFXGC010000198.1 GCA_017513325.1 Clostridia bacterium
GGCGGCTTCGGCGGAGGCGGCAGCCGCGGCGGTGGCGGCGGAAGACACTGAAAAGTCCGCAAGAGAAAAGTTAAGAGTTAAGGAGGGAATCCGCTATGGCGGATTTCTGTCCTTATTTAATACATAGGAGTCATAATGATTTCATTAAGCTTAAGTAATGTGAAATTCGAGGTGGGAGTGCGCAGCATTCTCACCGATGTTTCATTTTCAATAGAAGACGGCGATAAGCTGGGCGTTGTGGGCGTAAACGGAAGCGGAAAGTCCACGTTGCTTCGCATTATCTGCGGAGAATATGAGGCAACCGACGGTTCAGTTTTTATTGCTAAAGATAAAAGTGTTGGCATACTTGAACAGGACGATGCCTTCAAAATTTCAAACGAAGGGGAAAATACGGTCATATCCCAGATGTATGCCGCATTCCCTCAGCTGCTTCGTGACGAGGCGGCTCTTGCCCGCATTGAAAGTGAATTAAAAATTGCGGAGGGCGATGAGCTCGTGCGCCTTTCAAACGAGTTTGAGAGAGTGAATACGAGATTTATTGACGGCGGCGGTCTTCATTATAAGTCCAGATGCAAAAGTCTCCTTTCGCGCCTCGGCTTTGAGGAGCATATGCATCAGCTTCCCGTTGATTCTCTCTCGGGCGGTCAGAGAACGAGACTTGCTCTGGCAAGGCTTCTCTATCGCGAGCCCGATATACTTATCCTTGACGAGCCTACTAACCATCTTGACACAGAAACAATGCTGTGGCTTGAAGGCCATCTTGCGTCTTATAAAAAGACAGTTATTCTTGTCAGCCACGACAGATATTTTCTTGACAGAGTTACAAACAAAACTCTTGATATAGAAAACTGCAAGGCAAAGCTTTATAAATGCTCATATACAGAGTTTACAAGGCAGAAGGAAGAGGCGAGGCTGGCTCAGGAAAGACAGTATATAAATCAGCAAAGAGAAATCGAGCGCCTTGAAAAATATATTGAGCAGCAGCGCCGATGGAACAGAGAGCGCAATATTATTGCGGCTGAAAGCAGACAGAAGGCAATAGACCGAATGGAAAAAGTTGAGCGCCCCGAGGATGCCCCAAAAGGCATTTCCTTCAGCTTCACTCAGGGGGGCGAAACGGGAAATGACGTTCTTTCCGTGCGAAATCTTGCAATGAGCTTTCCCGATAAAAAGCTTTTTGAAAACCTTTCATTTGAAGTCAAGAAAAAAGAGCGTATCTTCATCGTTGGCGCAAACGGCACGGGAAAATCCACCCTGCTTAAAATTCTGCTTGGCAAGCTGAGGCAGACAAGCGGCGTTTTTGAATTTGGCTATAACGTTAAAATCGGCTATTACGATCAGGAAAACCAGAATCTTTCCCCCGAAAAAACCGTTCTTGACGAGCTTTGGGATGCCTATCCCGATATGAATCAGACCAAGCTTCGAAGCGTGCTTGCATTGTTCCGCTTCAGGGGAGAAGATATTGAAAAAACGGTTTCCGTTCTCTCAGGCGGTGAGCGCGCGAGACTGACTTTTGCAAAGCTGATGCTTTCTGCAACGAACGTGCTCATTCTTGACGAGCCTACCAACCATCTTGATATAGCATCAAGAGAAGCTCTGGAGGATGCCGTTTCTGCTTTTGACGGAACAGTTATCGCCGTTTCTCATGACAGATATTTTATGAAGCGCCTGGCAACACGAATCCTTGAGCTTGGCGAAAAACCTTTTGACTACAGAGGAACATACGATGAGTATGTTATGAAAAAGGAGCAGTTGGCGCTTGATGTAAAACCTGCAGAAACAGTAAAAGAAAATGCGGCGCCAACCGGCAAGGAGATATATCTGGCAAAGAAAGAGGCAGAAGCCAAGAGAAGAAAGGCTGAGGCAAGATATAAAAAGGTGCTCAAAGAAATAGAAGAGCTTGAAAGTGAGCTTGTTGAGATAAACGACAGACTTTTCGGCGAAGCGGCAACGGATTATATGCTTGCGGCAGAGCTTGATGACAGAAGGATCACCGTTGAAGACAGACTTATGCAGCTTTACGAGGAAGAAGAAAACACAAAGCCTCTCATTTGAGAGTGGCTTTTGTTTTCTGTATGATAAATTATCGTTTACCGCATGAGCCTTCCCTTGGGGGAAGGGGGACCGCTTGCGGTGGATGAGGAGTCTGGGCTTAGACTAACGAAATACGAAGCCTAGACGCCTCAATCAGCACCGCACTTCGTGCTAGCCAGCTTCCCCACCAACTTTCCGAAGGACAGTTGTGGGAAGCCTTATTACGATAAATTATCGTTTAGCGCCCAAGCCTTCCCCTCGAGGGGAAGGGGGACCGCGGTAGCGGTGGATGAGGTGTACAGGCTTAGTTTACGCGAAAATTCATAGCTGCACCATGGGGAATTTCGCTCTCTGCGGAGAGCGACCAAGAAGCTCCGCCTCTTGGAACTCCTGCGCGCAATAGGTGTTCCGCGATCTGCGGATCGCGTCTCAGGGCTCTGCCCTGATAATCCGCGACCTTTTTTAAAAAAGGTCGATAAAAA
>JAFXGC010000199.1 GCA_017513325.1 Clostridia bacterium
GGCAAAAGAAATGAGATAAAAATGCTCATTTGTGCTATGCTCGCAGGAGGTCACGTTCTTATTGAAGACGTTCCCGGCACAGGTAAAACAACACTTGCTTCCGCACTCTCAAAAGCTTGCGGACTGGGTTTCAACCGCGCTCAGTTTACTCCCGACGTTATGGCATCTGACATTACAGGCTTTAACATCTATAACCGATCAAAAGAAACTTTTGAATTCAGAGAAGGTCTGGTTATGTGCAATATTATGCTTGCCGATGAGATCAATCGCGCTTCACCTAAAACTCAGTCTGCCCTCCTTGAGGCAATGGAAGAAAAAAAGGTTACTGTTGACGGCAAAACATATATTGTTCCCGATCCATTCATGGTAATAGCTACTCAGAACCCTAGCGGTTACGTTGGTACATATCCTCTCCCTGAAGCTCAGTTGGACCGTTTCTACCTGAGACTCTCTATGGGTTATCCCACAGAAAACGAAGAAATGATGATCCTTTCAGCCAGAAAGGGTGTTAATCCTTTAAATGATGTTGTTGCTGTCACAAACGCTGAAGAGATCAAAGCAATGGCAAAAGAAGCTTCCGAAGTCAGAGTTTCCGGAGAGATCAGCCGTTACATCGTTCAGCTTGTAAATGCAACAAGACAATCCAAGTCTATTTCTCTCGGAGCATCCCCCAGAGCTTCCCTTGCTCTTATGAGACTCAGTCAGGCTTATGCTCTTATAGATGGCAGAGACTATGTTGTGGCTGAAGATATTGCTGCGCTCTTTGCTTCAGCTATAACTCACAGAATCGTTCTCAGCCAGGATGCACGCCTAAACAGAGTGAGTGCAGCTGACGCAATTCAGGAAGCCTTTAAGAGTGTGGACGTTCCCTTCAAAACAGGTAGATAATAAAAGGATAAATATATGAAAAAAGAAAGCACAAGAAGTGTTCAGCTTCTGGGAGGCTCATATGTTTATGCTGTTTTGTTGGTTATTTCCTTCTTTGCAACACAGGCTATGCGCCACCCAATTTCTGCTGTTCTTTTCTGGTTTTTGCTGCTGTTGCCAATCGTTTCTATAGTAACCGCAAAAATTGGCTGTTCAGCAATACAGGTTTACGTTTCAAGCGAAGCAGCGAGAGTTGAAAAGGACCAGAAAGTAGGATACGAAATTAGGATCATTAACAATGCACCTTTTCCCTATCCTTTTGTTGAAGCTTATATAACTCAGCCCAGAGACGATGGTATTCGTTGTCTGAAGCGGAAGATGTATCTATCTCTTGCCCCCTTTGGAGGATATATAATAAACAAAGAGATCTCTTTCAGATACAGAGGACTTTACGAAATAGGTGTCAGCGATTTTTATATTACTGATATGCTGCGCCTTGTGAGATTAAGAGTTGTTGTGGACAACTACAGCAACGTTCTCGTTTTCCCACGAATGCTTGACGTTTCAAGCGAAGATCATCATGCTTACACGGAAATGCCCTCAGTTCATGCTCCAACAGCTACTGTGGAAATGGCAGAAGCGGCCAATATCAGAGAATACAGATGGGGCGATTCCCAGAAAACAATACATTGGAAATTATCCTCTAAAACCGAAGAATTGCAGGTTAAAGACTTCAGCATCAACCGTGACAGAAATGTTTATATCTTTGCAGACCTTGCAGCTGCCACACCCTGTCCCGAAATCAAAAAGCGCGACTCCATTCAGCAAATGAAAAAGACTCTTAAACTTAAAGAAAAGAAAAAAATACGCCTTAAAGATGTTGCTGCTGTTACCGCAATGGATAAGGCTGAAAAACTTACACTTCGTTTTAAGAATCTTTTTAAGAAAAAGCCGAAAAAAGAAAAGCGCCGCAAGATAGTTGGCGATGAAAGCACAATGGAAACCATTGAAGCAATAGATCGCCTTATCAGCGACACAGCTTTTGCAAGTGCAAAGCGCAGAAAAGAATTTAAGCAAAAGCAAAAGAAAGAAAAAAATGCTGAACGTCTTGAACTGAAAGCTCAGATAATGGAACAAATGGCAGCGGAAGAGGCAGCCGAAAAAGCAATTATTGATAAGCTTTATGAAAGCATAACCGAATTGACAGGTGATGATAACAATATTCGTATTGATGATGCTGTTCTTTCCTGGGGCGGTAAGGTTAAAGATGAATATGAAGACGATATGGCTGAATTCTGCACCGATGGTATCGTTGAAATTGCTTTGTCTTCTGTAAAAAGAGAGCTTTCAAGAGGCAACAAATGTACTTTAGTGTGGTATGACAGCCGCGAGGACAGAGGCTTCTCTTATTTCAACATTGCCTCTCCTGTTGAACTGGAAGCTGCTTTTAACCGATTTGCTTCATCAGCAACTGTTGAGTACGACAAAAAAATAACCGATCTTATTCGCGTTGTTGCGGAATCAATGAACGTAACCATTAAGTTTGTCACGTCAAATATTGATCCTGTTTCCCTCTCCGAATACTGTGCTGTTCCCGCTATGTTTGGTGGCGCCGGAGCAGGTTGCACTTGTGAGGTTATGCTCTTTAACCCTGAATCAAGATATGTCAATGCTTCTGCCAGACGTGAATACGGTGCAACTTGCAAAGAACGTCTCATTGGCTGCGGTATTTATACTACTGAATTCAAGTATATTAAAAACAATGACGGTTCCACTACTCTTGTGGCCGTTGATTTCTGATGCGGAGGAACTATATGAAAAATAAACCAAATATCTTCCGCAGAATTTTCAGAAAGAACAACCCCCCCAAAAAAGTTAAAAGAACTCCGCCCACTGACATTGTATACTCACCTGCAGAAATCAGCACAACTGCATCACGTATAGTAGGAATTGCCCTCAGAGCATTTATTCTGTTTTTGGGCACATTTGGAATCAGCGCTTTTATTGCCGATTTCTTTATGCTGACTTATAACGAAGTTTACTGGGGTGGATACTATATTCCTGTTGGAATAATTGCACTTGCAGCTTTTGTCATTTCTGCTGTTTGCGGATTTGCCGCATACAACAGAAAAACAGCGCTTATAGCAATTCCTTCTTTTGCAGCGCTCTACATTGCCATATGCTCGATTTTTCACGGTAACCCTATTCAGTATTTCGCTGATTGTATCGTCAGAATATACAACTACTGTATCTACTCAATGATTTCAAGGGGTTATATGTATTTCAGTGATTACATGATTAACGATGCATATGACTACTCCAACTCCGCATATGTTTCAAGCGACAGTCTGCGCCTTGGCGGTGTTTTTATCCTGACTTTTGTTATTGGTATTCTCCTCGGAATATCAATTATGAAAAAGATACGTCTGCAGCTTCTTATTCCTATTTGCGCACTGTTACTTGGCCCCACTTTGATGTACAATATGTCAAAAGGGACCATAGGATTTGTTTTCACTATTGCTTTCCTCGTCGCCTGCCTTACCGTTTATATTTATGATTACAGATTTGCCGGCGCTCTAGAAGCAAAAAATGAACGAATAAAAAAACGCATACTGAAAAAAGAAGAAAAACGCGCACGCAAACTTGCTAAAAAAGCCGAAAAGAAAGCTCTTAAAGAAGAAGCGGATAAAATGCTTTTAGCTGCTCTTCAAGCAGATATGGGCGCTAAAAAATCAAGGATGGCAAGCAAAGCAGTTTATAAAGCTGATAAACTTGCAAAGAAGAATGCTAAAAAAGCGGCCAAACGCCGAGCTAAGGCTGACAGAAGGCAAAACAAAATAAACAAAAAGGCTGAAAAAGCCGAAATAAAACGCCTGAAAAAAGAAGCAGCTAAAGGTAATGAAAGCGCAAAGGCTGCTCTTACGGCAAGCAGTCATCTAAAAACAAGCAAAAAAGCTCAATCTAAAGCCGAAAAAGCTGCTAAAAAAGAGATTAAAAAAGTTCAGCGTCATCGCAAAGATCTTATTTCTGCTGCAGGTGGAATTGCAGGAATAGGCGCCGCTGTTCTTGCTCTTCTTGTAGCAGGACTCCCTGCTCTTGCTATAAACAAGCCTTTTGCTAAAATTGAACCTGTTTATAACAAAGTAAGAATAGTCAACTACTATGTAACTGCTTATTTGTCAGGCAATGATATAGACTTAAATGACCTTTCTGCTTACGGAATAGAAGAACTTACTCCCAGAACGCTCTCATTCGCTCCTCTTGAATATGAAGATATTGAAATGTTTACTGTTTCAACTACAGCTGCCAACAATATCTATATGAAAGGATGGGCAGCTGACAGCTATGACTACTATAGCGATACGTGGAGTGGTGCTGATCATGACAAAGTTCTGGCCTACAGACAGCAGTTCGGCACTGATTTTACCCCGGATAGGATTTCAACCGCTTTTAAAAAGTATGTATATCCTTCAACTGCCGAAATAGCTGAAGCCGAAATATATAAAAATTTCACCAAATTCGGCTTTACAATGCAGTCCGTTTCTGTTTTCAGAAATAAAGGATACAGTCGACTTATGTTTGTACCTCATTCCATGGACACCGATATGGGCTTGCTGGAACGATATTCACTTGAACCTGTTACAAAAAAATACTCAAACTACTACGAGGGTATTTATTCATCACGATTCTTTGAAGCAGGTGACAGTTATGATTCCGTTTCTTATATCACCAGAATGAACAGAGACGGTATTTCTGAAGAATTTGAAAACGCTCTTGCTTATTACCAAACATCGCTGAAAACCATCGAACAGATGAAAGAAAGTGATCCATCTACATACGACAGCAGTATATATAATTATGAAATGTCACTTCAGGATATGGGAATCACCTATATCGGAACAAGCATTGTTGACAGATATTTCAATGTTATGACTGACGAAGAAAGAGCTGAGTTTGATCTCGCTGTCAAAACAGAAAAGCTCTATAATCAGTATGTAAATGATAACTATCTGACATCTCTTGGCAGCGATCATATGAAAGACATAGCAGGAGAGCTTAAAGATGAGGCAATGGTTTCTGTGGAATATGACACTCATCATCTGGTTATGAGAGTTATAGACTATCTCAAATCCAACTGCACTTATACGCTCACCCCCGACGAAACGCTTTACCCCGGATACGGCAGCATTCTTGATTCTTTCGTGATTAACGTCAAACAAGGCTATTGCACACACTTTGCAACGGCTGCCTGCGCTATTCTTCGCGAAATGGGTATTCCAACGAGATTTGTTGAAGGATATATTGCACAGGATTTCAACGAAAGATATGGAGATTATGTTTCTACCGTGCTGGACAGTAACGCTCATGCATGGATCGAGGTTTATTACCCCGGTATGGGATGGATTCCTTATGAAGCTACCCCTGAATACTACGATGATATGTACAACCCCGACAGCGCTACAATAGAACCTGTTGACCCCAATACACCTAATATTCCGGTTACTCCCCCCATTATGGAAGACACCGAAAAGCCCTTCCCCGATTTTGAAGAAGAATATGAAAAAGAACTTACAGAAATCCAGAAATTCATCATCGTGGTTTCTTCTGTTGCTGCAGCTATTCTTCTCTACTTCATCGGCAGGCTTCTTGTTAAACGATTCATCCGACGCGGAGTTAATATGCTGGCCGCACGATATGATCTAATAAGAAGAGCAAGAGATATGGATGTATGGAACAATCCCAAAACCGACAGGCACGCTATGGCAAGAAAGATCAATGACCAAATATTTGATATTTTCGAAGTTATAGGTGCCGCACCTGAAAGCGGTGAGCTTTCAAGCGTTTACGGAAAACGAATTGCCTCCACCTACGGTGACCTCTCAAAAATCAATGCCGAAGAAATTTTCAACATCATTCAAAAAGAAGAATTCGGACACGGCCTTACATTTGATGAAAACGCTATGCTTGCTGAGTATCTTGCAGATATAACCGCTTCTGTTTATGCAGGGCTTAACCGATTCCAGAAGATCAAATACCGATATATCAAGAGAAAGATATAATATGACCAAAACTGAAATAATAAATATGCCCACATCGTCACTCGCCTATCTCGGTGACTGTGTTCTTGAACTTCTTGTTCGTGAAAAACTTGTTCTTGCTGATATCGGCGGTATTGGGGACATTAACAGTAAAGCTCTTACTTATGTTACGGCTGTTGCGCAGAGCGAGGCTTTTGAAAGAATAGAGCAGCTCCTCAATGACGATGAATTGAGTGTTTACAAAAGGGGCAGAAATAATACTCATTCCGCCCCCAAAAGTGCTACCCACGCACAATATAGCCGTGCTACCGGCTTTGAATGTCTCTTTGCCTACCTTCATCTGATGGGCGAGACTGACAGAATTAAAGAACTGTTTGCGGCGGCATACCCTAATTAACCAAAAAGCGTGGGAATTTATTTTTCCACGCTTTTTTACTTAAAAGGAGGTTTTTATGAAAAGGCTGATTACTCTTTTGTTACTGTTTTCAATTACAATATCAGTATTTGGCTCTTGCCGTGATAACAATCCCAATACTGACACTACAATCGTTGATACAGAGCCTGCAAAAGAACCTGAGATTCGCAAAAGCAAGCCTTATCCAAATGCGCTTAAGGTTTCTGCATATTCGCTGCTGACCGACAGCGAAAAAGCTTTATATGAAGCAATTGCCAAGCTTATTTCCTCACCAGAAGCCTCCAAATCTGTTTCTATCAAAAGAAGTGTTGATACGAATTGCTTTGATATGATAATGGACATTTTCAAAGGTAATTTTGCATCTCACGAGGCTGTTCTTGAAAAAATCTCCTATACTGAGGCTGAAGGAAAAATAACTGCAGTTATAATTTCCGACGATTTTGATGCTGAAATATTCCAACCTCAATATGAAGCCCTTTCAAAGAAAGCTGATGAAATAATCGCTTCTATTCCTACAAAGCTATCTGACAAGGAAATAGTTTTTGAGATTGTTGATTATCTATGCGAAAATATAGTTTTGGTTAACGACAATGAAGAAACCACGACTTACACGGCGCTGATCGAGAATAAGGCTGACTCCGAGGGCTTTGCGAAAGCCTTTGATCTGCTACTGAAAAAAGCAGGGATATCCTCTTTTACAGTTTATGATTATGAAAGAAACACAGAATACGATATATCAACAAACCAAAGCACCACAACTTATACATTCCCCGAACCAAGACATTATTGGAACTACTTATGCCTATGGAATAAATGGTATGAGCTTGACCTATCCAAGCTTCATTCTTTTTGGTTTGATGCGGGAGAAATGTTTCTGAATATTGATACACTCATAGCTGATACTACGTATCCCTACTCATATGCATACTATTTTTACCGTACAGATATGGAAAAA
>JAFXGC010000023.1 GCA_017513325.1 Clostridia bacterium
GCTGCAGCTTACGGTTCTCCTGATATAGAGAAAATAAAAAAGACCTATACCAACGGTTTCAACTTAATGAAACTGCCTGCGTGAACATCTGAAAAAACATATAGTCCTTTTGCTCAGATGTTTGAGGTACATCATCGTTACTTTGCTTTCGACGATGTTGTTAGCACAGATGCAAAAATCGTGCATATTATGTTATATATAGTGTTAGATACTCTGCGCTTATTATTACATTTTTTTATATAAAAGTCAACATTTTTTTCAAATTTGAACATCATTTTTTGCAAAAATATGTATATTATTAAATATAATTATATTGTATCTATATTTAATGCATAACTTACAACAAAATAATAAGTTTTTCTAACTTTTTCGTTCAAAATATCATTGACTCTTATTTTAAATTTCTATATAATACATATCTGTAGAAAAGTATTTACACAAATACAATCCATAACAAGAGGATTATTTAATATGAATTCTGGAGCACTCAAAGTAGTTAAATTCGGCGGATCATCTCTCGCAGACGCTGAGCATTTTATTCAAGTTAAATCTATTATCGAAGCTGACCCTTCAAGAAGATACGTCGTTCCCTCAGCACCGGGAAAAAGAACAGCAACTGACACAAAAGTTACTGATATGCTTTATAAATGTTATCAGATGGCTGCTGAAGGTGAAGATTTTTCAGATGAATTTTCAAAAACTGAAGAGCGTTACAATCTTATAATTGATGGTCTTGGTCTTGATTTGAATCTTTCTAATGAATTTGCAGCTATAAAAAACGCATTCACTCTTCATGCAGGTAGTGACTATGCAGCTTCTCGAGGAGAATATCTTAATGGTATTATTCTCGCAAAACTCCTTGGATATGACTTTATGGATGCTGCAAAAGTAATCAAGTTTACTGAAACTGGTGCTTTTGATCCCGAAAAGACAAATATCATCCTATCTGACAGACTTACTCGTCACGAAAGAGCCGTTATTCCCGGATTTTATGGTTCTATGCCTAACGGCACTATTAAAACATTCTCTCGTGGCGGTAGTGATATTACAGGCTCAATCGTTGCTCGTGCAGTAACTGCAACATTATACGAAAACTGGACTGATGTGTCAGGTTTTCTTATGAGCGATCCTCGAATTGTTGAGAACCCTTGCCCCATCAAAACAATAACATATAGAGAACTCAGAGAGCTTTCATATATGGGAGCCGGAGTACTTCACGAAGATGCTATCTTCCCTGTTAGATTTGCAGGTATACCGATAAATATCAGAAACACAAATGATCCTTCTGCTCCCGGTACTATGATTCTTCCTTCTGCTCCTGCTAACAGCAACGAATCTATAGTAACAGGTATTGCCGGAAAAAAAGGTTTTTCAGTCATTACAATTGAAAAAGACCAGATGAATGCTGAAGTTGGTTTTGGCAGAAAGGTTCTTGAAGTTATTGAAAAAGAAGGTGTTACATTTGAACATATGCCTTCAGGAATTGATACTATGTGTGTCATCGTTTCTTCAAATATGACTGAAAAACAGAAAAAGAACATCTTCGGAGGAATCAGCCTTGCATGTGAACCCGATACTCTCCACATGGAAGATGGACTCGCTTTGATTGCAGTTGTAGGACGTGGAATGGTTAGTGCCAAAGGTACAGCAGCGAGAGTTTTTACTGCAGTTTCTAACGCAGATATCAATATTAAAATGATTGACCAGGGTTCCAGTGAAATCAGCATTATACTCGGTGTTGATGAATGGGATTTTGAAAAGGCTCTTAAAGCAATTTACTATGAATTTGTAAAATAAAAACAGGGGCAGCTTAAGCTGTCCCTGTAATTTTCTTAATCAGCAATTTAATGCTCATACGAGCTTTCCCGGCAATTTTTCGCCTCCGAGAATATGAAAATGCAAATGCAAAACAGTCTGCTCTGCATCCGGTCCACAATTGCTAATAATTCTATAACCGTTATTTAGTCCTAGTACAGAAGCTATTTTGGGAATTGCTTCAAAAATCTTTGCAACCTCAAAACTGTTTTCAGCAGTGATATCATTAGCACATGCAATGTGTTTCTTGGGCACAACAAGCACATGAACAGGAGCCATAGGATTTATATCTTTAAATGCATAAACATAGTCATCCTCATAGACCTTTGAAGATGGGATTTCACCAGCAATTATTTTACAAAACAAACAATCCATTTCATTCACCTCGTTTTTTATTTAGTATAGCACTATTTTACCAATAAATCAAGTCAAGGAGTATACAAAATGAACCCTTCCCTTTTAACAAAACCATGTTTATGGGAAAAGCTTCAGCAGGAAAATCGACCAATCTTTTTATATGGCACCGGGAACGGTGCTGATAAAATACTTGATATTTGTGAAAAATACAATATTAATATTGAAGGAGTATTTGCTTCAAGCGATTTCGTTAGAAACAGATCTTTCAGAAATATGTCTGTAAAAAGCATTGAAGAAATCACAAAATCTTATGGAAATGATATTGTTGTACTATTAGCATTCGGTACAACTTTAGAATCTGTAATTAACAATATTAATCAGATAGCAAGAAAACACACACTGTATATTCCTGAAGTTCCATTATATGAATCAGAATTATTTGATCGTGATTTTTATAAAAAGAACATTAATGACATCGAAAATGCTGAGAAACTTTTTAATGATAGTCATTCATTGGAACTGTACAAAAATATGGTAGAATTTCGACTTAGTGGAGAACCAAAGTATTTAAAGATGGTCACAACTCCCGTTGATATGTACTCATCTTTAATTGATAATGAAAAAATAAACAGTGTTATTGATTGCGGAGCATATAAAGGTGACAGTGCAGCTGATATTATTGAGGCTTTGCATCCCTGCAATTTAATTGCGATGGAGCCTGATCCCAAAACATTTATTAAACTTACAGCATATAGCAGTACTGTCAACGATGTTGAAATAACGCCTCTGAATTACGCTGTTGGTGCAAAAAAAGCAAGTGTGGAGTTTAACTCTTCAGGAAGCCGCGGAAGTGGCAGCGAAGGTCAAAATAAGAGAGGTAAAACAACGACTGTAAATATTACGACTATTGATAGTTTGAACTTATCTAATGTTGATCTTATCAAATATGATGTTGAAGGAAACGAATTTGATGCCATAAATGGATCATTGGGAACTATCAAAAAGTACTCCCCTGCACTGTCAATTTCAGTTTATCACCGCAGTGAAGATATTTTCAAGTTGCCATTATTCATTCATAAAATTTGTCCTGATTACAAGTTCTATCTTCGCAGAGTACCTTGCATTCCTGCGTGGGATATATCTTTATTGGCAATACCAGATTCAAAATTAAAAAGAGAGCCCTAAGGCTCTCTTTTTTATGTGATAAATTACTTAATTTCGGGAAGGCTAGCTGCTGCAACAGACTGTCCAACACGGCGTGCCTTTTCATCAGGAATATGAAGCTGAATCTTTGCTGCAAGTTCGGGGAATTCGGTATTAAGAACTTCATTAGCGCGAGCAAGAAGGATTGTACCACCTTCACCGCTAGTTACACGGCCCATAATAAGAACGTGCTTAATATCATAGAACATTGCATAGTAAGCAATAGCATAACCGAAGTATACACCAATTGTGTCATAGATATCAGCAGCTCTGGGATCACCATCAGCCATAAGGCCCTGAACGATCTTAAGCTTTTCAGCAGGAGAAAGACTTTCGTCAAGCTCGATACCTGCAGCGGGAGCAAGCTTAATAACAGAGTCCTGAGAGAAGTACTTAACACCACAACCGTAGTCACCACTCCATTCGTCAACCATTGCATCCTTGCAGAAGTCAACAGGAACGAATGCAAGCTCATTAAGCCAGCCTGTAATGTTACCGTCGCCATCAACGTAACCAGCAGCTTCACTTGTACCCATAGCTATACCAAGTACGTTGTTATCTTCAAGGCTCATTGCGCCAGCGAGAGCTGTTACGTCACCATCGTTAGCTACTTCAACAGGAACGTCACCGATTTCTTTAGCAACATCAATGTACATATTCTTAACTGTCTTTTCAAAGTCTTCATCGTTAACCTTGAGGAACAGAGAAGCAACCATGATCTTGTTATCAATGTAAATACCTGCGGAAGATACACCAATAGCATCAACTCTAGGCATATGAGAAGCTGCTGTCTTCATAGCTTCAAGAATACCATTGTAGTGGTACATAGGATCGCTCTGAAGCTTAGGGAACCATACAACTTCTTCAGAATATACTGTTTCGCCATCAATAACAGCAGAAACCTTTCTGTCACTTCCACCAGCGTCAAAACCGATACGACAACCATCAAGATGACGGCCTACAGGCTGGGGAGCAGCATATTCAGCAGGAGCATCTTCTGCCTTTTCAACGTAGATAACTTCAACAGGATTCTCATATACTCTTGCCATAAAGTCA
>JAFXGC010000024.1 GCA_017513325.1 Clostridia bacterium
TAACTAAGGATACAAGGCAAGGTGTTGTAGTTTCGTATATACCAAATGCTTTACCGGCATAACAAAAAAAGAGCAGGAAAAACCTGCTCTGACACTAATGTGCATAAAAAAAGAATGTTCATAACGGTCAAGTCCGTTATGAACATTCAATATGGTGCGGATGAAAGGACTTGAACCTTCACGAAGTTGCCCCCACTAGAACCTGAATCTAGCGCGTCTGCCAATTCCGCCACATCCGCATATTATAGCTCTCTGTATTTCTGCTCGGTAGAGAGGACACCCGAGGTGGACAAGTCCCACAGAAACACACTTTTCGTGTGCTCAATAATATTATCATAATAAATGTTTTTTGTCAATATACTTTTTCAACTATTTTACTAAAAAACATAGTATTTTTTTGTATAAAATATTGTATTAATTTGTTGACAATTTTAATATCTAATGATAGACTAACCTTAGAATGATAATATGGGGTAGTGTTGTGAAAGGCTGTATTTTTAATATACAAAGATTTTCAGTTCATGATGGCCCGGGTATACGAACTAATGTATTTTTAAAAGGATGTCCGCTCAGATGTATATGGTGTCATAATCCGGAAGGTCTCTCATCTGAGTGCCAGATCAAATTCTCTCCGGATAAGTGCATTGGTTGTGAAGATTGCGCAGATGTTTGCAACAATGGTGGTCATTTGTTTGAGGACAAAAAGCATATTGTGGATTTTAGCCGATGTGTCGCTTGTATGCAATGCGCTTCGGTTTGTCCTTCAAATGCAATAGAGAAGGATGGCTTAATCAAGAGTGTTAATGAAGTAATTAATGAAGTTCTTCGAGATAAAGACTATTTTGAGTCTAGCGGCGGTGGCTTGACGTTATCCGGTGGAGAACCATTTTATCAACCTGATTTTGCTATTGAACTACTTAAAGAAGCTAAGAAACAAGGAATTAATTGTGCTGTTGAAACCTGTGGTATGGCATACTCAGAAGTGTTAATTAGGGCTGTACCGTTTGTTGATATTTTTTTGTTTGACTATAAAGCAACGGGTGAAGAGCTACATAAACGAGTAACAGGAGCTTCCCAAAAGCAGATATTGGAAAATTTGCAGATCATATCTGATCTTGGAGCAAATATAATACTCAGATGTCCTATAATTCCCGGTATTAACGATAACGAGGAACATTACAAGGGAATTGCAGAAACCGCTGAGAAGTATAGAGTTAAAGAGATTAACCTTATGCCTTATCATAGCTTGGGAAATGGCAAACGCCAAAAACTTGGTATGAAGATTGAATTTGCTGCTGAATCTATGAAATTTAATGTAGCGGAAGATATAAGAAAACGCATTGAAAACTATACAGAAGTAACTGTGAAAGTAATATGAGGCGAACTATGAAAGATTATAGAAGTGTTGAAGAAAAATTTGAGTATTCACCGTCTATGCTGGCTGTGTATGAAGATTTGCTTAAAAGGTTGAAGCCTAACCGCGTAAGAGAGGATACATGGACAGGAGCGCCAACTGACGGCAAAAACCCTTTTCTTGATGTTTTCCTTGAAACAAAGGGTGAACCCTATGCGATTCGTCTTGCAAAGGCAATAGTTCGTAGCTGGATGGTAACAGAGCCGTTTCTTGCTGAAGGCGATATACTTATGGGAAACCCTCGTCCTTGGCGCCCTCTTTATGAGCATTTTTCATTTGGTATATTCGTTGTTCGTGATGCTCTTAATCACGAATCCTATAAAGATGTCAGAGAAGAGCAGCTTAAACTTATGAACGAGATGGAGGAAGAATTTGTTCCTCTTGGATGGCATTATCTTTATGATGAGGCTCGCCGCCGATTTGTAACTCCTGAAACTCCCGACGATTATGAAAAAGTTTCTCATGGCCTGTGGTGGACAGGTGGATATCAGGGGCATACTGTTCCCAATTATGATATCCTTATGAAAAAAGGTATTGGCGGGGTGCATTCAGATGTTGTATCTCGACTCGCAGAAGAAACTGACAATCATAAAAGAGAAACTCTTGAAGCCTGTAAGATTATTCTTGAGGGACTTCGAGATTGGATACTTATGAACGCAGATTATGCTGATGCAAAGGCTAAAAACAGCGAAGAATTTGCAGAGCGTTATATAGCTGTGGCAGAAAACTGTCGAGCAATTTCATGGAATTCTCCTGAAAACCTTTACGAAGCAGCACAGCTTATATGGTTCTATTCCTTGTGGGATTGGGTAGATTGTGTTGGACGTTTGGATCAATACTTGTGGCCATTCTTTGAAAAGGCAGTTGCGGAGAATAAACAGTGTGCCGAAGATGTTGTAGCAAGTCTTATGATGAAATTTCTCGAGCATGGTATACATAATATAACTGTAGGTGGTGTTAAGGTTGAAGACGGTAGTAACGCTGAAAACGATCTTACATTCCTTCTTTTACAGATTCTTCGCCGTACTCACGAAACTCATCCTCGTATGAGTGTTCGTTTTGCTGAAACAACTGACCCAAGACTTATGTCACTCACTGTAAAAATGTGGTCAGAGGGAATGAGTGATCCTTCGGTAGTAAGTGATACACTTGTTATTCCTTCATTTGTAAACAACTACGGAGTTGAAGAAAAAGACGCTCGTAACTATTCAGTTCTTGGCTGCCAAGAGCTTGAAATACCCGGTAAGAGTAATTTTGGTTGTGAGGATGGACAGCTGAATCTTGCTAAAGTTCTTGAACTAACTCTTAATGATGGTAAGTCAAGGTTCCATGGCGATTTGCAGATAGGTCTTAAAACCGGCCATATCACTGACTATGAAACTTTTGAGGATTTCTATGCTGCCTACGACAGACAAGTTAAGTTCTTCACAAAGCATTTCGTGGATCTGGCAAATATGGGACAGGAAATGAGGGGTGCTAACTATGCTAAGCTTGTAAAAACTCCTTTTACAGAAGCTTGCATTAAAAAAGGACTTAACCTTGACGAGGGCGGAGCAGTTTATAATTACGGTTGCATCGAAACAGCAGGAGCAGGAGTTGTTGCTGATTCTATGACAGCAATAAAGAAGCTCGTATTTGAAGATAAAATTATTTCCAAGGAAACTCTCGAGGCGGCTATCGCGGCTGATTTTGTGGGATATGAAAAAGAAAGACAGATTCTTCTCAATAAGGCTCCCAAATATGGTAACGATGATCCTGAAGCTGATGCTATGATGCATAGAGTTCTTGAAAGCTTCTGGGGAGATATCAAGAATTATAAATCTGTAAGAGGACAGGAGTTCACAGGAGCTTGCTCACTTCTCTCCGGTGGTATTTTCTACGGAGACGCAACTTGGGCAACACCTGATGGAAGACATAAGGGAGAGCCTCTGGGTAACACAATCGGTCCCCGTCCCGGAAACGACAAAAACGGTCTTACAGCTCTTCTCAGCTCTGTTTCTAAGCTTCCTCTGAAATACGGACTTGGTGGAACAACCTGTAATATCCTCATTCCTACAACCCTGATGAAAACACCTGAAATGAGAAAAGATATTGAGGCGTTGATGACGACTTATCTCAGAGAAGGTGGGCAGATGGGACAGATCACAACTGCTTGCGTTGAAGATATGATCGATGCTAAGAAGAATCCCGAGGCACATCAGGACCTTATAGTTAGAGTTGGAGGATTTTCTATCAAATTCTGTGAACTCAGTGAGTGCGAGCAGGATGAAATAATTGCAAGATATGCATAATGATTAGGAGATTAAGTTGAATTACGATGTAGTAATAATTGGGGCTGGCCCGGGTGGTATATTTTCTGCTTATGAATTAACTCGTCTGGATCCCGATATGAGAATTGCTGTTTTTGAGGCAGGACATACACTAAACAAAAGACATTGTCCTATCGATGGTGAAAAAGTCAAGAGCTGTATTGGATGCAAAAGCTGTTCTATAATGAATGGTTTTGGCGGCGCAGGAGCATTTTCCGATGGCAAATACAATATAACAAATGATTTCGGCGGAACATTGTATGAATACATAGGCAAAAAGCGTGCTCTTGATCTTATGCACTACGTTGATGAGATAAATATGCGCTATGGTGGAGAAGGAACAAAACTGTATACCACCGCAGGCACCAGATTTAAAACAGTATGTATTCAGCACGATCTTCATTTGCTTGATGCATCGGTTCGCCATCTTGGAACAGATATTAACTATATTGTTCTTGAAAATCTTTATAACGATTTAAAGGATAAGGTTGATTTTTACTTTGATACACCTGTGCTGTCTGTTGAGGCTGATGACGAGAGATACAGAGTAATAGTTAAAGATGAAGTATACACATGTGATGAATGTATAATTTCTGTTGGAAGAAGCGGAAGCAAATGGATGGAGACAGTATGTAAAGATCTCCAGATTCCGACCAAATCCAACCGTGTTGATATCGGAGTGAGAGTTGAGCTTCCTGCCACAGTATTTGCGCACCTTACGGACGAACTTTATGAAAGCAAAATAGTATATCGTACAGAAAAGTACGGTGATAAGGTGAGAACCTTCTGTATGAACCCTAAGGGCGCAGTTGTTAGTGAAAATACAAACGGAATTATCACAGTAAACGGCCATAGTTACGAAGATCCTGAAAAGCAAACAGAGAATACTAACTTTGCACTGCTTGTTTCCAAACAGTTTTCAGAACCTTTCAAGGACTCTAACGGTTATGGTGAAAGCATAGCAAGACTTAGTAATATGCTTGGTGGCGGCGTGATTGTTCAGCGTTTCGGAGATCTCATACGCGGCCGTCGTTCCACACCCGGAAGAATGGATGATGCATTTATCACTCCCACTCTCAGCGCAACTCCCGGCGACTTGAGTTTGGTGCTTCCCAAAAGAATACTTGATGGTATTATAGAAATGATCTATGCACTTGATAAGGTGGCTCCCGGAACAGCGAATGATGATACATTGCTGTATGGAGTAGAAGTTAAATTCTATAATATGGAAGTGGAAGTAGATGAAAGACTGGAGTGCCGCCATAAAGGTCTGTATATTATAGGTGACGGCAGCGGAATTACGCACTCACTTTCACACGCATCTGCAAGCGGCGTGCACGTAGCTCGTTGCATCGCAGGAGAATAAAATATAGCAATATCCCCATAGAAACCAAGGTTTTTGTGGGGATATTTGATATAAAAAATAAAAAACGAAAAAACTGCAAAAAGGTGTTGACAAACTAAAAAGGTTTTGATATAATAACGAAGTCGCAAGGGAACAGCGACGAATTGAATATGCGAGAGTGGCGGAACTGGCAGACGCGCACGTTTGAGGGGCGTGTGGTTCACACCGTACGGGTTCAAGTCCCGTCTCTCGCACCAACACAAAAGACCATCCAA
>JAFXGC010000025.1 GCA_017513325.1 Clostridia bacterium
GGGCTTATATCGACAATAGCTACTACTACTTCGGTAACGGTGGCGCAATGCAGACCGGCTGGCAGTATGTAAGCAACTCTTGGTACTATATGTATTCAAGCGGTAAAATGGCAACAGGTTGGGTATACGTTGGCAATAGCTACTACTACTTCAACAATGGCGGCGTAATGCAGACAGGCTGGCAGTCTATAAACAACACTTGGTACTATATGTACTCAGGTGGTCAGATGGCAATTGGCTGGGCTCTTATAGGTAATAACTACTATTACTTTAATAATAACGGCGCAATGCAGACAGGTTGGCAGTGTATAAACAACACTTGGTACTATATGTACTCAGGCGGTCAGATGGCAACTGGCTGGGTTCTTGTAGGCAATAACTATTATTACCTTGGCAGCAACGGCGCAATGCAGACAGGTTGGCAGTATATCAATAACGTTTGGTATTATATGCAGTCCAGCGGTATAATGGTAACAGGTTGGCAGTATATCAATAACGGTTGGTACTATTTTGAATCCAACGGCAACATGATTTCCAATTCCTGGCGTCTGGATAGCAAGGGTTGGATTTACCTTGATGCAAATGGCAGAATGGCAACTAATAAGTGGATCAGAGATTCTGTGGGCTGGTGTTATGTTGACGCAAACGGCTACTGCATAACCAATGCTTGGAAGAAAGATAGCTATGGTTGGTGTTATCTTGATTCAAACGGCAGAATGGTAACAAACAACTGGGTAAAAGACTACTATGGTTGGTGCTGGCTTGATGCAAACGGTTATTGGGACGGAAGATATCAATAATCGAAACCATTAAACAGAATTTAAACCTTAAAAGTTACGGCAGGGAGCCTAAAACTCCCTGCCGTAATTTTTTGTATCAGCTTAATTTTTTTATTTCAGTACAGTTATAACGAATGCATCTATGCCATATCACATAATTGTTGGCAAAGTTGTTACTACAAATAAGTTTTTTATAATACTATAGAAAAGTGGCTTGAAATTGAAAGATTTCAAGCCACTTAAGACCATATAATATTATTCCCACTCAATTGTGCCTACAGGCTTGGGAGTGAGGTCGAGGAGAACACGGTTAATACCTTCTACCTCGTTTGTGATTCTATTTGTGATCTTATGGAGAACTGCATAGGGGATCTCCTCGATTGTTGCACTCATTGCGTCCTTTGTATTTACGGCACGGATGATTGCGGGCCAACCTTCATAGCGGCTTTCATCCTTAACGCCTACAGACTTGATATCGGGCACTACTACGAAATACTGCCATACCTTCTCTGCAAGACCGCAAATATCAAACTCTTCTCTGAGAATTGCATCTGCTTCTCTGAGTGCGTGAAGTCTATCTCTTGTGATTGCTCCAAGGCATCTTACTCCAAGGCCGGGGCCGGGGAAAGGCTGACGATATACCATTGCGTGAGGAAGACCGAGCGCTTCTCCAACAACTCTTACTTCATCTTTATAGAGAAGTTTAAGAGGCTCTACAAGCTCAAACTGGAGATCCTCAGGAAGTCCGCCTACGTTATGGTGAGATTTAACTGCTTTCTTACCTTCTGCCTGCTTTACAGACTCAAGAATGTCGGGATAGATTGTTCCCTGCGCGAGGAAAGAGATGCCTTCAAGTTTTCTCGCTTCATCAGCAAAAACATTTATAAATTCCGCACCGATGATCTTTCTCTTCTTTTCAGGATCGGATACGCCTGCAAGGAGATTGAGGAAACGATCTGTTTCATCAGTATATATAAGGTTTGCATTAAGCTCATCTGAAAATACTTTTACAACGTTCTCTGATTCATCTTTACGCATAAGTCCATGGTTTACGTGCACGCACACCAGCTGTTTACCTATTGCTTTTATAAGAAGCGCAGCTACTACAGAGCTGTCAACGCCTCCGGAAAGTGCAAGAAGAACTTTCTTATCGCCTACCTGTGCGCGAACTTCTTCCACCTGCTCTGCTATGAACTTATCAGCAAGCTCTTTTGTGGTTATGCGAAGCATATCTTCGGGTCTTGTATTATTCTGCATAAAATCCTCCTAAATGAAGCTAAAGCTCAAAATATAGTATACAACAGTAATACACTATTTATCAAGTAGAAATTTCAATAAATTTCAGAATATTTCAGTTTTTTTTATCGTTATTATGCTTTGTCGTTTTCTTTTTGCTCAATGCTATAAATGCAACTATTGTTGACGAAACAAAAGCTCCTATAAAAACATACAAAGTTGATTTATCCTGAAAATAATCATCGTTTTTACCTGACGCAAATTTCAACTCATCATCAGCAAGAGAGTGACTCAGTACGCTAACTCTTGAGACTTCAAGTGTCGATTCGATTTCACTGTTTATAATAATTGCTATATACTCAACCTTATTTGCCTGTGTATAACTATTGATATCGAGATATATACTGTGTTCACCATTTTTTGCCGTAGTTACATACTCAGCCTTTGAACCATTTCCACCAAGCACAACTCTGATTGAAACATCTCTGTGTGCATCGATTTTAACAGCAAGGTCCACCTTTAATACATCTGCTATAGACAAATTTGTTACATCATTAAACCAACCGACAAGAATTCCCTCATCATCGCGTGTGGGAGTTATATCGCTTTTCATAACTCTCGAATTATTAAATACTGATTTTGTTGTTTCAGGCGAAGAACAATAACCTCCCGCAAACCATCCGAAAGTGTTATATGACTGTGTAAAATCCCACAAATCGTATGAACCTCTATATTCTGTTTCCGTTTTAAAGGCATCAAATTGATATCGCACATTCTCTTTTTCGTATAAGCCTTCAAAAACATTGCAAATATCATTTGTAGTTATATTGTCATTTGCTGACAATATAACACTTGATACTGAATTCTGGATCGCATTTTCATAAATCTGTTTATACGCATCTGTGGTGATACTATCCTTTTTTGCCCTCCACAATATCATTGTTTTTTCAAAAGCATTTCCATATAGTATCGCAGAATCGCACAATGCTCTCAGATTTACAACGCAATCAGAAAAATCCTGCACATCATAAAACACACCTACATTGTCTATACCGTTATTTTTATTATAGGCAGACAACACAGTTGCTATATATCCATTATTTCTGTTTATGGACACATACAACTCCATGGTATTGTTGACACTTTTTAAAGAAGAAGCAAACAATCCCAGCAAATCAGATGCCTCTTTTATTCTGTCATTCTGAGATTCGTTATAATTAAATTCACTAAGAATGATTACACCTGCAATTTTTTCATAGTGAGATCCAATATAAGCAGCTGAAGCTCTCATAAGATCAACTGAATAATCCTGCGTTAGGCTGAAATCAAAAGCACCCTCTTCATCTGACAGAACACGAAAATATACTTTTGAACCTATAGATGTAAAAAAATCCACCTTGGACGAAAGTTCATTTACATAAGAACTGTTTATATAGTATACGTTATCTCTGTAAGCAAAACGGATAGCCGACACTGTTCCCGAAGAAGCAAACAAATGATTCACATAAACGTCAATAACAACATCCTCCGCTTCACTTTCAAACACGGCAGTGCTTTTGGCATTATGAAGACCTTTATGACACTCCTGGTTAGTTACGGGAGCTGTTTTTTTGGGGAAAGCATATACCGGGTCCGTCAACGGTATTACTTCATCCTTCGTTTTAATAGCAACTATATATTTGTATCGCGTATAGTCATATTTTACAGCAGTTTCAATTGCAAACGCAGTGGAAATACTCATTTCAATTTCAGGTTCGCCAAGCTCATAATTTTCATCACTGTAATTGAATGGGACTCTGAATAATGCCAAGCTGGAATTGATATACTTAACGGCAACCGACGAGTCAATATTTCCTTTAACAGTAAGTTTTCCATTATCAAACAAACAGCTCTCAACCGTGCCAATACTTTCTGTTTCATCTTTTGCTACGGGAATAATCTGTAAAGACAGAAGTTCTATCAACGCTTCACCCGAATTATCTCCGCCGAGGAATCCGACTTTGAGTTTTTTTTCGAGTTCTGAAATCATTATGTTATACTTTACAGTTCCAACGTACAATGATGTTGTACTGGTCTTTCCGGTTGAAACATTTTCTACGGTCATCATACCGGAAAATGAGCTTTTTATCTCCATAACAGCTACAGCCGAACCGGAATTATAGTCTTTTATAAGTTCACAATCAAGATAGGCTCCGTTTTCGTTTGGGATAATCTCAATATGATCGTCATAATACTTTGCATTACCTTCAGTTACCGACACTCGTCTGCTCTGAAATTTTTCCGCATAACTATAGGTTCTGTTGCTGTCTGCATAAAAACTCTCTATAGCAAAATAATTCGGTATTGAAACAGGATTGCTGACTTCGAATTCAATCCTTGTTATACTGTCACTATTCTCCGAAGGTAACATAAAGTGCAATGTGTTTTTTGTTCCTTTATCGCTTGTTACTTTATCGGAGTAGCTACCGCCATCATAGTAATATGTGATAGTGTATGTACAATCTTTTGAATTGTTCAGTATCATTCCCACAACAATTTCATTATACGCGCTCAAATCTATACCATCTTCGATCACATAGGCAATGCGCATAGCTTCGCCCTGCTTATCCGATGTTACGTACATGAGATTAGATGAGCCCATATTACGCATCACTATCTCTTTAACTCCTGAAACAATTTCCCATTTATCCTTATCAAACCATTCAAGCTTATAAGAATTGTCATAATCCTTAAATTTTCCGGGATAAATATACCCTGCACAAATCGGAAATATCATTGACGAAACCATCATTAATACCAAAAATAAGCTGATGATTCTCTTATTCACGAACTCATCTCCTTTCTCCGTTTTTAAACAGTATATCATATTTTTCGTATAAAGTGTTAAGAAAATTAAAATAGCCTTGAAAAACACTTGGATTTATATTAAAATATTTACATATTCTATACAAACATATTTGGAGATAAGATTATGATATTCCCTGTTTCCATACAACTGTTTTCACTTCGTGATGATCTTGAAAAGGACGCCCGTAACACACTCATATCCCTCAAGGAAATGGGTTATGATGGAATTGAACCATATGGTGGTAAAGATCTTTACGGATTTACTCAGAAAGAGTTTATTGAGTTTATGAACAGTATTGATCTTAAAGTGCCTTCTGCTCATATCAGTTTTGAAACGCTTATGGCTGATCCTGATGACACATTTTCTTTTCATAAATCGCTTGGATGCAAGTACCTTGCTATGCCATATCTTAATCCGGCTAAATGGCCGGGTAAAGAAGATCACGAAGGCACCTACGAACAGATACAGATGCTTTGTGAAAAAGGCAAGGAATATGATATACAGCTATGCTTTCACAACCACGAAGGTGAATTTGCTAAATTAGATAACAAATACATTATAGAGCACATACTTGACGGCGTTCCCGGCCTTAAAGCTGAATATGACACAGCATGGATCGCCGTTATGAACGTAGATCCTGTTGAATATATCAAAGAAAATGCGGACAAGTGCGCTCTTATCCATCTCAAAGACTACTACCGTAAAAAAGAAATCACCGAAGGCAGAGGCGAGCTTCGCCCCATAGGATACGGAGTACAGAATATTCCGCATCTTCTCGATGCAGCCGAAGAAGCCGGCGTTGAATGGATAGTTGTTGAACAGGATCTAGCCGCATTTGGAAAATCCAATCTTGAATGCGCTAAAATGAGCATTGACTATTTGAGACAAATCATGAAATAATATGAAAAGATTTGCAGTTATTATTGCAATGTTGTTACTGCTGAGCAGTTGCAGAAAGCTTGAAGAAGCTCCTCCTGAAACAACTGCTCCAGATCAAACGTCATCTGAGATCGTAACAACAGAGCTAACTGAAACAGAATTTGAGACAGAAACCGAGATAGAAACTGATTCTGAAACCGAGTCTCCTGTTAACGCGTCAAATGATGGGATCGTATCAATTATAATGGCAGGCGATGTGCTCCTTCACGACAAAGTTGCAGCATCGGGCAAGATGAACGACGGATCATATAACTATGACCATATGTTTTCGAACGTTAAAGAAGACATAGAAAATGCAGATCTGGCAATTATCAACCAGGAAGTTATTCTCGGCGGAAAGGACCTGGGCCTTTCAGGATACCCAAATTTCAACGGAGCTTTTGAAGTTGGTGATTCACTGGTTAAAAGCGGATTTGATGTTGTTCTTCATGCTACAAACCACGCTCTCGATAAAGGAAAAAAAGGTCTTCTCTCCTGTATTGATTTTTGGGAAGAAAACTATCCTCACATTGCATATCTCGGAATTTCTGATACAAAAGAAAAGTCTGATAATATCTATACAACTGAAATAGAGGGCATAAAGTTTGCCATCCTCAATTACACGTACGGAACAAACGGTATCCCACTTCCCTCCGATATGCCTTATTGTGTTAATCTGCTGAATAAAGACAGAATTATGAACGATGTTTCCAGAGCAAAGGAAATTTCGGATTTTGTTATTGTTTGCCCACATTGGGGTACAGAATATAAGCTGACTGCTGATAACAATCAGAAATACTGGACAAACGTTTTCTTTGAGGCAGGAGTTGACCTGGTTATAGGCACACATCCTCATGTTGTTGAACCGGTTGAATTGATTGAAAAAAACGGCCATTCTATGCTGGTTTATTATTCTATCGGAAACTACATAAACTCAACAGCGCAAACAGGAACAGGCATCGCAAACCGTATGCTGGGTGCACTTGCTGATATCAGCGTCAGCAAAACAGAAAATGATGTTGCTATTACAGATTACGGAATAATCCCAATTGTTTCACACGTTAAAAGCGGAGAGGGACAATGCACCGTTTACAAGCTTGACGACTATACGGAAGAGCTTGCCTCACAGAATGAAATTATCTACTCCGACTCTTCATTCTCACTTTCCTATTTACAGAATCTTTGCGAAAGTGTTTTCGGTGATCTTTACAACTGAAAGGTTTGAATATATCTTATGAAAAAAATCGTTATTGGTATCGACGTTGGCGGAAGCACAACAAAAATAGTCGGCTTTGATATAAGCGGTGAAACGAACCGTTTGATTGAACCTATCTTTGTTCGCGCAACCGACCCTATAACCTCCATATACGGAGCTTTCGGAAAATTCACAGATATTAATAATCTTGAACTTTCCGATATTGCCAGAGTTATGATCACAGGCGTTGGTTCATCTTATGTTACAAAAAATATCTATTCTCTGAATTGCGAAACGATTAAAGAATTCCGATCTATTGGTCTCGGAGGGCTTTATCTTTCAGATTATGATAAATCACTGATAGTAAGCATGGGAACGGGAACGGCTCTTGTCTATGCAGAAAAAGGTAAAGAGCCTCAGTATCTGGGCGGTACGGGTGTTGGCGGAGGTACACTGCTTGGTCTCTCCAAGCAGCTTCTCGGAATGAATAATATTGAACATATTGCCGAACTTGCAAAAGATGGCGACATTCACAATATTGATCTTAAAATCAGTGACATCTCACGACAGGATATCGTTCCGGGCTACAGCGATGTTATGACTGCTTCAAACTTCGGAAAATTAAGCGATCTTGCTACAAAGAGTGATATTGCGCTGGGACTTATCAATATGGTTTTTGAAACAGTTGGTATGGTCAGCGTTTTTGCCGCAAGAAACTTTGATATTAAAAACATCGTGCTGACAGGAAATCTCACAAATGTTCCTCAGGCCCCCGAAGTTTTTGCGAACCTTAATCGTATGTTTGATATGAATTTCATTATCCCCAAATATGCTCAGTTCGGAACAGTTATAGGCGCAGCGCTCGCAGGCTGCGATATTGAACGTTCAAAAGAATAAGAAGAAATCCGCTTATGCGGATTTCTTCTTTGAAAACAGGTGAAAGGAGGATTGCCAAATGATACTTATAATCGCAGAAAAGCCCAGCCTTGCCAGAAATATTTGCGATGCTATCGGAAACACAAAAAAGCGCGACGGCTATTATGAAGGCGAAGGCTATATCGTTACCTGGGCACTGGGACATCTGTTCCAACTTTGCGACGTTGAGGACTATACGGGTGAAGAAAATGCTCGCTGGAAATTGGACAATCTTCCCTTTTATCCAAACGAGTTCCGATACAAGCTCAGAACAAAAGCAAAATCAAAAGCGGTAGACTCAGGGGTTGCAAAACAATTTTCTGTTATCGAAAAGCTTTGTAACCGTGACGATGTAGATAAAATTGTCAATGCGGGAGACGCTGACCGCGAGGGTGAAATTATCATCCGTTTATGTATACAGAATGCTCTGAAAACTCCGAAACAGCTTTGCAGGCTATGGTTACCCGACCAGACCAGAGAAACCATCCGGGCAGAGCTTTCTCAGCTTAGGGAAAGCAGCGGATATAACAATCTTGCATCTGAAGGTTTTTCAAGAACTTACGTTGACTGGCTCTACGGAATCAATCTCACAAGATATGCTACTCTCAAATCCGGAGCGCTGCTCAGAGTGGGCAGGGTTATTATCCCTATCGTCAAAGCAATATATGATCGTGATATGGCGATCCGTAACTTTGTTCCCACAACTTATTACGGCATTGTGAGCAAGGCTTTGACTGACGGCGAAGAAATAGAGCTTGTGAGCACTCGTAAATATGCAAAGGAGGAGCTTGAAAAAGCTCTCCGATGCTGCAAGGCGTATAATGACTGCGACGCCATTGTTACAGGCAAAACATCCAAAAAGGACACTCTTAATCCCGGAAAGCTTTTCTCACTTTCAAAACTGCAAAATCTTCTTGGCAAAAAATATAAAATGTCTATGGACGAATCTTTGAAGATCGTTCAGGATTTGTACGAAAAAGGATATCTCACATATCCCAGAACAAACTCCGAATATCTTGCCACCGCTGAAAAAGGCAAGATTGCAAAAATTATCGAAAACATTGCCGCTGTCGGATATCCCGTTAAATTCAAGGATAAAAAAACTATTTTTGACGACGCAAAAATAGAATCACACTCAGCGCTTACACCCACTTTCAAGATTCCAAAAAAAGAGGCTCTTTCCGAAAATGAATATAAGGTTTACCAAACGGTTTTCCGCCGTTTTGTTGCCGTTTTCTGTTCTGAAGACTGTGTTGCTCAGAAAACCGAAATCAAGGTGAAGGTAGGCGAGTACGAAGAGTTCACGCTTAAAGGCACCATCATTCTCGAAAAAGGTTGGACAAAATTTGAAGATCCGCCCTCCAAGAACAAAGTGTTGCCAAACCTGAAAAAAGGAGACAAGGTTAACACAGATTTCCAACCAAAGGAAAAAGAAACCTCTCCTCCCAAGCACTACACCGTTGAAACTCTCAACAACTTTTTGAAAAATCCATACCGCGACCTAAAAGCTGCCGCTCAAGACAGCGAAAACGAAGACGATATGGAAGAATACAAGGCAATTTTTGAAGGCGTTGAAATCGGAACCGAGGCTACAAGAACCGGCATCATCCGAAATGCTGAGGACTCGGGCTATATTGAACTTAAAAACAACAGCTATTATATTCTCGGAGGCGGAATTTTTCTTATTGAGACCTTACAAAGACTTGGTATCAATATGGAAAAAGAAAAAACAGCGCACCTTGGCCGCGCGCTGAAAAAGGTTTACCGCAACGAGATAACTGTTGAAGATTGCGTCAAGCTTGCGGAAGCAGAGAT
Organism: Clostridia bacterium; assembly: GCA_017513325.1. GTDB lineage: Bacteria > Bacillota > Clostridia > Oscillospirales > CAG-272 > Avispirillum. The sequence continues at coordinate 9,707 of JAFXGC010000025.1, forward strand.
CAATGAGGTTTTCAATCAGGCTCCCCTTCCCCCCGAAGATGATCGTGATATGGGAGTGGCAGGTGAGATAGTTGGAAAATGTCCTCTTTGCCATAACAATGTAGTCAGAGGCAGATACAACTACGGCTGTATGGGTTATAAGGATGGCTGCAAATTCAAGATAAGCCTGGAAATATGCAAACGTATTATTCCCATTTCCGCCGCTCGCGATCTGCTTGAAAACGGAAAAACAACTAAGCTAAAAGGATTCATCTCAAAAAACGATAAACCCTTTGACGGTGCGCTGAAGCTTGATGGCGATAAGGTCGTTTTTGATTTTAGTTAAAAAGATCCCTCAATTATGAGGGATCTTTTTACTATTCAACACTAATTTCAATATTTGAAACACCTATTATATCATCAACTTTTATTATCTCAATAATACATCTGAATGAAAGATCTCCTTGGACTAATCGATACTGTATCTTATAATATGAACCGCCCGCGCTACTTGAATATACTGCAGAAGAAAAATTAGAAAGCAATTTAACTTCATCCAACATTCCAAAATTTACACATTCGGATTTTTCAAGCGCTTCAATATATGCTTCAAAGAGTTCTACAGTAGTATTAGTACTAGGGTGCATCATTTCGGTTGCCCCCTCAATATCATCTTCGGCTAATTTATTCAGAAGGTCCCTTGCCATAGTATCGGCTTCATCACGGCTAATACCTGCACTACACGATACCATAGATATACACAATACAAATACGGCAAATATCAGGCTGATTTTCTTCATATTCAATATCTCCTTCAATCAACTATTATATCACCGAACTTAGCATTTACGACCTTAGCAAGCGCATCAACCGGCACTTCCACCTGATGACCTCTTTGACCTGCTGAAACGCAGATCGCTTCAAAGTTTTTAGAGCTTTCGTGGAGCATAGTAGGAAACAATTTTTTCATTCCAACGGGAGAGCAGCCTCCGTGAATATACCCCGTCAGTCCCAAAAGTTCTTTTTGCTTTATCATAGCAACTGATTTTTCGCCAACTGCTGCAGCTGCTTTTTTGAGATCAAGTGTTTCGCCTACCGGGATAACAAAAACGTAGTTATTACCTTTTGAAGATACAGTTACCAGAGTTTTGAAAACTCTTTCTCTTTCCTGACCTACAAGCTCTGCCACCATAACCCCATCGGTTACTTCAGGATCATATTCATAATGGTTATAGGCTACCTTATTTCTCTCAAGAATACGCATTGCGTTTGTTTTGAATGCCGCCATTATCTGCCTGCCTCTCTGAGCACTTCACCTACAAGGTTAGCTACCTCATGGGCAAGAGGAGCACTCATTCCATACTTTTCTTCAGCCTTTTCTCCTGCCAAACCGTGAATATACACACCGAGAGAAGCCGCGCCAAGCATTGACAGTCCGCTGCAACGAAGCCCTGCTATAACGCCGCAAAGCACGTCTCCACTGCCACCCTTGGCAAGCGCAGGTGTTCCACTGGCATTGACAAACACATTTGTTTTATAGGCTGTTACTGTATGATGGTCTTTGGCAACACAAACAACACGTTTTTCATCTGCATAAGATTTGGCCGCCTGCCAAAGGTCAGCTTTAAGCTCTTCAATGGGTTTACCGCTGAGTCTTGACAGCTCAAGAGGATGAGGGGTAATTACGGTGGGGATGTTGATGGGATATTCAAGATTATACTTTGCAGTCAAATTGAGCGCATCTGCATCAACAATAAGAGATGTTCTCACCATTTTATACACGGTTGAAAGAATTTTGAGAGCGCCCTTGCCCATACTCATACCGGGACCAACGCACACAACTTTTGCTCTTTCAAGAGTTTCTTCAAGCTTTTTTGTATCGGGTTCATCCCAATCGGTTGTTGTAACGACAGCTTCAGGAATAAGCGTTTGCAGGGGAATTCTGTTTTCATTCGATGTGAAAATTTCAACAAGCCCGGCGCCACTTCTATATGCGGCAAGCGCCGAAAGATATACAGCCCCACACATACCGGGAGCTCCACCTATTATAACTGTTCTTCCATAGGTCCCTTTATTGGAATCCTTTTTTCTTTTAGACAAAAGCTGAATGTCTTTATTCACCATAACATAGGGCACAACATCGCCCTCTCCGTCAAAGTTTTCTGCGCCTGAGCAAGAAATGCCTATATCAACACAGACGATTTTTCCGCAATTCTCTACGCCATCGCCAAGGAAATGTCCTCTTTTATATGCCTGAATAGCTACGGTTTCGTCCGCTTTAACTGCACATCCGAGGATTTCACCGTTATCTGCGCATATTCCCGAGGGAATATCAACTGAAAGCACTTTTGCACGACTAAGATTTACAGAATTAATTATTTCAGCGTTTTCTCCGTCTATTTCGCGGGACAGACCTATTCCAAACATAGCATCTACTATAGTTGTATATTCTTCGTCAATTGCCGAAACAAATCTAAGACCTGCTTTTTTTGCTTCCGCCAATCTGCGAGAGGTTTCAGCAGTGCATGCATCTTCACTTCCGCAAAACAGAATATGCGCTTCATTTCCGTCAAATGCACAAAGCTTTGCTGCGATAAGTCCATCACCGCCGTTATTCCCTCCGCCGCACACAAACAAAACACGGCTCAGGTCAAAATCACTTTTAAGAACATCATATACAGCCGCTGCTGCTTTTTCCATCAAAATCTCAGATGGAGTTCTTGTTTCGATCTCTCTCCTGTCGCAAGCCTTCATTCTTCTTGAACACAGAATCCTTTTCATAATGCAAATCCTTTCTGCTTATAAACCGAAACCGCCGTCAATTCCGATGATCTGACCTGTTATATATTTCGCCTTATCGCTTGCAAGAAACCCGATAAGTTCCGCTACTTCTTCTGCCTTGCCAAGTCTGCCAAGGGGAATATCTTCGCATATAGCACTGAGTGTTTCCTCTCCAAGCGCGTGATTCATTTCTGTATCAATAACGCCCGGCTCAATACAGTTTACCCTGATTCCTGACAGAGCAAGCTCTTTAGCCAGGGCCATTGTGAGACCGCGCATACCTGCTTTTGACGCGCTGTAAGCGCTTTCACAGGATGCACCAACTCTTCCCCATACTGAACCCACATTGATGATAACTCCATTTTTGCGGCGTACCATTTCTTGTGATGCCGCCTTGCACATTGCGTATGCACTTGTGAGATTCGTGTTTATCACCTTGCTCCAGAGGGCATAATCTGTGTCGCATATCTGAGAAATGAGGGCAATTCCTGCGCAGTTGACCAAAACGTCAACCCCGCAAAGAACTTTTTCCGCTTCCATATAAGCTGCTTCTGCAGCATTGAAATCTGAAATATCTGCCTTTATTCTATAAGCACCGCATTCACTGACAACAACATCTGCAGCAGAGTCGTTTTGGTTATAAACAAAAGCAACTCTATTGCACTGCTCTGCAAAATATTTCACTGTTGCCGCTCCGATTCCGCGACTACCGCCTGTTACAAGGATATTCATTATATCTTTGCCTCTTCTTTACTGTTATTTAAAATTTCCACTGCGCAAGATAGCATCAACTTTATTCTGTTTTCCTGATTTATCTTGGTTGCACCGGGATCATAGTCTATTGCAACTATATTCACATCAGGATTGCGCTCCTTTATAGGCTTCATCATGCCCTTTCCAACTATATGATTGGGCAAACATCCAAAGGGCTGCGCACATACTATATTCTTAACACCTGAGTCTATCAGCTCAAGCATTTCGGCAGGAAGAAGCCATCCCTCTCCCATTTTTGTTCCTAATCCGATATAGTCTTCCACCAAGCTTCTTGTATGCTCAATAGGTGTAGGTGCTTTGAAATTACTGTTTTCTTTAACTGCCGCAATCAGATCGTTCTGCTTTTCGCACAGATAATTATAAACCCATTTCATAACGAAGCTTTTTACCTTGCCTGTTCCATAGAGCTTGGTATCCACAATGTTATTATACACGCAGTATATACAAAAGTCTACAAGGCCCGGCATAGAAACTTCAGCGCCCTCTGAAACAAGGAAATCTTCAAGATGATTATTTCCAAGAGGAGAAAACTTTACAAATATTTCTCCAACAATGCCAACCTTGATCTTCTTTTCATTTTTTCTGGGCATATTGTGAAAATCAGAAACGATTTCGGCATAACGGCACTTGACAGTTTTATAGCTCATCTGACCTTCAGCCATTTCGTCAACTAACTTTTTAGTCCACTTTTCACAAATAGCCTCAGTTTCACCTTCGTTTATCTCATACGGGCGACACTGATTTTTCAGCAGCATAAGCAGGTCCCCATAGAATACTGCATACACTAGCTGTCTGAGGAGAGGCAATGTTATTTTAAATCCGGGATTGGACTCAAGCCCTGAGAAATTTAGACTAATAACGGGAATATATCCATAACCTGCCTTTTCAAGCGCTTTTCTCAAAAGTGAAATATAATTTGATGCTCTGCATCCGCCGCCTGTCTGCGTTAAAAGCAACGCAACCTTATGAGGATCGTATTTTCCACTCTCTATTGCATCAATAAACTGACCTATTACAAGCAGCGCAGGATAGCAAGTGTCATTATGTACATACTTCAGGCCGCTATCCACCACATTCTGCCCGTAATTTTCAAGCAGGTCTGCCTTATACCCGAAACTTCTCAAAATCTGGCAAATCATTTTAAAATGAGTGGGCAGCATTGTAGGAACAAGAATCGTATAATCCTTTTTCATTTCAGGTGTGAACTGAACATTATTCATCTTTTCGCACCTGCCTTTCTTTCTTCCATTGCGCCAATAAGGCTACGGAGTCTGATTTTTACTGCGCCAAGGTTGGTTA